>CACBFE010000033.1 GCA_902538445.1 uncultured Pelagibacteraceae bacterium | reverse complement strand
TTTTTAGAAATTTTAAAACTTTGATCTATATTGCCGGCGTAGATGACATAACCACCTTTTTTAACGTAATCAATAGAATTTAAAAAATTAATATCTTTCCCTGTGGTCTCAATCACAATATCAAATTTAGAATTTAACCCCTTTGTATCGCTTTTGTTTGAGCGATTTTTAGAAAGTAATATCTGAGAAGTAGAGAAATTTTTTGTTAGAATCAATTTAAATTTATTTCTATCTAAAATAAAAATATTTGTTTTTTTGTTAAAATTATTGATTACCCTTAAGACTATTTGACCAATATATCCTGCGCCTAAAATTAATATTTTTGAATTATTTTCAACTTTTTTTTTTATTTTTTCAAATACGTTAAAAGAGACAGCTGTAGGTTCAATTAGTGAGTTTAAAAATAATTTTTTTTTATTTTTAATCTTGAATAAATTCCATTCATTTACATCTAACACTTCGCAAAAAGACCCGTCTCGTCTAGAGCCGTAATAGTCGTAATCTGAACAAAGATTGAAATTTTGATTTTCACAACGCTCACATGAATGTTTGTCATTCTTTATTGAGCACGGAATTAAAGGGAATGCAGAAACAATATCTCCTTTTTCAAATTTGCTTACTTTTGTTCCAGTATCAATAACTTTTGCAACAAACTCATGTCCCATAACTAATGGATATTTGTAAGCCATAGACTCAAAAGCTCTTGGTATATCTGATGCACAAATACCTGAATATAAGATTTGAAGTCGACACTGTTTTGGTAAAACTTTCTTATTTAGTTTTTTATTTATAAGTTTAAATTTTTTATTTTTATATAATGACAGCGCAATCATTTTCTAATTTTTTAAAAAGAAGTTTTTCCAATATATATATTGCTTATAACTAAAGTAATCACCTAAATTTCCAATGATTAACTTCAAAAAATTTTACTTTTTTCTTTTTTTTGATCAATATATTAATATTATTTGCTACATAAAGCTCTTTATTAATATAATTTTTTTTCTCAATAGATTTTTCGTGCATTTCAAAAAAGTCTGATGCTTTTCTAAACCAAAAAGTTCCTATTGCCATTTGATCGAGTTGAGGATTATTTGAAATAATTTTTTTTTCAGAAATGTTTGAAACTTTTCCATTTTTTTCTTTACAATAAGCGAAGTCATTGTAGTCTTTTACTATTGAAGACTTTAACTTGAATGTGAATATAATAACATCACAACTTGTGGCAATTTTTTTAAATTTCTCATAAGAGTATTTCATAACATAGTCACATGAATGTATAAAAAGATCTTCATTTGGATTTATTATTGTTTTCGCTTTATAACAAGTATCTGATTGCCCAAGGGTATTTTTATTTAATTTTAAACTTTTAATTTTATTTTTTTTTAAAATTTTTTTTAAAATTGAATATTTTTCAAATATATTTTTATTAAAGATAGCAATTATATTCTTTGAGTCTGGCAAATCTTTAATGGACTCTTCAAAAATACTATTTTTATCAATAGTAATAAGGGGTTTTATAGTCGAAAAATTTTCATTTTTAAACCTTTTGCCTAAACCGGCCATTGGAATAATCAAATTTTTAATCATAAATTTTTGGAATAAGCTTTCATTTGAAAAAATTTTTGCCAATCTAAAAATTCGTAATAGTCTCTAGGGGTGCCTAAAGAAATAAAATTTTCTACCTCAAAATTTAGAATTCTTTTTTTATCCTTTATCAAAAATAAATAAGGTAAAGAAGCATATATCTCTTTATATTTTTTCTTTAGTTTCTTTGATTTCAAAGCTTTCAATGAATATTCTTGAAATAAATCAAAATTTTTAAAGTAATAAGATCCTGCAGAAGCAAATTCTTCACTGGGTTTGTTTGTAAAAGATTTTTTTTCTCTCAAATTAATAATTTCGTTTTGTTTTACTTTCAAATAACAATATAAGGTCCCAGAAAATGAACTTGGGTGAAATCCTTTAAAAGATGTGATTGCAAAATCATAATCAAATATTTCT
>CACBFE010000032.1 GCA_902538445.1 uncultured Pelagibacteraceae bacterium | reverse complement strand
GACTTATGAGAAAAAATGAATTTAAATATACTTACAAAATTTTTAAAAAAAAATACAATCTAAATGTTAAAATTATAAATGCTTCAAGATTATTTCTTAAAAATTTAAAAAATGTTTCAAACCCTGAGAAAAAAAGAAAAATTATTGGTAAATTATTTATTAAAGTTTTTGAAAAGGAGTCAAGGAAATTCAAAAATTTAAAATTTTTAGCTCAAGGAACTCTTTATCCGGATATAATTGAAAGTAGATCTTCAACAGGAAGCAAATCTTCAAAAATAAAATCCCATCATAATGTGGGAGGTTTACCTAAGAAAATGAATCTAAAGTTAATTGAACCTTTAAAAGAATTCTTTAAAGATGAGGTAAGAATTTTAGGAAAATCATTAGGACTAGTTAACGAAATTAATTATAAACATCCATTTCCTGGACCAGGTCTTGGTATTAGAATTGTTGGAAATGTTACATCGCAAAAAATTAAAATACTTCAGGAAGCAGACCATATTTTTATAAAAGAACTTATAAAAAACGGCTTATACAATAAAATATGGCAAGCATATGCAGCATTACTTCCTATTAAGACCGTTGGAGTAATGGGTGATTCAAGAACGTATGAAAATGTTTGTTTACTTAGAGCTGTTACATCTGAAGATGGAATGACAGCTGATTATTTCAGCTTTCCAAAGTATTTTATAAATAATATATCTAACAAAATTATAAATGGTGTCAAAGGTATTAATAGAGTTGTTTATGATGTAACTTCAAAACCGCCAAGCACTATCGAGTTAGAATAATGAACAAAAAAATAAAACAAATACTTTTAAAAAAAAATAAATCAAAAATTGTTAGTCTCACAGCTTATTCTAAAAATATTGCAAAAATTCTAGATAAGCATGTTGATATAATTTTGGTTGGCGACTCAATGGCAAACGTGCTCTATGGGCACAAGAATACGCATAGAATTACATTAGAAAACATTATTCAACACACCTTAAGCGTAAAGATGGGCGTTAAAAAATCATTACTCGTCGTCGATATGCCAAAAGGAAGTTACAACAATTTTCAAAGTGCAAAAAAAAATGCGATATTAATTATGAACACTACAAAATGTGATGCTATAAAAATAGAAAGTAACAAAAAAAATTATAAAATAATAGAAAGTCTTGTAAAAAAAAATATTCCTGTAATGGGGCATGTTGGGTATACACCACAGTTTAAAAAAAAATTTAAAATCGAAGGACAGACAAGATTAGAGATGAGCAAACTATTAAAAGAGGCAGAATTAATTCAAAAAGCTGGTGCGTTCTGCATAGTTTTAGAGTGCTTATCACCTTCTGCTGCGAAATTAATTACAAGCAGATTGAGCATTCCAACAATTGGAATAGGGTCATCCGCACACTGCGATGGCCAAATATTGGTAACAGACGACATGCTTGGTTTGAGCGGTTTTTATCCAAAATTTGTTAAAAAATATGCTAAACTCGATAGAATAATTGAAAAAGCTATAAAAAGATATACTAGAGCAGTTAAACTTAAAAAATTTCCAACGATAAATAATTATTTAGATGGACCAAAGCGCAGAAAATAAAGTAGAGTTTAAAAACAGATTAATTAATCTTTATACATTACATAAAATCAAAATCTTCACTTTAAGTATAATTTTATTTATTATTTTTGCCTTTTCGATTTTTTTAAATTACAAAAATGAAAAAGATAAAAAGTTGGTTGCAGAAAAATATATTAAAGCTAAAATTTTTCTAGACTCAAATAAAAAAAATGATGCGCTAAAAATTTATGAAAATATAATTTTAGGTAAAAACAGTTTTTACTCAATTTTATCTTTAAATACTATTATAGAAAAAAATTTAATTTCGGATGAAAAGATAGTTATTAAATATTTTGAAGTTTTGGAAAAAAAAATCTCAAATGAAGAACAAAAAAATTTAATATTATTAAAAAAAGCTTTATACTTGATTAAAATTGCAGATTTTCAAAATGGAAACAAAATATTAAAAAGTTTAGTTGATAGAGAAACAATTCTTAAAAATATTGCTCAAG
>CACBFE010000031.1 GCA_902538445.1 uncultured Pelagibacteraceae bacterium | reverse complement strand
GATAAACTTCTTAGTTTTTTATCGTTTAAATGATTATCGGCTCCTTTAAGTATTTTATGTTCTATTCCGTCAACATCTAACTTAATATAATTTGGAAATTTAAGAATTTTTTGATCTAACAAATAATTAATATTAGTTCCAAATAGCTGATATGAGTGATTTGGTTCAAAACTTAACCCCTCAAAATTTTTTGTATCACCAAATGTACTCATTGACCATCCTTCCATAAATTTTATTTCATTCATTTTTGAAAAAATATTTTCTTTTTCTGACAGAGGTAATTGAAAAATTTTAATTTTATCTAAAAAATTATTTTTATAAATATTTCTACTCAATATTCTTAAATTATTTACTGATGGTTCAAAACTAATTATATCAATATTTTTATGTTTGATAGCAGCGTATATTGAGTAGAGACCTATGTTAGCACCAATGTCCCAAAAAACTATGTTTTCACCCTCAAAAGTGTCTATCCATTCAAGAGTTTCTGGTTCTTTAGTAAAAAATGTTTTTATTCGCCAATCTATTATTTCGTTAGGAATAAAAAAAATAATATTTTTATCTAATATTTTTTTTCTTTTGTAGGAGCTGCTTTCAAAAAATTCTTTAAACCAATATAAAAATCTTTTTTTAAGAAATAAATAAAAAATTTTATCCAAAATATGAACTAAGTTAAAAATTAAAAAAAATATTTTTTTAGTAAAAGATTGAAGAATAAAGATTAGTCTAGGAAAAATATTATTCAAGTTATTATTAAACTGTAAATTTAAAATATTTGTAGATGTAAGGATTAAACTTGTATCTCATTAATCCTAAATATTTATTTGTACCTTCTGCTGCAAAAACCTCTTTTATTCTTTTAGTTTTTAATTGATAACTTAGAATATATCTTGTAGTAACTCCATCGCCTTTATAAGAATGCCAGCTTTCTTTCTCTTTTCTCGAGAAAAAAACTCCTCTGTTTTGCCTCCATTCAATTGTCTTCAGACCATTACCTTTTTTATCTTTGTAAAAATTTGTTCCTGTGCTTTTTGCTGGTGATAAATAAATTACACCTGTTAAAAGTTTGTCTGGATTATCATCATGGATTGGAAAATTCATTTTTTTTCCTGTGGCTATTAAGGAGAAGTCCGAGTAATCGTATAATTTTACTTTTTCAGGCGAGAGTTTATCCAAAATTTTTAATACTTTATCGTGGTAATTCTTTACTAATCTTTGTGTCATTGAGTCACTTAAAAAATTTTGTTTAAATATTTTATCTTTTTCATATCTTGTATGATAATGACCAGTTTTATTATCCTCTACTGGGCCAGGTAGAAGATTTAAAATTTCCTCATAATCCTCTTTATTTAAAAAATTATCTATAATTTCAATTTGCATTTTTTATGTTTTTTATAAAAATTTTTTTTATAATTTTAATTTTATTTTTTTCTAATTTATTAATATCCGAAATAACTTTTTTAAGAAAGATATCTTTTGGTAAAAAAATATATTTATATATTGAAATAAAACGATTAATCATTTCAAATTGAACATTTTTTAAAATAATTTTTGGATAAAATGACAAAAAGTCACTTTTTGCAATATTACTATTCACGAATTTTAGAATTACTTTATTTATTTTAGTTTTGATTACAATCTTTGCTTTAGGGTATATTCTATTTATTCTTAATCTTATCATAGGTTTCCATTCAGCTTTGAATAAGATTGATTTCAAGATTTGTTTAAAAAACCATTTAAATTTTTCAGTTTTTTTTAATGATCTCAACCAATAATTATAAGCAATATGATAGTGATTGTGATGAAATTTTTTAAAATTTACCGGTCTAGGATATGATAAACACTCTACTTTATTTTTTAAAAAAATATACTCATCTCCAAGAAATGAATAACCTTCTCTTATTTTATTAAGAGCGTAAAGAGTCTTACCACTTCCTTGAGGGCCAAGAATTAAATGTGAGGAGTTTTTTTTTTTTACCGCACCAGCATGAAGCATACAAATTTTTTTTTTAGAGAGTAGAACGTATATTGTACTTTCAATAGCGTACAAAAAAAACCACTTATTAAAGCTTTTTTCAATTTCTATAAAAATTTTATTTTTAAAATATTTACTAAGATTATAGCTTAAAATTTTATCATCTTTTATAAAATAAAAAATTTTTAATTTTGTTTCATAATAAAGGTTTTTGTTAAGTTTTAAGGCATCGCTCGGAACTCTTATTTTTGTTCTAAATTTAA
>CACBFE010000030.1 GCA_902538445.1 uncultured Pelagibacteraceae bacterium | reverse complement strand
GAATTTTTCTCCCATCTTCATCAGTATGAGAGTCTCTTACATCATACTCTTCTCCCTCAGTAAAACCCAAATTCTCTTTAAGAATATGTTCCAACACTAATTCCCCCCAAGTTCCTTGCTTTTGTGAACCACCTGAGATCAAAGTATTTTTAATATTATTTGCTGCTTTTATAACATCTGCTATTCCTGTTCTGCTATCTTCAAAAATTTGTTTGATAGCACCTCTCTCTTTAGAGTTTTCTTTTTGATAATCATTGATGGTATCAGTTAAGTTTGTTATTTTACTGGCTAGATCCTCATCATTTACAGACTTAACATCTTTTGTAAGTAAGTTTTTGAGGAACCAGCCAATAATTAAACCAACTGCTAAACCAATTAAAATTTCAAGACTGAATAGGTTTATCATCATAATTATTTTTTAGCTTTTCTTGGTATGCATTTGCTACGGACTCCACAGTTTTACTTATGGATAGTGTTGCTCCAGGAAGCAAAACTTTTGATAGCTGCTGAAGAGTGCCATAAGTTTCATGTGAGAGAGAAACATTTCTATATTTTGTTTTATCTGTCATGCTTCCTCCCTAGTGTAGTCTTCGATTTTTTTCTTTGTTCGTGAAAAGCTCAGGATAGTGCTCATTGTAAAACTTTACGTAGTTTTCAGTGACCTCTGAACTAGAGCTTTCGTCATTTATCTTAAATTCAGCGTAAGGGATTGTATGTATCGCTCTTTGCTTAGCAAAATATAAGATATTATACCACATCTCGCTGTTATTTAATTTACAACCATCCGTAAACTCAGCCAAATTCTTAAAAGCCTCCCTTACATGGTCGTTTAACTTATCGATCTCAAGTTGTTTAGCATCAACAGGATTGTCATTGCTAATAACTTGGAGATCTTTTTTCAAAGGCACAACATTGTTTGTCTTTTTGCCTTTGTTCTTTCTTGTCTTTTTATAGTCAGACATAACTTACCTTTCTGTTATGACCGCATAATGTGATGTGAGGAAAATTTTTTTTCAACAAAACCACAATCTAATACAATTAATATGCGTTCGTTAATGATTCTAATATAAATAACTTGTCCTTAAAAGTCAAGATAATTTTTAAAATTTAATTTTTAATTTTTTTTAGAGGATAATGTAGGATTTTATAATTAAGCGAGTTGTAAATCTAATTGTTTGTTTTCTGTAATTAGACCGTCCTTTTCGTAGGAAAATTTAATCATATTAATACAAATTTGTTTTATTACTGAGACCGTAACACTATTTCCAAATTGTTTGTAAGCTTGTGTATCGCTTACTGGAATTTTATAATTATCAGGGAATCCTTGTAATCTTGCGCATTCTCTTGGTAAAAGTTTTCTAGGCTCCTTATTTTTTCCTCTTGAGACTAAAACTTCAGATCCATCTTTGTAATATCTTGCTGAAATTGTATTACAATATTCACTATTTTTATCAAAAAGACCAAAACCAAAGCCTTTACCCATTTTTTTATTATTTTTTTTTCTTCTAATGTGACTTTTCCAAATCTTTTTTGATATTACATATTTATTCTCATATTTTCCTATCAAAACATCCCCTAACCTTGTCTTTTTCTTAATTGGTCTAGGAAACAAGTATGTGCCATTAGTATCTTTAGATCTAAAACCAACAATGAATATTCTCTGCCTATTCTGAGGTATCCCAAAATCTTTTGAGGATAAAACTTGTGGTTCAGGTACATAATAGTTTTTTCTTAAAACTTTAAGAATAGTCTTTAAGGTCCTTCCTTTATCGTGTCCTTTTAAATGTTTAACATTCTCTAATAAAAACATTTTGGGTTTTTTAATTTCTAAAATTCTTTGAATATCAAAAAAAAGCGTTCCTCTGGTATCTGCAAAACCTTTTTTATGTCCTGCTTGAGAAAATGGCTGACAAGGAAAACCGGCAAGCAACATGTCATGATTAGGTATTACGTTTTTAATATCCTTGGTTTTTAACTGAGAAATATCACCATAAATGTTACAATTACCAAAATTTTTTACATAAGTTTTAATTGCGTATTTATCAATTTCTGAAGTAAAAGAGCATTTGACGCCGTAACCAAGTTTCTTTCCAGCTTGTTCTATTCCTAATCTTGTGCCACCTATACCAGCAAATAGATCTATAATTTTGATTGTTTTTTTCATAAAATAACTATTGAATCAAAACATTATAACACAAAAGACTGTTTAGTTAATAAATGATTGATGAAAAAAATAAATTAGTTGATAGTTTTAGG
>CACBFE010000029.1 GCA_902538445.1 uncultured Pelagibacteraceae bacterium | reverse complement strand
AATTTACCTCATTTTTTGAAGTTCCATAAAAATTTTCAAATATTTTTGCATACTCGTAAAAACTTTTTTTTTCGATTAATTCTTTAAATTTTTTCTTATTTACAAAGTAATAATCGACTCCATCTACCTCATTATCTCTTGGAGACCTGGTAGTATGAGAAACTGAAATTTTGAAATTGTAGTATTTTTGCTGAATTTTCTTTGATAGTGTTGTCTTGCCTGCACCAGAGGGTGAAGACAAAATAAGTAATATGTTTTCCTCATGTCGAGGCATGATATTTTAACTTGCTTTGCTCTCAATAAATTTTATTGCATCGCCAACTGTTAAAATTTTTTCTGCTTCGCTATCAGATATCTCTGAACCAAACTCTTCCTCGAAGGCCATTACTAGCTCAACAGTATCCAAGCTATCAGCACCTAAATCATCAATAAAACTTGCTTCCTCGGTTACTTTTTCTTCCTCTACCCCTAGATGATCTGCGACTATCTTTTTTACTTTATCTTTAACATTTTCAGACATGAATTCCTTTCTTTAGTGTGTTTTCTTATTAGATTATTAATAAGAATTGTCAAGCCATATACATTCCACCATTCACATGAATAGTTTCCCCATTTATATATTTTGACATATCTGAAGCAAGAAATGCTACACAATTAGACACGTCTTCGGCAGTTCCAAGGCTTCCTGAGGGTATTTTACTAATTAAAATTTTTTTAAATTCTTCGCTAATTTTATCTGTCATATCTGTTTTGATAAAACCTGGTGAAACACAATTAATATTTATATTTTTTTTTGCATATTCTTGAGCAAGACTTTTTGAAAAGCCTAATATACCCGCTTTTGAGGCTGCGTAGTTTGCTTGACCAACATTTCCAGTGTGTCCTACTATAGAAGTAATATTGATTATTTTTCCATATTTTTTCTTTAACATTTTCTTTATTGAATATTTACACATTAAAAAAGTAGAATTTAAATTAATATCAATAACTTTTTTCCAATTGTCCTCGGTCAATCTCAAAGATAAATTGTCCAAAGTAATCCCAGCGTTATTTATTAATATTTCTAAACCATTTAGTTTTTCATCCACTCTTTCTATAAAGCTTTCAATTTTTTTATGATCTTGAAGTTTAAATGGCTCGGTATAAATTTTAGGGTATCTTTTTTTTAAATTATTTAATTTTTCTTCATTGGTACCAGTAGCAACAACTGTTGCACCTAAATTATCAAATGTCTCCACTAAATTATTTCCTATACCTCCAGTGGCCCCTGTAATTAAAACTTTTTTATTTTTTAAATTCATTTAGTAAGTTTTTAATATCAACAATTGAATTAATTGGAAAGCAATTTACATCTTTAACAGTTCTTTTAACCATACCGCATAGAGTTTTTCCTGGACCTATTTCAATAAAGTTTTTAACGCCTGATTTTTCCATGAAAATAATACTCTCACGCCACTTTACAGTTGAAAAAATTTGATCAATTAATTTTTTTTTAATTTTACTTGGATCCATCTCTACTTTCGCGTCAACATTGTTTATAATTTTAAATAAAGGTTTTTTAAATGATGTATTACTTATTTTTTCAGTCATATCTTCAGATGCTTTTTTCATAAGAGAGCAATGAAATGGCGCACTCACTTTTAAAGGGATCGTTTTTACTTTTTTTTCTTTCAAAATATTTTGTATAGTTTCGACACATTTTTTATT
The DNA here is from genome assembly GCA_902538445.1 of uncultured Pelagibacteraceae bacterium. Taxonomy (GTDB): domain Bacteria; phylum Pseudomonadota; class Alphaproteobacteria; order Pelagibacterales; family Pelagibacteraceae; genus Pelagilacustribacter. The sequence goes on along the minus strand of CACBFE010000029.1, from coordinate 620 downwards.
TCCGCTTATAATTACTTGACCCAAAGCATTATCGTTAGCAATTTCACATACTTCAATTTTATTTTTCACATTTTCAATTAAATTTTGAATCTCTACTGTTTCTAACCCTAAAACAGCGAGCATTGAACCTTTTCCTATTGGGACTGCATTTTGCATTGCTTTACCTCTTTCGTGCAATAAATAAACTGCATCTTCAAAATCTAAAGACTCTGAACTAACTAAAGCACTGTATTCTCCTAAAGAATGACCAGAAAAAAAACTGAATGATTTAAAATCAAAATGAAATTCTTCTTTTAATACTTTAAAAATTGAATAACTAACTGTTAAAATCGCTGGCTGAGTATTTTTAGTTAGTTGTAAATCATCAGAAGGTCCCTCTAAAATAATTTTTGATATTGAAAATCCGAGTTTTTCATCTGCTAATTTAAAAATTTTTTTGACTAATTCGTAATTATTATAAAATTCTGATCCCATGCCAATTAGCTGCGAACCTTGACCTGGGAATAATAAAGCGTTCATTTTTATAGTTTAATCAATGATTATAAGTATTGCTATAATTCTTTATTATAGTATAACCCACTTTTTACAATTAAAATTAACTGTTAATAAAATGGCTTTTT
>CACBFE010000028.1 GCA_902538445.1 uncultured Pelagibacteraceae bacterium | reverse complement strand
AAAAAATATAAAATGAACAAATTTTCCTTAATAATTCCATGCTATAATGAACAAAAAAATATTAATGAAATCACAAATAAAATTATATATTTAAATAAACGTGTCAAATTTGACGCTATATTAATTGATAATGGATCTTCAGATAAAACCAGAGAAGAATTGATCAAAGCTAAAAATAATAAGGACATTCCTAATCTACAAATAATTTTAATAGACAGCAACATTGGTTTTGGTAATGCAATCAAACAAGGTATTAAGGAAAGCAAAAATGATTTGATTTGTTATACTCATGCCGATTTACAAACAGATCTAAACGATGTATTTACTGCTTATGAAATTTTCTCAAATAATGGCGCTCAAAATTTATTTATCAAAGGTTTTAGATTTAAGAGAAATTTTTTAGACTCCATTTTTACAAGTGCTATGACTGTTTTAATCAGCGTAATGTTCATGTCTAAATTAGTAGACATACATGCACAGCCAAATTTTTTTAATAGAAAAATTATAAATAATTTAGATTTTGTTCCTGACGATTTTAGTATCGACATCTATTTATTACTTGCAGCTAAAAAAGCCAATCAAAAATTAATTAGATTTAATGTATTATTTAATAAAAGATTACATGGAATAGGAAATAACGAAAAATTTTTAAGGAAAATTTTACATGCCTCAAAAATTATTTTATCATCATTAAGAATCTTTTTTTCAAGAAAGTTTTAACAATGAATTTAATTAAAAGAAATATAATTGAATTAAGTATCTTTTTTGTTTTTTTATTATATTTTTCAGCTTGGTTTATTTTCAACAATGATAATGTCGCAATAAATAACGACGAATTATCCTATGCTATAAATTATTATAATTTTACACCGCATCTTTCAAATTTTTTAAATGAATTAATTCAATCAAAAAAATTAAACTTAATTTTAGGATCTATTTTATTCCCGTCCTTATGTGCAGCCATTTTATATAAAATTTTTTACAAGATATTACAAAATACTTTATGGTCGGTTTCCTTGACTTTGCTTTCAATCCTTTCCTCAGAAAGTTTTCCTTTTATAAATTTTTTAAAATCAGTTTTTACTTTTTCTGATTTATACAATGTAGCAAATAGATCTGAAAATTTTGAAATAATTGGTTTCCCAATTCCATCATTTTCAATATTTTGTTTTTTGATAACATTTTATTATTCTAATCGAGTAATTAATTTAAATAAAAGTTTTATTTTTATTGCTACATCTCTCTGGTTAATAAATACACACATTCACCCACTGGATGGATTATTAGGACTTTCTTATTGGACAATGTTTGTTTTAATAACCGTTTTTTTAAAAAAAATTTCATTTTCTTTGAAAGAAATATTGTTAATTTTATTAATGTACGTATGTAACTTCTTATTATTATTTATAAATTTTGAAGTCGACACACTTACTAATATAAACCCAGAACAAAACTTTCCGTTATATAGTTTGCTTTTCTATTTTATCTCTCCAATGACTTTAATTATTTTAATAAATATTTTTTTTAAAGTCGATTTGTATGAATTTTTCATAAAGTTTTTCCCAATTTATATTTTGATGGTAATTGAATTATGTCTTATAGGACTTTCATTAATGGGGTACGGGGTTGACTTACAAATGTTGGAAAATAGGATATCTTTATTTCTTCTTCATTTTTTATATTATGTTCCTGTGATTTATTATTTGAACAAAGACAGTATTTTTTATGAGAATAGTTTAGAAAAAAATATTTTTTTTAGTCTTTTAAAAAAAAGTATATATAATTTGTTCAGTAAATATAAAGCTATTTATCTTGTACCGTTTTCTATTTTATTAATCACTTACGCGTATCTTTCATTAAATATATGATAAAAAATACATCTTTACATTTTCTTAAACCCAAAAAACAGATATTAAAAACTTCAAATTTAAAGATTAAAAAAGACGATATTATAATTAAGGTAGAGAGTTGCGGAATGTGTGGCACAGACCTTAAAATTTTTTTAAATGGAAGCAAAAGAGTTAAAAAGAATAGAATTATGGGACATGAAATTTCTGGTAAAATTGTAAAAGTTCCAAAAAATGAGAAATATTTCAAGAAAAATTCAAATATCGTATTAGGAGCAGATATAGAAGATCATACCAAAGAAGATTTTGCACTTGGCCATGAAGTGGATGGAGGATTTCAAAAATTTCTCGCTATTAAATCGAATATATTAAAAAAATTTCCGCATTTTTTTACAAAGAAAAAAATAAATTATGATCAAGCTGCGATGACAGAACCTTTAGCCTGTTGTATTAATGGGATAGAAAAAATTGATTTAAAGCCAGAGGGGACAGTAGTTATTTTTGGAGCAGGTACAATTGGTCAATTAATTTCAAAATTATGTTTATTGAATAAAAGTAAAAAAGTTTTTTTAATAGACAAAAGTGAAAATAGATTAAAAAAAATTATTAAAAACAAAAAATT
>CACBFE010000027.1 GCA_902538445.1 uncultured Pelagibacteraceae bacterium | reverse complement strand
CCAAAAAAATATTATACATAAGCTGAACTATCTTATTATTCATTGTCCCACCATATTGAGGGTGGGGATGTAGAACGATTGCTATAGGTGAACCAAATTTCGGATTTTTATAATATTTTGCTTCAAGTCTACCGGCGGGCCCAGGGATAAAAATTTCTAAACTTTTAGGTTTCATGTCTGATAATGATTATTATTTTTAAAAAAAAGTAATGTTTTATAACATGTTTTTGTGCGGCAAATATTTTTTTTTAATTCATACTGAAAAGGTAGGAATTGCACTAAAAATATAGTATTACACGCCTTAATTATGAAACTGACTAATAAAGGTAGATACGCTGTTATGGCAATGGCAGATTTAGCCCAATTTAAAGATAATGGTCCTATAAGTTTGACAGATATTTCTTTAAGGCAAAATATTTCTTTAGCTTATCTTGAACAAATATTTATTAAACTTAAACAAGAGAACTTAGTAAAAAGTGTTAGAGGAGCAAAAGGCGGATACGTACTAGAATCTCCTCCAGAAGAAATTAAAATCTCAAATATAATTTCAGCAGTTGATGAAAAAATAAAAACTTTGAATTGTAAAAAAGAGTCAAAAAAAGGTTGCAATAACAAATCTTCAAAATGCATTACCCATAATTTATGGGATCAGCTTGATCAGCACATTAATAGTTTTTTTGAGAAAGTAAAATTACAAGATCTAGTAAAAAAAAATCAAATGGTAGATAGATGAAAACAGAAGACTTAAAAAATGCTCAAGAATATAAGTACGGTTTTACAACTGATGTAGAAAATATAAGAGCTCCAAAGGGTTTAAATGAAGATACAATTAAATTTATCTCAAATATTAAAAAAGAACCAAAATGGATGTTAGAGTGGAGGCTAAAAGCTTTTAATAGATTGAAAGCCTTAAAAGAACCTGATTGGCAGAAACCAAAATATCCAAAAATTAACTATCAAGATTTATATTATTATTCTGCGCCAAAAAGTGCATCGGAAAAACCTAAAAGTTTAGACGAAATAGATCCTAAAATTTTAGAGACATATAAAAAACTTGGAATTCCTTTAAATGAACAAAAAAAATTAAATGGAATAGCCGTAGATGCTGTTTTTGACTCAGTTTCAGTTGCAACAACTTTTAAGGACGAACTAACAAAAAAAGGAATAATTTTTTGCTCAATATCTGAAGCTATTCAAAAACATCCTGACTTAGTAAAAAAGTATCTTGGATCTGTAATTCCGTTAAGCGATCATTTCTTTGCTACTTTGAATTCAGCCGTATTTACAGATGGTTCATTTGTCTACATACCTCCTAATACAAAATGTCCAATGGAACTCTCAACATATTTTAGAATCAATGCATCAGAAACTGGTCAGTTTGAAAGAACGTTAATAATCGCAGATAAAGGGAGTTATGTAAGTTATTTAGAGGGTTGCACAGCTCCTATGAGAGATGAAAATCAACTTCATGCAGCCAATGTGGAGTTAGTGGCTTTAGATGATGCAGAGATAAAATACTCAACAGTACAAAATTGGTATCCAGGAGATGAAAATGGAGTTGGTGGAATTTATAACTTTGTTACAAAAAGAGGGGCTTGTAGGGGTAAGAATTCAAAAATTTCTTGGACACAGGTTGAAACAGGTTCGGCCATAACCTGGAAATATCCTAGTTGTATTTTGCAAGGGGATAATTCCGTTGGTGAATTTTACTCAATTGCAATTACAAATAACCATCAAAAAGCAGATACCGGAACGAAGATGATCCACTTAGGAAAAAATACAAAAAGTAAAATAATTTCAAAAGGCATTTCTGCTGGTAAAGCAGATAATATGTATAGAGGCCTTGTAGAAATTAAAAATAAAGCTAGTAATTCTAGAAATTATACTCAATGTGACTCTTTATTGATGGGTAATAAATGTGGAGCACACACTATTCCTTATATTAAAAATAATAACTCTACTTCAACAATAGAACACGAGGCAACAACTACAAAAATAAATGAAGATCAGCTTTACTACTGCAATCAAAGAGGACTAGATCAGGAAGAAGCAGTTAGCTTAATTGTAAATGGTTTTTGTAAAGAAGTTTTACAGCAACTGCCTATGGAATTCGCGGTTGAAGCGCAAAAACTTGTGGCAATAAGCTTAGAAGGAAGTGTAGGATAATGTTAAACATTAAAAACTTAGAAGTTAAAGTTGATAATAAGCATATTTTAAATGGCTTAAATCTTGATATTAAACCCGGTGAAGTTCACGCAATAATGGGACCAAACGGCTCCGGAAAAAGCACATTAGCAAATATATTATCTGGCAAGAATGGTTACGAAACAAAAGGAGAAATTAAATTTGATGGTCAAAATCTTAGTGAATTGTCAACTGAGGAAAGAGCTCAAAAAGGAATATTTTTAGCATTTCAATATCCATTAGAAATACCAGGAGTAAATACTAATGTTTTTTTAAAGACATCTCTTAATTCAATTAGAAAAGCAAGAGGTGAAAAAGAATTAGACACATTAAGTTTTTTGAAATTAGTTAAAGAGAAATCATCTGAACTTGAAATTGATGAGAAATTTTTATCACGTCAAT
>CACBFE010000026.1 GCA_902538445.1 uncultured Pelagibacteraceae bacterium | reverse complement strand
ATAGCCTTCTTTTTTTCAGCTTTAACAGTTAGCGAGATATTCGAAGATTATATAAAGGATCAAAAAATCAAAAATGTCGCAAATAAAGTTTTGAATATATTTGCTATAATTATGCCTTTAATAACTATTACAGGAATATATAATTTATCTTAATGAGTGCATATAAAATTATAGATCATGAATATGACGTTGTAGTTTTAGGAGCAGGAGGGTCTGGTCTTAGAGCCGCTGTTGGCCTATCAGAAGCTGGATTAAAAACAGCTTGTATTTCAAAAGTATTTCCAACTAGAAGTCACACATCTGCAGCTCAAGGAGGTATCTCGGCTGCACTTGGAAATATGGGAGAAGATGACTGGAGATGGCATATGTACGATACAGTAAAAGGCTCTGACTGGTTAGGAGATCAAGATGCAATAGAATATTTATGTAAAGAGGCTCCAAGAGCAGTAGTTGAATTAGAAAGATATGGTGTCCCTTTTAGTAGAACAGATGATGGAAAAATTTATCAAAGGCCGTTTGGCGGAATGACAAAAAATTATGGTAATGGTACAGCCCAAAGAACATGCGCTGCAGCTGATAGAACGGGCCACGCAATTTTGCATACTCTTTATGGCCAAGCATTAAAACATAACACAGAATTTTTTATTGAGTATTTCGCACTAGACTTAATAATGAAAAATGGTGAGTGCAAAGGAGTTATAGCCTGGAATTTAACTGATGGAACAATTCATAGATTCAGATCACACATTACGATAATTGCAACAGGCGGGTATGGAAAAGTTTATTATTCAGCTACCTCAGCACATACTTGTACAGGGGATGGTAACGCAATGGTATTGAGAGCTGGGTTACCTTTACAAGATATGGAGTTTGTTCAATTCCACCCAACTGGGATTTATGGCGTGGGATGTCTAATTACTGAAGGCGCAAGAGGAGAGGGAGGATTTTTAGTAAATGGCAAAGGCGAGAGATTTATGGAACGTTATGCACCAAACGCAAAAGATTTGGCATCAAGAGATGTAGTAAGCAGATCAATGGAGATGGAAATCAACGAAGGTCGAGGTGTTGGAAAAGATAAAGATCATATAAATTTACACTTAGATCACTTAGACAAAGAAGTTTTGGAGGAAAGACTTCCAGGCATTACTGAGGCCGCAAAAACTTTTGCAAATGTCGACGTAAATAAGCAACCTATTCCAGTTGTCCCTACAGTTCACTACAACATGGGAGGTATTCCAACAAATTATAAAGCAGAAGTTTTGACTTTAAATGGCTCAGAGAAAACGGTACCTGGTCTTATGGCAATTGGAGAAGCAGCCTGTGTATCAGTTCATGGTGCTAATAGGCTGGGTTCAAATTCATTAATCGACTTAGTAGTATTTGGAAGAGCTGCAGCTAAAAGAGCAGCTGAACTTGTTAAACCAGGTATGCCTCACGAGGAGGTTTCTAGGACAGAAACAGACAAATGTTTAGATAGATTTGATAAAATTAGAAATTCGACAGGTTCAAGTAAAACTGCGGATCTCAGACTAAATATGCAAAAAACAATGCAATCAAAATGTGCAGTCTTTAGAACGGAAAAAACATTAAAAGAAGGCGTGGATCAAATAAGAAAGCCTTATGAGGGAATGGAAGATATCTTTGTTAAGGACAAGTCTCTTCTTTTCAACACTGAACTAGTTGAAACTTTGGAATTTGATAATCTAATTAGGCAGGCATTAACAACAATGGACTCAGCGTACAGCAGGAAAGAGAGCAGAGGAGCGCATGCAAGGGAAGATTATAGTAAAAGAGATGATAAAAATTTTATGAAGCACACTTTAGCATGGCAAAATGATAAAAAAGTAGAGATCAAATATAGAGATGTTCATTCCAGAACACTTACAAATGATGTTCAATATTTTCCTCCTAAGGAGAGAGTTTATTAAGCATGGCACAATTTAGCTTACCTCAAAGTTCAAAAATAGAGGTTGGTAAGTTTTATAAAGATAAAACAAATTCAAAAAATTTAAAAAAAGTAAATGTATATAGATGGGATCCTTCTAATGGACAAAACCCTAGAGTAGATACTTTTGAAGTAGATATGGATAATTGTGGTCCGAAAGTTTTAGATATTTTATTTAAAATAAAAAATGAGATTGATCCATCACTTACATTTAGAAGATCATGTGCTCATGGAGTCTGCGGTTCATGTGCGATGAATATTGATGGAGTAAATACTTTAGCTTGCATTAAGTCTCATTCAGATATTAATGGTGATCTTAATGTTTATCCTTTACCTCATTTAAAAGTAGTAAAAGATCTCATTGGAGATTTAACTACGCTTTATAAGCAATATGAATCAATCAAACCATGGCTGCAAACGGAGCAAACTGGAAAAGAAAAAGAGGAAATTAAACAGTCCCAAAAAGATAGAGAAAAATTAGATGGTTATTATGAATGTATATTATGCGCTTGTTGTTCTACTTCTTGCCCAAGTTATTGGTGGAATGGTGACAAATACCTAGGACCCGCAGTTTTATTACAAGCTTACCGTTGGATCAACGATAGTAGAGATGAAGATAAAAAAGATAGACTCAAGAAAGTAGCAGACGAACTAAAGTTATATAGATGCCATACGATTATGAATTGTACTAATTCTTGTCCAAAAGGATTAAATCCAGCAAAAGCTATTGGTTCTATTAAGAAAATGCTTGCAACAAGTTAAAAGCTTATTTATTCAATAACATCATGAAAACTATTGAACACTTTGTTGGAGG
>CACBFE010000025.1 GCA_902538445.1 uncultured Pelagibacteraceae bacterium | reverse complement strand
GAAGATACTCATAAAATGGCAGAGTCAAATAAAGCCTTTGCACATTTTAGATGGTAAGAATTTATGGCTAAATATTCTTTAGATAAATATAGAAACATCGGTATCATGGCTCACATAGATGCCGGTAAAACTACGACCACTGAAAGGGTTTTGTACTATACGGGTAAAAGTCATAAAATTGGTGAGGTACACGATGGTGCTGCAACAATGGATTGGATGGAACAAGAACAAGAAAGAGGTATAACCATCACTTCAGCTGCCACTACTTGTTTTTGGAGAGATCATAGAATTAATATTATAGACACACCGGGACATGTGGACTTTACAATTGAAGTAGAAAGATCATTAAAGGTATTAGATGGAGCGGTTGCCGTCTTTGATGGTGTTGCTGGTGTAGAACCACAATCCGAAACTGTTTGGAGACAAGCAGATAAATATAAAGTACCAAGAATTTGTTTTGTGAACAAATTAGATCGAACTGGTGCAGACTTTTATCGTTGTGTAGACATGATTAAAGAGCGGTTAGGATGTAAACCGCTTCCTTTACAATTACCAATCGGAACAGAAGCTGACTTAAAAGGTATAGTTGACCTTGTTAAAATGAAAGGTGTTGTTTGGCAAAATGAAGATCTTGGAGCAAAATTTGATTACGTAGATATACCAGATGATCTTAAAGAAAAAGTAAAAGAGTATAGGCAAAATCTTGTAGAAACTGCAGTTGAAGAGGATGAAAGATTAATGGAGGCTTATTTAGAAGGAAAAGAACCTTCAAATGAAGATTTAATTAAGTGTATTAGAAAAGGAACATTAAATTTTAATTTTGTTCCAATCTTAACAGGCTCAGCCTTTAAAAATAAAGGCGTACAACCGCTATTAGACGCTGTAATTGATTATTTACCTAGTCCTAAGGATATAGGTTCAATAGAAGCTACCAAGCTAAATTCTGAAGAAAAATTACAAATGAAATTCGAAGATAGCGAGCCTTTTTCTGCATTAGCTTTCAAAGTTGCAAACGACCCATTTGTCGGTTCATTAACATTTATTCGTATTTATTCTGGAAAATTACAAGCAGGTACAGCTGTTTATAACTCATCAACAGAAAAAACAGAAAGAGTTGGCAGAATGCTTTTAATGCACGCTAATTCTAGAGAGGATATTAAAGAGGCAAATACGGGAGATATAGTTGCCCTTGCAGGTTTAAAAAATACAATTACAGGTCATACACTATGTGATCAAAATAAACCTGTATTATTAGAGCCAATGGAATTTCCTGACCCGGTGATTGAGATCGCCGTTGAACCTAAAACAAAGGGTGATCAAGAAAAAATGGGTGAAGCTCTAAACAGACTAGCAAAAGAAGACCCTTCTTTTAGAGTAAGTTCAGATGAAGAATCTGGTCAAACAATAATAAAAGGTATGGGCGAACTCCATTTAGATATTATTGTTGATAGAATGAAGAGAGAGTTCAAAGTGGAGGCAAATGTTGGTGCTCCTCAAGTTGCTTATAGAGAGACCATTCTTGGCTCATCAGAGGTAACTTACATTCATAAAAAACAAAGTGGAGGTTCAGGACAATTTGCTAAAGTAACATTGAGCGTAGAACCATTAGAACCAGGAAAAGGTAGAGAAGTTGACAATAAAATAAAAGGGGGTGCAATACCAAAAGAGTTTATACCTGGAGTCGAAAAAGGTGTTTTAAGTGTAGCAGAAAGTGGAATATTAGCTGGCTTTCCAGTAATTGATTATAAAGTAACTATCTTAGATGGTTTACATCATGACGTGGACTCAAGCGTTCTTGCTTTTGAGATTGCATCAAGAATGTGTTTCAGAGAAGCATGTACAAAAGCAACATTAAAATTATTAGAACCTATGATGAAAGTTGAAGTTGTAACTCCAGAGGAATTTATGGGTGACGTAATTGGAGATTTAAATAGTAGAAGAGGACAAGTTGCTTCAACGGAGTCTAGAGGCAATGCAACAGCGATAAATGCGACAGTGCCTTTAGCAAACATGTTTGGATATATAAATAATTTACGTTCATCAACTCAAGGAAGAGCTCAATATACAATGCAATTTAGTCATTACGATAAAGTTCCTCAGAACGTTCAAGATGAAGTAACAAAGAAATTGGCTTAATTTATGGAAAATCAAAATATAAGAATACACCTTAAAGCTTATGACAATAAAATTCTTGATTTATCAACAGAGGAGATTGTTAATACAGCAAAAAGAACAGGCGCACAGGTCAAAGGTCCTATTCCATTACCTACGAGAATTGAGAGATATACAGTTCTAAGATCTCCTCACATAGACAAAAAAAGTAGAGAACAATTTGAGTCAAGAACCCACAAACGGTTAATTGATATAATAGAACCAACACCTCAAACAGTAGAGGCACTTATGAAATTAGATTTAGCTTCAGGTGTTGATATTGAAATAAAGATATAGACTATGAGCATTGGATTAATAGGCACTAAATTAGGGATGACCAGAGAATTTATGGAAAGCGGTCAATCAGTTCCTGTGACTGTAATTAAAATAGAAAAAGGAAGAGTTCTAGACGTGATTACACATGAAAAACGAGGATATGCTGCAGTAAAAGTTGGTTTTTTTAAACTTAAAAATTCTAAATTAACAAAACAAATGAAAGGTTATTTTGCAAAAAAAAATACTGAGCCAAAAAGGATTCTTAAAGAATTTAGAGTCGATAATAACGAACAGTACAAAGAAGGAAATGAATTAGGTCTAGAAATTTTTAAGGATAAAAAATTTTTAGATGTAAGATCAAAAACTATAGGAAAAGGGTTTGCAGGCGTTATGAAAAGGTGGAATTTTGGTGGTTTAAGAGCTTCTCACGGCGTATCAGTTTCTCACAGATCTCACGGTTCAACTGGACAAAGACAAGATCCTGGTAAAGTTTTTAAAGGAAAAAAAATGGCTGGCCATATGGGTGATAAATTAAGAACTATGCTTAATTTGGAGGTAGTAAAATCAGACTTAGAAAATAATTTATTATACTTAAAAGGTTCAATACCAGGTTCAAAAAATTCAACTGTATTTTTAAGAGAGTCAATTAAAAATGTGACAAGAAAAACTATCAAAGAAAAGTTTGACGCAAAAGTTAAAGCGGCAGCTGCTAAAAAAGGTAAGAAATAGATGAAGTTTCCTCTTTTAAATATTGATGGATCAAAAGCAGACTCAATAGAGTTGTCTGATAAGTTCGTTAAATTAAAGGTTAATCATAAATTAATCAAATTTGTGATTGACTGGCAATTAAATCACGCAAAA
>CACBFE010000024.1 GCA_902538445.1 uncultured Pelagibacteraceae bacterium | reverse complement strand
ATATGGTATTTTTATTTGTTTTCCAGCGTATTATTTGAACACAGCATTAGGAGACATTTATTCAGGAAGAGGTATAAGTGAAGGATTAATTTCTTCTTTTTTAACAGCTGCACCAGTTGAAGAGATTTTAAAATTTAGTGTTCTCTATTCTTTGGTTTACAAAATGAAAGATTTCAACGAACCAGTTGACGGGATTGTCTATGGCGTTACTGTATCACTTGGATTTGCCACCCTAGAAAATATTTATTATGTTTACTTATTAAGCGATTATTTCAATTCTACCGAAGCTTCACTCGCAATCTTAAGAGCTTTCACAGCAATTCCTGCACATGGAGTATTTGGAGCCACAATGGGATATTTTTTCATGAAATATTCTTTTGTGAAAAAACAAAATAACTTAGCATTATGTATGATTGTTCCTATATGTTTACATGGCGCTTATAATTTTTTTGCTTATTCTTTCTTTATAGTTTCAGTTTTAATTGTAATAATATCTTGGGTTATTGTTCTTAAAGCTTTTGGAAGACTTAAAAAATCACAGAAATTAAAAAAACGTGAGTATGAAAAAAAAATTTAATCTCTTTTTTTTAATTTTTATATTTAGTTTGATTTCCTTCGCACAGGCAAATTCTAAACAAGTTTGCGATTTGCTTTTAGATGATTATAAACAAAATTACACAGAATATAATTTAGACACTATTCCTATGGCTGATGTAAATAAATTTGGGTTTGCTTTTCAAGTAAAATTTAATGATAAATCAACTATTGATGATTCAGAAGTGTGGATTTTTGATAGAAATGAGGAAGGTTATTATAAGGTTGGAAAAATTGAAAATTCCGATTTATTAGGAAAAATCTTTGAGAATGACTTAATCATTTCTGCAAATGGAAAAGATCTCAGAAAATTAGATATTGAATTGTATGAAAAAGAAATTGAAGAATTTTTTGAAGATAATGAAAAAGTAAATTTTATATTTAAAAGCGCCTCTAACTCACAAAATTATAGTTTAGAAATTAAAAAATTAAAATCTAGCGTAAGTTATCCGTTTACAGATGTATATGTTAAGTCAATCGAAATAGATGAAAAAAATAATAAGTTTAACGCTGGTTTAGAATTAAATTTTCAATACTCGTTCAGTTATGAAGATGACGGATTTGATCCAATTTACACTAAAGCTATGGAATATTTGCTTAGAGATGATAGCTATGGAAAAAAGTATTCTGATCTATGCAATTATACAGCAAACGAGTGGCAATCATTAAAAGCTGCAGACCCTGGATTGAATTTTGAATTTGAAAATATTCACAGCATTAATCAAAATCTACTTGTGGAAAGTTACGTTTTAAAACCTTATTCAATAGACATTCCAGAAGACGTAAAATTAGGCTGGGGCAATGAATTAACAATAGATTACTACGCCAGGGGTATTTTTAGTTTCAATACTAATTTTGATTTAAGAAACTTTCCTTTCGATAAACAAAAGTTAGTAATGCACTTGGTAGATAGAAAGTACGAGTTAGAAAAAGAGCAGTTGGCGGTAAGTGAATATTCAAAAAGAGTTCTTAATGATTTCTCAGAAAAAAATCCAATAAATGGATGGAATATTATTTCAAATAGATTGACTTATTCACCTTACAAAGGACCAAATGATGTTTACTTTTACGACGGAGTAAAATTTGAAATAGAGATAGAGAGAAAACATAGCTACTATCTCTATAAAGTCATATTACCAATCTTATTAATTTTGACGGTTTGTTGGTCTTCTCTATGGGTCACACCAAGAGAAATCGAGTCTCGGCTTACAATTACAATAGTATGTTTATTGTCACTTATTGCGTACAATTTTGTAATAGATAAAGAACTTCCTAAATTAGAATATTTAACTATTTTAGATTGGATAATTTTAACCTCTTATGTTTATGCAACAATCCCAAACTTCTTAAGCATTTATTCTCATAAATTAATTTCAAGTAAAAATGATGATATGTGTTTGAAAGTTGAAAGCTTAGGAAAAAAATATGGAATTACTTCTTATTTTATTATCATTTTATTAATTATTGCATTTAACGTTAATATAAATCCTGAAAATGCCAGCGGATTAATATCATGGATGGGATAAATAAATTTTTTGATGATCAAAATGAATTTCGAAGACTTTATCTCCCATAAAATAAAGGAGAACTTGTACGAGACTTGTACGCAGTAGCGAAAAATAAATTATTTTTACTTATTTAAAAGTCTTGTGTATTAATATACTAACAATAACAATAAAAATAACGACGTGCCCTCGTGGTGAAATTGGTAGACACAAAGGACTTAAAATCCTTGCCCTTTTGGGAGTGCCAGTTCGAGTCTGGCCGAGGGCACCAGTGAAAACAAATATTTAACTTTATATGAAAGATCAAAAATTTCATTTCGTATTTACCAATAATAAAAAAGCGTTAAAACAAAAAAAAATTTTACTGAAAAAATTTAAAAACCATACTTTGCAAAGTTCAAACGTAATTATTGTATGTGGCGGAGATGGTTTTATGTTAAGAGCTATTCAAAAATTTTATAGATTTTCAAAGCCTTTTTTTGGAATTAACTGTGGAACAATAGGTTTTTTAATGAATCAAAATATTAATTTTGATCTAAGAAAAAATATATCAGAGTCTAAATCAATAGTTGTAAATCCTGTTGTAGCTAAGATTAGTACTTATAAAAAAAAGAAATATAATTTATTAGCAATTAATGAAGTATCCCTGCTAAGACAAACGAAGCAAACCAGTTCAATAAGAATTTATAAAAATAAAAAAATATTAATAGACAACTTAGTAGGGGATGGAGTGCTCTTATCGACTCCAATAGGAAGTACAGCTTATAATTTTTCGGTGGGTGGTCCCGTACTAAACTTAAAGTCTGAAAAATTGGCTTTAACTCCTATTAGCGTTTTCAAACCAAGAAATTGGAAAGGGCAAATTATATCACAGAAAAGTTTAATTGATTTCAAGAATCTCAAAATTAAAAGACCTATTTCAATAGTAGCTGATAATTCCGAAATCAGAAATGTACACACTGTTTCGGTTAAAACCGATCATAAAATTAAGATAAAACTTTTGTTTAACAAAAATCAGGATTATAAAAAAAAATTGAAAAAATTATTAGTTTCTAACTAAACTTTAATGCAAAAATATTATCACATTGAATTATTAAGATTTTTATGTGCATTAACTGTTGCAATTTATCATTGGGGTATATCGTTCGAATTAATGAATATGGAAACTAATGATACATTTTCAAATCTCTTAAATGTTCTCTACGAATATGGAGATAAAGCAGTGCCAGTTTTTTTTGTGATTTCTGGCTTAGTTTTTGCAAATGTTTATTTAACAAAAGAAAAAAATGAAACATTACATAATTTTTCAATAAAAAGATTTGCCAGATTATATCCTTTACATCTTTTAACTTTATTTTCTATTTTTTTTATTCAAACCTTATTTTATAAAATTTACGGAAAATATGAGCTATACATATTAAATGACATATATCATTTTTTCCTAAATATATTTTTTTTACTTGGCTTTAATTTTGAACAAGGCAGATCATTTAATTCTCCTGTATGGACAGTAGGACAAGAAATCTTTATCTATTTTTTATTTTTTTCTCTAATTTTTCAAATTAAAAAATATAAAATGAAAATTATATTTGTAATTTATTTGTTTTTTTTATTTGTAGATAAGTCTAAAATTGCAGAGATTGAATTTATA
>CACBFE010000023.1 GCA_902538445.1 uncultured Pelagibacteraceae bacterium | reverse complement strand
TATTCAAAAATACTTTAAGACAACAAGGTATTGAAGTCAGATTTGCAGATCCTGCTGATCCTAAAAACTTTGAAAAAGTTACTGATGATAAGACAAGAGCTTACTACGGTGAGTCTTGTCCAAATCCTTATCTTCGTGTGTTCCCAATTAAGGAAGTTTCAGATATCGGTAGAAAAAAAGGTATTCCTTTAATTATCGATAACACAGCTTCACCAGTAATTTGTAAACCTTTAGCTCACGGAGCTGCAATAGTAATGCACTCTTTAACAAAGTATATTGGTGGACACGGAACTTCAATTGGTGGAATAATTGTTGATGGTGGAAACTTTGACTGGATTAAAGACAGAAAAAGACAACCATTAATAAACGAACCTGATCAAAGTTATGGTGGAGCAATATGGGCAGATGCGGTTCCTCAATTAACAGGTGCTAACATTCCTTTTGTAATTAGGGCGAGAGTGGTTTTATTGAGAGACTTAGGTGCTCCTTTAAGTCCGTTTAATGCTTTCCAAATTATTCAAGGCTTGGAAACAGTTGCTCTTAGAATGAAACAACATTGCAGTAATGCAGAAAAAGTTGTGTCTTTCTTAGAAACACAAAAGAAAGTTAAAAATGTAATCTACCCCACTAATCACCAAGGTGAGATTAAAGAAAGAGCTAAGAAATATATGCAAGGTGGATATGGTTCTTTAGTTGGAATGGATTTAGGTACAAAGGAAGCTGGTGCTAAATTCATCGACAACTTAAAGATGTTATATCACGTTGCTAATATTGGTGATGCTAGAAGTTTAGCAATTCACCCAGCTACTACAACGCACAGTCAATTAGATGATGCAGCGTTAGCAGCAGCTGGTGTAACACCAGGTTATGTAAGACTGTCAATTGGTATCGAGCATCCAGATGATATCATTGCTGACATAAAACAAGCTTTAGCAGCTTAAATTATATTTGCCCCACTTAAATGTGGGGCAAGATAAAATATGATTAAACAAATCAAATCATCTGAAATAAAAAATTATATTAAAGAAAACTCTAATGTAGTTTTACTGGATGTGAGAACTGAAAACGAATGGACTACGTTAGGCAAACCTAATGCTGAAGATTTAAATTCAAAAACTTATTTTGTAACAGTAAGTCCTGATTTATCAAATTGGCAAGTTCCAGATCCAAATTTTGTAGAAAATGTAAAAAAAAATATTAATAAAGATAAAACAATTTTAGTTATGTGTGCTGCTGGCGGAAGATCTTTGATAGCAGCAAATCTTTTAGAGGCAGAAGGTTATTCTACTTTAAATGTTTCAGATGGGTTTAGTGGAAATGGTCAAGATCCTGGTTGGAAAAACTTAGGATTACCTTCTATTATAAATAATTGATTTTTTTGCTATCTTCTCAATCTTAGATATCTCTTTAATTTTATTTATTGGATGTTCTTTCATAATCTCTTCGGTCTTTTTTATCACTACATTACTTTTTGACTTAATTTGATTTTTTACAATTGTGCAGAATTCAGACCTTGTTATTTCAAAAGAGGAAATGCAGGTTTCTTTTTTTCTATCAGGATTTTTTTCCTCTGCATACGCAATTGCATGTTCTAAAGGAGTTTTTCCAGTTTGCTTCTTTACCCCGTAGCTAATTGCTGAGTTTAAAGAGGATTGAACAATTCTCCCGTTTGACGCGCTAGTACCAAATAAGGCAACTGACTCGGCGCAACCGTTAAGCAATAAAGAAATAGATAGTAAAAAAAATGCCTGTTTCATAATTTATTTTGATTTATATATCTGATTAAATTTCAAAGAAAAGTTAATTTTGATTTAGGTATATTTTTACTATGAACAACTTTAAGTAGTTATCTCTTTGAATTCTACCTGAGGTTATCTTTTTAATAATTAATCTAAATACTGAATTTTAGATCTTTTAAATATACTAGGTTGTATTGATGACCTTAGATCTCCAAAAGATTTGTCCTTGGGCATTTTTAAAATTTTAGATTTTGTTATTTCCAACTGCTTTTTCACAATCGCGCAAATTTCAGAATTAGTTTTTTCAATAAAGGATAGGCAAGGTTCCTTTTGTTTCTCGGGATTTTTTTCCCCTGCGTATGCAATGGCATGCTCTAAAGGAGTTTTTCCTGTCTCTTTCTTAACTCCGTAGCTAATTGCCGAATTTAAAGAGGATTGAGCAATTTTACCGCTTGAAGCGCTAGTACTCAGTAAAGCAAGTGACTCGGCACAGCCATTTAATAAAAATAAAGCAACCAAAAGACCAAATATTTTTTTCATACTCCCTTTTGTATTTCTTATAAATTTAAGCATAGATTCAATTTTAATAAAACGAATCGAATCACTATTATGAGTTTATCTAATACAACCTACAATGGAATAGTGAATTTATGAAATTTTTCTAAGAGGTTTATTTTCAACGCACCCCACAAGATTTTCGATCATTTGATGATAAAATTTAGTGTAATTCTCAGCTGTTACATACCCTATATGGGGTAATAATAATGCATTAGGAAGAAATCTCAGTTTGTGATCTTGAGTTAAAGGTTCTTTGTCAAAAACATCCAAGCCCGCCCCAGCTATCTTTTCGTCTTTTAAACACTCAACTAAGTCATTTTCATTAATGATCTGTCCCCTTGAGGTATTGATAAGTAAAGCAGTTTTTTTCATAATTCCTAATTCTTTTTTTGTTATTAAATTTTTATATCTTTCACCTAGAACTAAATGAATTGAGACGATGTCTGAATTTTTAAGCAAATCTTCTTTACTCATTGGCAGAACCCCTAATTCATTTGCGTGAGATAAGTTTAAATTTTCACTCCAAGCACAGACTTCCATGCCAAACGCTTTTGCAACTTTAGCTACCTGTGTTCCGATTTTTCCTAGACCAATTAAACCTAACATTTTTCCTTTTAGTTCAAAGCCAATTGTTGTTTGCCAATAACCTTGAAACATATTATCAATCTCTTGTTTCATATTTCTATACAGGCCTAAAATTAAAGCCCATGTAATTTCAGCCGCAGGGTTAGGATTAATTTCTGTACCACAAACAATTATATTTTTTTTCTTTGCCGCTTCTATATCAATAGATTTATTTCTCATTCCTGACGTCATGATGTATTTTAATTTAGGTAAACTTTCTATTAAAGTCTTCGTCATTGGAGTTCTCTCTCTCATAATAAATAGAGCTTCAAAATCTTCCAATTCTACAATAGCTTCCTTTTCATCTGAAAAAGGTGTATTAAAAACTTTAAAATTAAATTTACTTTTATACTTATCTACATCAATAATTTGTAAAAAAGCATTTTGATAATCATCTAGAACTGCAATTTTAATCATTGATTTTTTTATTTGATAGATAAATACCTGATACTATAAAGGATGCTCCAGCAAAATGATATAATTCAAATTTTTCGTTAAAGATTATTATTGCCATTAATGCACTGAAAAGCGGCATCAGCTGAATAAACATAGATGATCTATTGGGTCCTATAAGTTCGATTGCTTTTTGCCAACAATAATATGCTGCAATTGCGGGAAAGATAACTACATAAGTTAAAATAAAGATAAAAGCTTTATTTATTTTTACATCTAATCCGATTGATTTTTCGTATAAAAATTGTGGAAATAAAAATATTAATCCTACGGTGACCATTATTTGAATTAAAGAAAATTGAGATAATTCAAGCTTACTTTTTTTAAGTAAAGTTGAGTATAATGACCAACTTAAAACACAAACTAGCATCCATATATCACCAATATTAAAAGTTAAAGAAATTATTTTTTGAATGTCTGCAT
>CACBFE010000022.1 GCA_902538445.1 uncultured Pelagibacteraceae bacterium | reverse complement strand
ACCGTATACAGAAATTTTCATACCTTTTTTCTTAAGTATACTTATAAAATTATATAAAGATTTATTATGTTTTAATATTTTATTTTTAAATGATTTTAAATATTGTTGATTAAAAAGTTTATTTTCAACTTCATGGTTTATAAGTTTCTTTACCTTAATATTTTTTTTATTCCCTTTATTTTTTATCTCACATCTAATTGAACCACCTTGAGAGCCAATTTGATGTACATTTGAAACTATTAAATTATTTTTACTGCATAGGTCTTTTATTGATTTTAAAGAATGAAATCCTTGATGCTCGTGAAAAATATTGTCGTATTGAAGGTTTTTTAAAATTGGTAAAAGATGCGGCACTTCGACTATAAAGATACCTTTTTTTGATAGCAACTCCTTTACACCTTTAAATATTTCGTTGGGATTTGTCACATGAGCTAAAACATTTCTTGCAAAAATTATGTCAAATTTACCAAATTTTCTTAATAGTTGTTTACTTACTGAAAAATCAAAAAAGTTGTTGATAAATTTTATATTTTTATCACCGGTAAAAATATTTTTAGCGGGATCAATACCTACTAAAAAGCAGCTACATCTTTTTTGTACATACTTTAAAAATGAACCGTCATTACAAGCGATCTCTAAAAGCTTACTTTTTTTTGAAAAAAATTTTTTATATTTTGATAATAATTTTTCAAATATTAAAAAATTAGTTCTTGATACACTTGTTTGCCATAAATAGTTTGAAAATAATTTTTTTGGATTAATTATCTCTGCGATTTGAACATGCTTACATTTCTTGCAATAATTTAAGCTTATTGGGAATTTTTTTTTATCACCCTTTTTTCTATAAAAATTGCCGACCAAACTTATTTTTTTAAAAGATATAATTCTTTGTAACTTATGATTGCAAATTCTACACTTTTTTCTTATTTTCATTTATTTTCAAAAAATTCAATTTGTTCTGCAGTTATTCTTTCGACAGGTTCACCCGATAAGAAGCTAATGTACCAATCAGTTGTTAATTCTATACACTCTTGTAGTGTAAATTTTGGCTCCCAATTCAATTCCTTTTTGGCTTTAGTTATATCAAGACTTAAAAGTTGAGACTCTTTCAAATTTAATTTTTTTTTAACTTTATAATTTCTTCTTAACCCTAATTCATCATAAAAAGAGTCGATTACTTTTTTAACCTTTTTACAATTTTTCTTGTATGGACCAAAATTCCAACTAGGATACAGATTTTTGCTTAGATTATTATTCAATAACTTTTCACCTAGAATTAAATAACCTGATAAAGGTTCTAATACATGTTGCCATGGTCTTGTTGCATGAGGATTTCGAATTAATAGTTTTTTTTTTTTTGAAATTGATCTAAAAAAATCAGGTATAATTCTGTTCTTTTTAAAATCTCCGCCACCAATTACATTTCCTGCTCTTGCAGATGTTTTTTTTAATTTTCCTGTTTGAGAATAAAAAAAACTATCATGATAAGAATGAAATAATATTTCAGCAGCTGCTTTTGATGAAGAGTAGACGTCATGACCGCCAAGCAAATCTTTTTCTTTATAAGGTCTTGAGGAGTTCATATTCAAATAACATTTGTCTGAGGTGATAAAAACTAAATTTTCTATTTTATTTTTCTTAACGGCTTCAAGAATATTTGCACTTCCTAAAGTGTTAGTTTTAATTGTATTAAGTGGGTTAATAAAACTTTCAGACACTATCGATTGAGCAGCCAAATGAAATATTATATCTGGTTTTTCTTTTTTGATTAATTTTTCAATCTTATAATAATCTTCAATATTAATATAATTTTGGGAAATTTTTTTTTCTAGATTTAGAGATTTAAATAAAATACTATCTTTTTCTGGTCTTAGTCCAACGCCAATTACCTTAGAATCAATTTGATTGTAATCTGTTTTTTTGTCTATCTCCTAAATTTATTGTTGACACACCATAATAAGGGGCCTCAATAATACCAGAGCTTGAATTTCCAATAATGAATCTTGAATTTTTGAGTAATGTTAAATAATATTCAAATCTTATGGAGGGAAAAATTTTAAATTTTTTATTTTTCTTCAATTTTTTAATTTCATTTAAAATGATATCAGAACCGTGATCATTATTTGGGTAAATTAAAATATAATTTAAATTACTTTTTACTATACTATTTAAAAATATTTTTGTTTCTCTTTTAAGATTTTTTAAATTTGTTGTTATAGGGTGAATAATGCCTATCGCGTAATTTTCGAATGTGATATCATACCTTTTTTTTACTATATTTAAGTTAGGTAAGTCTTTTCCTAGGATCATATCAACGTCTGGTGAACCAACAACAAATATATTTTTTTTGTTCTCGCCCATTTGAATTAGCCTCTTTTTTGCCGTCTTATTAGATACTAAGTGAATATGTGATATTTTCGATATAGCATGTCTTAACATTTCATCAACTGTCCCGCTCACTTCTCCTCCCTCTATATGAGCTACGTTAAAATTATTTAAAAGAGCTGATAACGCGCAAGCTAATGGTTCTGTTCTATCTCCGTGTATTACGACAAGATCTGGCTTAAATTTTTTTAAGACTGGTGAAAAACCACGTATGGTATTAATTAATATTTCGTCCATTTTTGAAAATTTATTCTGATTGTTGTGAACAATTAAGCCGGAAATCTTGTCCATTTTTAATTCCCCAATAGTTTTTCCGTATAATTTTAAATTATGCATACCAGTGACAAACACTTTGCTTATAAATTTTTTATTTTTTTGCGTCTTAATTATCAAAGGCTTTATCTTTCCATAATCAGCTCGAGTAGATGTGACAAATAAAATTTTTTTTTTATAGAACATCATTTTTTCTTATAAGCCTATTTTTTTTAATGTTTGTTTTTGATTTTTTCCCATATAAGGTATTAATTTTAGAAGCGGGGAAAAAACCTGTGCCAGGTCTTTTAGTAGTAAGATTTTTTTTGGAAAATTTTTGTCCCTTTATAATATCTGAATTCGATACAACTGAGTGAAAGGCAAACCTACGAGTTATATTTTCCTCTTTTATCACATCTTTTCTAGATGAAAGAGAATCATGCACATTCTTCGAGGCAAAAAGTAGTTCTCTCAATTCTTGTTCATCCATAGAACAAATTACATCTGGTCCTTTCCGCTTTTTTGAAATTACAAAGTGCTTTTCAATTAATTTTGCACCTAGACCTAGGGCTGCTGTTGGTATTGTGTTGCCGATAGAATGATCAGAATAACCTATTATCGATTTAGGGAATTTTTTTTTAAATAATATTATTCTATTTAATCGTATTAAATTATATTTTACTGGATAAAGATTTACACAGTGAAGCAACACATGAGGAATTTTTTCTTTATTTAAAATTTTCACAGTTTTTGATATTGACTTAATTGAATTCATACCAGTGCTTACAATCATTGGTTTTTTGAATTTTGAAATATATTTTATCAAGGGCAGATTGTTACATTCTCCTGAACCAACTTTAAAAATTTTAATTTTATTTTTATTAAGCCAATCTGCGGCAGCGTAAGAAAAAGGTGTAGCTATATAAATTAAATTTTTTTTTTCTATATATCTTTTTAATTTCAGTTCCTCATCTAAACTTAAGCAATTATCTTTGATAATTTTGAAAATATTTTTATTAGAGTTCCCTGGTTTAATTTTTTTTGCTTCTTCGCTCATTTCTTCGTTTGGAATATGAATTTACTAATATTCTTGGGCGAATTACTTATATTTAAACCAATAAGGTTGTGTATATTAATATTAATCATCTTGTAAGATTTTTAAAAATAAAGAATTAAAATTTTTGTTGTTTTTATCAATTAAAATTTTTTTAAATTTGCAATTTTTTAGCAACTTAATTAATAGATCATGATATGTTTTAGCTAAGTTGATTTTATTATTAAACTTTTTAATTGAATTATTAACTAAAACTAACCTAAAAAGACGGTTTTTTTCATGTTTAAAATTATTTAAAATTTTCTTAGCAAAAAAATTTTTTTTTATTTTTTTAAATTTTGTTTTGACATTATTTTTTTGGCTTATAAAAAATATATTTTTTATATTGAAAAAGCTTACATTTTTAAAGCTTACATATTTAAACGGTAAAGAGAGTCTCAGAATTCTTAAAATATTATTTAACTTTTTAAATGGGATTACCATTGAGATTTTTGCTCGATATAAATCAAATTTGTTAAAAAATTTTTGATTTTCAGAAATATCATAATCCATTAACAGCACGTCTTTTCTTAATGGATATAAGGTACTATTCTTAATCAAACACCATTCATCAAATATTCTACTTTTATCTGAAAATTTTAATGCCTCTAAAACAATTCTTGTTTTTCCAACTCCTCCAAAAGAGGCAAATAATTTTCCTATTTTGTTTAGGCTAAAACCACTAGAATGTATTGGAAGAAATTT
>CACBFE010000021.1 GCA_902538445.1 uncultured Pelagibacteraceae bacterium | reverse complement strand
ATAAACATGTTTACCATGTTTAAGAGCAAGTTTTGCAACAGAATAATGAGCTGCTGGAATTGTTAAATTTAGAATTACTTTTATATTTTTATCATTTAACAATTCTTTTATTGAAACAGCTTTAATTCTATTCGCTTTAGCACATTTAATTGCAGCTTTTTCGTTGATATCAGCACATTTTATTATTTTAAAATTATTAAAATACTTATGTGCTCTAAAGTATGTCTCGGCTATATGACCACAACCTATCAGGCCTACGTTAAAAACTTTCTTCATTAATTTTAAACACCTTTTCTTTGTTTTTTCTTGCCTTCAAGATGTTCTTTAAGAGATTTTTTATTTTCTTCTGTTATAGGTATCCCGAGAGTAGGACTTTCCCAGTAAGCTGAACCTTCTAACCATTGGTAACCATCTGTATGAATTGAAATAACATATGTTTTTTTTGATTTTTTTGCTCTTTTAAATGCCTCCTCTAACTCAGCAATTGAATTAACATGTTCGCCATCTGCTCCCATGCTCTTAGCATGGCCTGCGAAATCTACAGGCACCAAATTAGGGGCATTTGAACTCTTAAGTAAACAATTAAATTCTTTACCGCCTTTATATAATTGTAATCTATTAATTACAGCGTGACCGCCATTGTCACAAACTATTAGTATTAATTTATTGTTTGTAATTACAGAGCTATATATGTCAGAATTATAAAGTAAATACGATCCATCTCCTACAAATGAGACTACTTCTTTTTCTGGATTTGCCATTTTGATACCAAGTGCTCCAGAAATTTCATAACTCATGCAACTAAAACCCCATTCTGTCTCATGAGTATTAAGTTCTCTAGGTTTCCACACTTGTATTACTTCACCAACCAATCCACCTGCAGCAGTAACAGCTATGTCAGTAGGATCTGAATTTCTATAACACGCTCCAATAACTTGAGCATAACTTGGAAGTTTTTGGTTAGTTGGTCCACTTTCTTTTTCAACATAAGTTTCCCAATTTTTAAGTTCTATTCTTGATTTCTTGTACCAACTATCATCTGCTTTCCAACTTCCTAATGCTTGTGATAGTTCTATCAAAGATACTTTAGCATCTCCAACTACAGCTTGAGCCATGTGTTTATTCGCATCAAATCTTGCTGTGTTTATAGATACTAATTTAAAATTTGGATTTTCAAAATTAGCCCAAGATCCAGTTGTAAAATCTGCAAGCTTAGTTCCGATAGCGATCGCTGTATCAGTTTCTTTACTTAAATTATTTGCAGCTCTTCCGCCTAAACCACCGATAGTCCCTAAATAATGAGTATGATCTTTTTTTATAGATGAATAACCCATTACGGTTTGTGTTACAGGAATATTATGTTTTTTTGCAAAATTGCTTAATTCATCTGTGGCATCTGAGTAAAAAACTCCTCCACCAGCAATGATAATTGGTTTCTTAGATTTTTTAATAAGTTCAGCTGCCTCTTTGATTTGAAAATCGTCTGGTCTAGGTCTTCTAATCGTGTGAACTCTTTCTTTAAAGAAATCTTCTGGATAATCGTAAACTTCACCTTGAACATCTTGACTTAATGAAATGCATGCTGGACCACAATCCGCTGGATCTAACATAATTTGAATTGCTTGTTGTAAACTTGAAATGATTTGTTCTGGTCTAGTAATTCTATCAAAATATCTCACGACAGGTTTAAATCCATCATTCTGAGTAATCCCTGGGTTATTAAAGTGCTCAACTTGTTGCAATACTGGATCGGGCATTCTATTTGCAAACGTATCACCAGGTAAAAAAAGTATTGGAAGTCTATTACTCATTGCTACAGCAGCAGCTGTAATCATGTTTGTTGATCCGGGTCCAACTGAAGATGTTGCAACAAAAATCTGTTTTCTTCTTTTAGCTCTTGAGTAAGCTATTCCTGTTAGAGCCATATTCTGTTCGTGATGTCCTCGCCAAGTAGGAAGTTTTTTTTGGTTTTCTTGAAGTGCCTGACCTAAACAAGCAACATTACCATGGCCAAAAATTCCAAACACACCTGGAAATAAAGGCTCTTTTTTTCCGTCTATAAGAGTTTTCTGAGCAATCAAGAATTTAACTAAAGCGTGAGCACAAGTAAGTTGAATGTTTTTCATAAATTCAATATAAACTATTTAATTAATATTCTTTATTCAACAATAATATATGTACGATAAATACGGACAGTTCATTGATGGTAAGTGGCAAAAGTCTGAAAGTGGTGAAACTTACGATGTCATTAATCCTGCGACTGAAGAAGTAATAGGGAAGGCTTCAAAAGCAAGTAGTTCAGATGTTCAAAAAGCTCTTAAATCAGCTGAAAAGGGTTTGCAAATTTGGAAAAATACATCCCCTTGGGAAAGATCTAAAATTATAAGAAAGATATCTGATTTAATAAGGAAAAGAGTTGATGTTCTTTCAAAATGGTTGACACTTGAAGTAGGGAAGCCATTAACAGAGGGTCCAGGAGAAATAGGTGGTGCGGCTGATATATTTGAGTGGAATTCCGAGGAAACAAAAAGAATTTTTGGGGAAATAAATCAAAGTCGATTTCCTAATACTCAAATTCAGGTTATGTATCAACCAGTTGGTGTTGTAGCGGCTTTGGTTCCGTGGAATTTTCCAGTTATTCTTGCATCTAGAAAAATTTCAACCGCTTTAGCAGCAGGATGTTCAGTCATAGTTAAACCAGATGTAATAACACCAGGTAGCGTTATGGAAATTGTTGATATTTGTAGAGAAGCAGGAGTTCCTCCGGGAGTAGTAAATTTATTATCTGGTGATCCAGCTGGAATTTCTGAGGAATTAATACAGTCAGATGTTATAAAAAAAATTTCTATCACTGGATCAACGAGAGTTGGTAAATTAATTCTCAAACAAGCCGCAGACAAAGTCCAAAGAGTAACAATGGAATTAAGTGGTCACTCACCATTCATAGTTTTTGATGATGTAGATTTAAATAAAGTTACAGATATGGCAATAACTTCAAAATTTAGAAACAATGGTCAAGTATGTATTTCGCCTAATAGATTTTATATTCACGAAAAGAAAAAAGACGAATTTGCAAGTTTAATGGTTGAAAAAACAAAAAAACTAAAAATAGGAAACGGTATGGATAAAGATACATTACTAGGTCCTTTGTGCACTAAACAGAGGTTAGAAGGAGTTGAGAAATTGGTGGAAACTACAAAAAAAGAAGGTGGTAAAGTTTTGCTTGGAGGCAAAAGAGCAGCAAACTTTAACAAAGGATATTTCTATGAGCCAACAATATTCGATAATATAAAAGATGATTTTACTGTTATGAAAGAGGAACCATTCGGCCCAATAGTTCCTATTTTAACGTTTAAAGATTTCGATGAAGTAATGGACAGAGCTAATAATAATGATCTAGGTTTATGTAGTTATGTTTACACAACTGATTTAAAAAGAGCTAATAAAGCATCTGAACAACTAGAATCTGGTTGTGTTGCAGTAAACACTCCTGTTGTAGCTGTAGCAGAAGCACCTTTTGGCGGAATTAAACAAACTGGGTATGGAAGAGAAGGTGGCTCAATGGCAATTAAAGATTATTTAAATATTAAATATACTCATTTCGGAATCTCATACGAATGAGAAAAAATAAACTTAAAGAACTTTTCAAAAAAGGCAAACCAATAATCAACAGTTGGTTAGCAATTCCAAGTTCTTTTTCAGCTGAAGTGATGGCTAATCAAGGATGGGACTCTTTAACAATAGATATGCAACATGGCCTAATAGATTATCCTAATGCGGTAAATATGTTACAGGCAATTTCAACTACTGAAACAACTCCAATGGCAAGAGTTAATTGGAACGAACCAGGCCAGATTATGAAAATTTTAGATGCAGGTTGTTATGGTGTTATTTGCCCAATGGTGAGTAATAGAAAAGAGGCAGAAAAATTTGTTAAAGCATGTCAATATCCACCAAATGGATACAGAAGTTTTGGGCCAATTAGAGCATCAATTTATGGCGGAAGCGATTATGCAAAACACGCTGACAAAGAAATACTAAAATTAGCGATGATTGAAACAAAAGAGGCTTTAGAAAAACTTGACGAAATTTTGGACACACCTAATTTAGATGGTATTTACATCGGTCCAGCAGATTTAAGTTTAGCTGTAGGAGAAGACCCAGGTTTTGATAAACCTGAAAATACAAAAGCTTATAAAGAAATTCTTAAAATTCTTGATGCAGCAAAAAAAAGAAATTTATTAGCAGGACTTCACAATGGAACGCCTGAATATGCTTTAAAAATGATAACTAAAGGTTTCAATTTGGTTACAGTTGGTTCAGATAGTAGATACATTGGATCAGGAGCCAAATCTGATTTAGAGAAATTAAAAGGTATTAAAAAAACAGTTACTAAAGGATATTAAATATAGATGTTTTATGTCTATATGCTTAAGTCAAAAAGCTCCAAGCCTATAACATATGTTGGTTACACAAATAATTTA
>CACBFE010000020.1 GCA_902538445.1 uncultured Pelagibacteraceae bacterium | reverse complement strand
ACATAATTTTTTTCAACATTATCTAAAATTATATCAATCTTTTTCTTCTTACTATCCTGAAGTTTTAATTTTTTCTTGAACAAAATTAAAACAGTAAATAAAAAAAAATATTTAATAGAGGAAAAAAAGGAAAAATTAATCTTAAATTTTGGATCTTTGTCGTAATAATCAAAATGATTATAAACAATTTGTTTTATCTTTTTATTAATTACTTCAACCGGTATATCAAGCAGGCTTGAAAGAGAAAAACTTAAATTTTTAATATCATTTTCAGAAACAAAGTTCTCTACTTTATCCTTTATTTTCTTAACATTTTCTAAAGAATCTGAGTTTAGATTTATCCTAAAATCTTTTATCTTTTCCATGTATTATTATTAAACTTAAAAGTTCAATATTTGAACATTATAGATTATTTTCCTTTACAGTTCAACTATTGAACGATATATTATATATATGAACACTGATGAAGAATATCTAAAATTGCTTAGAAAAATAAACAAAGATCCTGAGATTTCTCAAAGAAACCTCTCCAGCGAGCTAGACATGAGCTTAGGTAAAATAAATTATTGTCTAAAAGCTCTTAAAACTAAAGGTTTGATAAAAATTAAAAATTTTAAAAAAAGTAAAGAGAAAATAGGATACTTGTATTATTTAACCCCTAAGGGAATAGCGGAGAAAACAAATATTACAATAAAATTCATGAGATTAAAAATGAAAGAATATGATGAACTTAAAAGAGAGCTAAACTCAACTAAATCTTCAAAAAAATGAAAAAAGAATTAAAACTTCAAAGAATAGTCATGGAGGTATTTGGTGGGTGTAATTATACTTGTCAAATGTGCCCACAATCTAATCCTGGTAGAGGAAAAAATTTTACAAGAAAAATGCCTCTGAAAGAATTCGAAAGAATTTTAGATATGATAATTCCAAAATACGGAACCCCGATAATTAATTTAGAAGGCAGCGGAGAACCTACTATGGCAAAAGATTTATATGATTACGTTCATGCAGTAAAAAAGAGAGGTCTCAAGTGCTACATGTACTGCAATGGAGCGAATTTACGTGGTGAGTTCATGAAAAAAGTTATTGATGCAGGAATAGATTTTATTCGGTTTAGTATTATTGGTTATAATAAAGAAGTTTATAAAAAATGGATGAATATTGATAATTTTAATCTTATTATTCAAAATATTAAAGAAGCGAGAAAATATATAGCGGAAACCGGAAGTAATTGTCAATTAAGCACCTATCATTTAATCACAGATAACAGTCAATTAACCTACGAAGTTGAAGAATATAAAAAAAATGTAGTAAAAAAAACAGAAATTTTATCTTACATTTGGAAAATGCATAACTGGAGCGGTAATTATGAAAATAAAAATGCTAGAAAAAAAACAGATAGAAAAAGCTGTGGGAGACCCAATGCACCAGAATTAACAGTTAGAGCTGGCGGAAAAGCGGGCAGAACTGGAGCTGTGGTGCCTTGCTGTCAAACTTTAGGACCACCAAATGAAGAGAAAAGTATTCTAGGACATCTAGACAAAAATAATTTTGAAGAAGTTTATTACAGCGACAAATTTATGGAACTAAGAGAAGCTCATGATAGTAAGAATTTTGATAAAATAGATTACTGTAAAGATTGTGATTTTCTTTATCAAGATCCTGAAATTTTAGTATGGAGCAATGATAAAACTGCAAAAATTAATCATATGTTGGGAACGGATGATAATTTTATTTTGACAAATTATAATAAAGAGGAAAGATTAAATGAAAAAAAAAGTTGATCTTAAAAGAGTTTTAATGGAAGTTTTTGGTGGATGTAATTATACATGTCAAATGTGTCCGCAATCTTCACCGGGTAGAGACACATCTTTTAAAAGGAAAATGCCCTTAAAAGATTTTGAAAAAATTTTAGATAAAATTACCCCTGAATACGGCAAACCTGTAATTGGCCTCTCTGGAAGCGGAGAAGCGACTATGGCAAAAGATTTAGCAGATTATATTAAGGTGGTTAAAAAAAGAAATCTTGATGTTTTCATATATACAAATGGAGCAAGAGTGGTAGGTGATTATATGAAATCAATCGTAGATGCAGGAATAGATTTAATTAGATTTAGTATAATTGGCTATAACAAAGAAATTTACAAAAAATGGATGGACTCAGATAATTTTGATTTAGTTTTGAAAAACGCTAAAGAAACAACAGATTATATCAAAAAGAGCAAAAGTAACTGTAAGATAAGCACTTACCATCTAATTACAGATAATAACAAAATAGAGATGGAAAAAGAAAAATATCAGAAGATTGTTAATGATTTAGATTGTTATGGGTATATTTGGAAAATGCACAATATGAGCGGTAATTATGATAATTCAGCAAATCCAAGAAGATCCAGAGAAAAAGTAAGTTGTGGTAGACCATTTGCTCCTGAACTTACAGTTAGAGCAGGAGGGGAACCGGGTAGGTTAGGCGCAGTTACTGCTTGTTGCCAAACTCTTGGCCCTCCAAATGAGTCAAAAAGTATTATGGGTCATTTGGATAAAGAGAGTTTTGAAGAAGTGTATTACGGAAAACGTTATGAGAATTTAAGAAGAGTCCACAAGGAAAAAAAGTTTGATGAACTTGATTATTGTAAAGATTGCGACTTTTTATTTGACGAGCCTGAAAGTTTAGTCTGGACAAATGATAAAGATTATAAATTGGGACAGATGCTTGGAGTATCAAAAGATTTCAACTTAGTAGAATATGGTAAGGCTAGTACCTAGTAAAGAAAATTTAGGTTTATGCATAAAAAAGAAATTAATCTAGCACTTATAGCTGCTAGAGAAGGTTCAAAGGGAGTAAAAAATAAGAATTTATTAAAGATTAAGAATAAATCAATTACTAGAATAGCTACTGAAGTTGCTTTAAGACTTAAAAAGATCGATAGAGTAATATTATCAAGCGATAGTCAAAAAATTTTAAATAATGTTCCACAAAATAAAAAATTAACAAAGTTAAAAAGGAAAAAAAAATTAGCAAAAGACTCAACACCGATGATCCCAGTTATGCAAGATGCAATAATGAAATTTGAAAATTTATTTAAATCAAGGTATCAAGTTAAAAATTTAATAATTATTGATCCTACATCACCATTGAGAAATGAAACTGATATAAATAAAGCTATAAAATTATTTGATAAAAAAAAGCCAGACTTACTTATCTCGGCACATCAAGCTCAACATAATCCATATTTTAGCATTATTGAAAAAAAGGGAAAATTTTTTAAATTAAGTAAGCCACTTAAAAATCAACCTGGATCAAGACAATCTGCTCCTATTTCATATGAAATTAACACAATTGTTTGGATATACTCCAGAAAAGCAGTGATGAAATTAGCGAAAAGGATCCCAAGTAAAACTATTATTTTAGAAACACCTAAAGAGAGATCAATTGATATAGACAATCAGAATGATATTAATTTGATAAATTTTTATTTAAAAAAAAATGGCAAATAAAAATAATAAATCCTCAAATAAAAAAAATTTATTTTCAATGAAAAATAAAGTTGTAATAATCTTTGGGGGAGCAGGTAAACTCGGCCAAGAATTTGCAAAAACACTTAGCCATAACGGAGCTAAAGTATATATTTTAGATATAAAAAAAGGCGTGAAGAATAATAAAAATTTTTTTTTTTTAAAGTGTGATGTTCAAAAAAATAAAAATATAGAAACCGCCTTTAAAAAAATTATTGAAAAGGAGAAAAAAATCGACACTGTAATCTATAATGTTTATTCAAAACCAAAAGATTATTATAAAGATTTCCAAAATTATAATTTAAATACTTGGAAAAAAGTTATTGAAAGCAATTTGACTGGTGCATTTTTAGTAGCACAAAAGGCTGTAAAAATTTTTATAAGAAAGAAAATTCAAGGCAATATTATTTTCTTGTCTTCCACATATGGAGTTGTTGGTCCTGATCCAGGTATTTATCTAGGATTGAATTCAAAAAAAAATATTTATGGTGGAAAGTTTGCTCTGAACACCCCTGCATCTTACTCTTCAACAAAAACAGGTTTAATTGGCCTAGCCAGGTATTTAGCCACTAACTTTGGAAAATATAAGATTAGAGCTAACGTATTATCACCAGGTGGTGTGTATGACAATCAAGAAAAAAAGTTTGTAGAAAACTACAAAAAAAAAGTTCCACTTAATAGAATGGCCAATTGGTCGGATTACAACGGAGCCATTCTTTTTCTTGCGAGTGACGCTTCAAAATATATGACTGGCTCAAATTTAGTTATAGATGGAGGTTGGACAGCATGGTAAAAAAAAGTATTTTTCATAACAAAGTTGTTCTTATAACAGGTGGTAGTTCTGGATTAGGCAAAACTTACACAAATTATTTTTTAGAGGAAGGTGCTATAGTTATTTCATGCTCAAGAAGAAATAATTTTAAAAACAAGTTTTATACTAATAATCGTAAATTTTATTACTATAAATTTGATCTTAGAAATTTAGAAAAAATAAAAGTTTTTATAAGAAAACTCTCAAAGAAATTTAAAAAAATTGATATATTAATTAATAATGCAGGTATAGCTTTACCTGGAAAAATTATAAAACTGGATTACAAATATTTATTGACTTCTTTCCAGGTAAATTTTTTCGCACCTTCAATAATTACAAGTGAAGTATTAAAATTAATGAAAAAAAATAACTATGGAAGAATAATTAATGTTTCTTCTGGCGGCGCTGTAAATTGTGTTGAAAATTATTTTTCATACAGTTCTTCTAAAGCAGCTCTCAACACTCTTACAAAAACACTTTCTAACGAAATAAAAAAAAATAATATTAAAATTAACTCTATAAGCCCAGGCCCATGTAAAACGCCTATGTTTCCCGGAAACAAATTATCTACAAAATTATCAATCCCGACAATAAAATATTTAGCCTCTCTAAGTTCAAAAGGACCCACAGGAAAATTTTTTTGGTTTATGAATGAAATAGATATTTTTCCAAACTTAAAACATATTAACTGGGGAAAGCCAAAAAAATTATAATGACGAGAATGTTTTTTATTGAAAATAAAGAGTTAAATAAAATTCTTAAATTAAAAATCAATAAATATAAAAAAGCAGAAATATTAGCTACAATATGCAGATTGAATACCCTAACATCAATTATGAAAGCTGGTTCTGGGCATATAGGAACAAGTTTTAGTGCAATGGACTTATTTATATGGATTAAAGTTTTTAGATATCAAACACCTAGAAGATTTCTTAAAAATATAAATAGAAATATATTTTTTTCATCTAAAGGTCATGATGCGCCAGCTTTATATAATGTATTATACGCATTAAACATAATTAGCTTTAAAAAGATTTTTAAATTAAGAAGACTAGGCGGTTTAGACGGACATCCTGACGTGTCAGTTCCTGGAATAGAAGCTAATACAGGTTCTCTTGGAATGGGGATTTCAAAAGCAAAAGGATTTTTATGGGCAAAAAAATATATGAAGAAAAAAGGAAGCGTAATAGTTTTAACCGGAGATGGTGAGTTTCAAGAAGGACAAATCTTTGAAGCTTTGCAAACAGCAGCGCACCAAAAATTAAATGATTTAATTGTAATTATGGATCATAATAAAATTCAAAGCAGCCAATATGTAAAAAAAATAATCGATTTACTAAATTTAAAAAAAAAAATTGAAAGTTTTGGTTGGCATGTAGAAAGATGTGACGGTCACAATTTTAAAAAGATAGATAAAGTTTTTACGAAGTTTTCAAATATAAAAGATAAACCTAAATTTTTAATTGCTGATACAATTAAAGGAAAAGGTGTTAGTTTTATGGAACATACTAAAGTTATGCAGTTCAAAAAATATTATAATTGGCATGCAGGAGCACCAAGTGAAAATTATTATCATAAAGCTCAAAAAATTTTAATTAAGAAAATTGAAATTTTTCAAGAAAAAATAAATTTTAAGAAATTAAAAATTACAGAAATAAAACCTAAAATTCAAAAAAATAATATTGAGATACACTAAAAGGACATGAATTCAGTTACAAACAGTTTTACTAATTCTTTAATTTATTTTGCAAAAAAAAATAAAAAATTTGTAGTATTAGATGCAGATTTATCAGATGATCTTAATTTAAAAAAATTTTCTAACTTATATCCGAAAAGATTTATTCAAAATGGTATTGCTGAACAAGACATGATTTCAATGGCAGGAGGTATCGCCAGGTTAGGGCTAACTCCAATTGTAAATTCTTTTGCGTCGTTTCTTACTGCACGTGGAAATGAACAAATTTATAACAATGCAACAGAGGGAACTAAGATAATTTACATCAGTCTTTATGCAGGTGCTATTCCAGCTGGGGCAGGTAAATCTCATCAAAGTTTAAGAGATATTTCACTATTATCCAATATTCCAAATTTTAGAATTTTTCACCCCTATAATGAAATTGAAACACATCAAATTTTAAGTCATTGCTTGGGAAGTAAGGAGAAAAATAATTGTGCTATACGTTTATCAATCGGCCCGTTACCAAAATTAAGCCCTGAGCTACCTTTTAAATTTAAATTTAAAAACGGAATAGGAAGTCAATTAAAAAAAGGAAAAAATTTTATTATTTTTACTTATGGTCAAACAATGATTAATGAAGCCTATAAAGCTTCAAAAATTCTAAAGAAAAAAAAAATAGAGTTAGAAATAATAAATATGTCTTGTTTAAATCATTTTAATGTAAAATGGTTTAAAGAAAAAATAAAAAATTTTAGAAACATCTTCTTTCTTGATGATCATAATTTTAATGGTGGGATGAGTGATTTATTAATTTCATTCTTAAATGAAAATTGTCTTTTGAAAAATAAGATAATAAGAAAATTTGGTTTTAAAGATTTTCC
>CACBFE010000019.1 GCA_902538445.1 uncultured Pelagibacteraceae bacterium | reverse complement strand
TTGGGATTGCTATAATGGAAGTTATTTTATTAGAAAACCTAATAAATTTAGGAAAAATTGGAGATAAAGTGACTGTTAAAAATGGTTATGGCAGAAACTTTCTTTTGAAATATAAAAAAGCTTTAAGATTTAACAAAGAGAACGAAGAATTTGTTTTAAAAAAAAAATCAGAATTGAATAAAAAAAATATTGAACTAAAAAACAAATTTATAAAGGCTGCTGATTTAGTTAACAAAAAAACAATAGTTTTAAATAAAGAATGTAAAGAGAATGGTGATTTATATGGGTCAATTAAACCTAAAGAAATTACAAATTTGATTAAAGATCAATTAAAAGCTGATGTGACTCCTTCTCAAATACTACTTAAAGAAGAATTAAATAAAATTGGTTTATTCAAAGTTTCTATAAACTTTCATTCTGAAGTCCAGGCAGCAATTTCTATTAAAATAGACAAAATTCAATCTAAATAACTTTTCCACAGCGCTTGAAAAAAGTGCAAAACTTTTTTCTTTATAGATGACGTTGAGTCTCTATATTTGAAGAGTGAAAGAAATTAAATCTCTTCAAAGCAAATTAAGTGATAAGCAACCATCTAATTTAGAGGCTGAGCAGGCTCTATTAGGCTCTATACTTGTAAATAATGATATTATTGATGAAATATCTAACATTATCGATCCCACGATATTTTATGATCCAGCTCACATTAAAATTTATGAGGTAATTGAAACTCTTAATAACAAAGGAATGATTGCTAATCCAATTACTTTAAAAAATTTTTTTGAAAAAGATAATATGTTGAATGAAGTCGGAGGCACAGAGTATTTAGTCAAACTAACTAGATTTTCAGGATCATCAAAACAGGCGATTGATTATGCTAAAATAATTCATGAAATGTATTTAAGAAGAGAATTGGTTCAAATTTCTGACAATTTATCAAACGATACGTTGAACGCAAATTCAGAAAAATTAAATGCTGAAAAGATAATTGAAAATACAGAGAAATCACTTTTCAATCTTGCTGAAAGAGGAAGTTTCAGTCAATCATTTAAAAAATTTAATCATGCTTTGGATCAAACCATACAAATGGCAACTTTAGCGATGCAAAATGACCAGGGTTTAGTTGGGGTGCCTACCGGTTTAACGGAGTTAGACGAAAAATTGGGAGGACTTCATAAATCTGATTTAGTTATTTTAGCTGGCAGACCCTCTATGGGTAAAACAGCACTAGCAACTAATATAGCTTATAATGCAGCACAAAATATTTTAAAACGTCAAGAGAAAGCCTCAGTTGCTTTTTTCTCTTTAGAAATGTCTTCAGAACAATTATCTACAAGAATTTTATCAGAACAAGCCAGAATTAAGTCAGATGATATTAGACGAGGAAAAGTAACAGAAGAAGAAATAAATAGATATATCGAAACTTCTAGAAATATTTATAATTTGCCTCTATTTATAGATGAAACTCCAGCTATTACTATTGCTGCTTTAAGCAATAGAGCTAGAAGAATTAAAAGACTCGAAGGTCTTAGTTTGATCGTGGTAGACTATATTCAATTAATGAGATCAAATTCAAATAAAATTGATAACAGAGTTCAAGAAATATCAGAAATTACACAAGGCTTAAAAGCTTTAGCAAAAGAGCTTTCCGTTCCTGTTCTAGCATTATCTCAATTATCTAGGGCTGTGGAACAAAGAGATGATAAACAGCCTCAATTAGCTGATTTGAGAGAATCAGGTTCTATAGAACAGGATGCGGACGTGGTAATGTTTGTATATAGAGAAGCTTATTATTTAGAGAGAAAAAAACCAAAGGAAGGCTCCATAGAATATGCTGAGTGGCAGTCAAAAATGAACGATGTTTATGGCTTAGCTGATATTATTTTAGGGAAACAAAGACATGGTCCAACAGGCACTATAAAAGTAGAGTTTGAAGGAATTTACACTAAATTCAAAGATTTAAGTAGAAATTAGACCCAGTTTTTTCTTTAGTTATAAAGAAATTAGGTTATATCTGAATTGTTATAATGTTAACTAGCATTTATAAAAAAATAACTACTGACTATTCAAAAATAACTCTTTTTTTTTTAATAATTTTTACAGTATTTTCACTTTACCAGTCTAGAAACTTTAATTTAGATGCCTCTTCAGACGCTCTTTTGCTTGAAGGAGACCCCGACCTTAAATATTTAAGAGAAGTTAACGAAACTTACGGTTTTAAAGATTTTCTAGTATTAACTTATACTCCTGTTTCAAGTTTTACAGAAAAAGAGACTATCTTAAACCTTCAATTGCTAAAATCAAAAATCGAGAAGTTAACATGGGTAGATAGCGTAGTTACCATTATAGATGTTCCTTTATTAAAAAGCACAGATGAGGGCTTAATGGAGAGGCTTAAAAATTATAAAACCCTAGCTTACCCTGAAATAGATAGAGAAAGAGGTTTCGATGAAATTATCAATAGTCCGATTTATAAAGATTATGTGATAAGCAAAGACGGTAAGACATCTGGAATTGTTGTTTATTTAAAGAAAGATGAAAGATTAGCAGAATATATTAAAATTAAAGATAAGTATTTTGAACAGTCTAATGAAATAGGTTTGTTAAAAGAGGAAAAAAAAAGTTACAAAAAATTTATTAAAGAATATGAAGATTACAAAAATTTATACAACATTAGGAATCACCAAAATATTACTGAAATTAGAGATGTAATAAGTAAATATGGTGAGAATGCTAAAATTCACTTAGGTGGAATTCCCATGATTGCAGACGATATGATGAGTTACATAAAGAGCGATATAGTCGTTTTTGGTATTGGGGTATTTATTTTTATTGTTTTAACGCTTTGGTTTATATTCAGAAATATCAAATGGGTAATAATGCCATTGATAGGTTGTGCAACTTCAGTAATAATAATGATTGGCTTATTAGGTTTAATAGGTTGGAAAGTGACAGTTATTTCATCAAACTTTATTGCATTGATGCTTATTTTAAATATGGCAATGAATATTCATTTAACTGTTAGATTTTTACAATTAAAAAAAGAATTTCCTCACTTAACGAAAAATGAAACTATATTTGAAGCAAGTAGAAAGATGATGTTACCAATTCTTTATACTGTTCTTACAACAATATGTGCATTCCTATCCTTAGTATTAAGTGGCATAAAACCTATAATAGATTTTGGTTGGATGATGACTTTAGGATTAATTGTTTCATTTTTAGTAACATTTTTATTATTACCATCCTTAATTAGCCTGCTTGCATCTGAAAACGAGATAGGACTTAGAGATACGGAAAAATCTTTAATAACATCTGCGCTAGGTACTTTTACCAAAAATAATAAATTTTTAATTTTTGGATCTACTTTTTTAATAATTATATTCAGCATTATTGGTATTACAAAACTTGAAGTAGAAAATAGTTTTATAAACTATTTCGATAAAGAGACTGAAATTTATAAAGGAATGAAAAAAATTGATGATGACCTAGGTGGAACAACTCCTTTAAATATTATCCTTAAATTTCCTTCAAACTTAAATAAAACTACAAATGAAGACGACGAATTTGACGAATGGGATGAAGAAAGTAAAGGTAATGAAGAAGATAAATCCAAATACTGGTTTACTAGAGATAAAATGGATAAAATTATAAAAGTTCACGATTATTTAGACTCATTGCCTGAAGTTGGAAAAGTTTTATCATTTGGATCAATTTTAAGAGTGGCTGAAGACTTGAATAATAAAGAATTGCAAAGTTTAGAAATTGCAGTCTTGTATAGTAAAATACCAGAGGTAATAAAAAAAGATATTGTATCGCCTTATATTTCTGTCGAAAATGATGAGGCTAGAATAAGTATAAGAATAAAAGACTCTTTAAAGGATTTAAGGAGGAATGATTTAATCGATAAAATTAATTTGGATTTAAATACTAAATTAGGTTTAAACAAAGATGAATATAAGTTGGCTGGTGTTTTAATTTTATTCAACAATTTACTTCAAAGTCTTTTCAAATCACAAATATTGACTTTAGGCATAGTAATACTTGGAATTTTTTTAATGTTTTTTGTTTTATTTAGAAATACTACCCTTGCATTAATAGGTATTGTACCTAACTTTTTAGCTGCTTTCTTTATCCTGGGTATTATTGGCTTATTAGGTATTCCGCTAGATATGATGACTATAACTATAGCTGCAATCACAATAGGTATAGCTGTTGATAATAGCATTCATTATATCTACAGGTTTAAAGAGGAATTTAGAAAAATTAACAGTTATAATAAAACTTTAGATAGATGTCACAGTACAGTTGGTATAGCTATTTTAAATACATCTATTACTATCGTATTTGGTTTTTCAATATTAGTTTTATCTAATTTTATTCCAACTATTTATTTTGGTGTCTTCACAGGTATAGCAATGTTACTTGCAATGACCTCGGTTTTAACACTATTACCAAAATTAATCCTAACTTATAAACCTTTCGGAAGTGAGAAAGAAATTATCAATTAATGGTTGATATAATTAAAAATTTCATTGAGGATGTTAATTTATTAGACGTTTTTTTTTTCGTGATTATCACCTACAACGTAATTCAATGTTTTTTAAATGGTTTTTCTTTAAGCTTAATTTCGTTTATGAAATGGGTGCTTTCTACTGTTGTAACAATTATTTTAGTTCCAAAATTACAACCAATAGTAAGTGATTATATTCAGTCTGAATTTATTAATAGTTTAGGTTTGGGTATAGCAATTTTCGTTTTCACTCTTTTTGTAATAATTTTAATTGGAAAAACTTTAAGTAAAGCTGTAACATGGACTGGAGTAGGTTCAATAGATAAAGTATTTGGTTTATTATTTGGTTTTTTTAAGGGTTATGTAGTCTCTATATGTTTATTTTCTATTTTTAATTGGTTTTATCCTTATCAAAATTGGGGTATATCAGCAGAGGATGCTATTTCATTTAATTTATTAAACAAAGGCAGTGAGATACTAATAGATGAATTTCCATCTAGTGAAGATCTTATTGATACAAAAGAAAAAATTGAAAATATATAGTTCTGATAAACTAAGAGAAGAATGCGGTATTTTTGGAATATCTAACCATGAAGATGCCTCTGCTATGGTAGCTTTGGGATTACATGCTTTACAGCATAGAGGGCAAGAAGGTTGCGGAATCGTATCTTATGATGGAAAAAATTATCATTCCGAAAAAAGACAAGGTTTAGTTGGTGATCACTTTACTGACTCTAAAATTTTAGAAAAACTTGCTGGAAATTTTGCCATTGGACACAACAGATACTCAACAACTGGTGAAACCTCTTTACGGAATATTCAACCATTTTTCGCTGACTTGCACATGGGTGGGTTAAGTATTGCTCACAATGGTAATTTAACCAATGCTTTATTACTAAGAGATGCTTTGGTAAAAGAAGGAGCAATTTTCAGAACTACAACTGATACAGAGACTATAGTTCAACTTATAGCAAAATCTAAAAGAAAAAAATTTATAGATAAATTAATTGATACTCTTTTTCAAATTCAAGGGGGTTATTCTCTTATTTTGATGACAAACAAAAAATTAGTCGGAGTAAGGGATCCCTACGGGATAAGGCCATTGGTTATCGGGAAATTAAAAAATTCTTACATTTTGTCCTCAGAAACATGCGCGCTTGATATTATTGGAGCAAAATTTCTCAGAGAAGTTGAAAATGGAGAAATTATAATTATAGAAAATGAAGAGCTTAAGTCTATAAAACCGTTTCCTAAACAAAAAGCAAGACCATGTATTTTTGAATATCTTTATTTTGCAAGACCAGACAGCATTATTAATAATCGATGTGCATATGAATATAGAAAAAAACTAGGTATTGAACTAGCTAAAGAAACTGACGTTCAAGCTGATTTTGTTATACCTGTACCAGACTCAGGTGTGCCTGCAGCATTGGGTTTTGCTGAACAATCTAACAAAAAATTTGAATTAGGGCTAATAAGAAATCATTACGTAGGAAGAACTTTTATTGAGCCCACGCAAAGTATAAGAAGTTTAGGAGTTAAGTTAAAGTTAAGCTCTACAAAAACTATAGTCAAAAATAAATCAATTATCTTAATTGATGACTCTATTGTAAGAGGTACGACTTGTAATAAAATTGTGACAATGCTTTATGAAAGTGGTGCTAAAGAAGTTCATGTAAGAATAGCTTGTCCTGAAATTAAATTTCCCGATTTTTATGGTGTGGATATGCCTACAAAAGAGGAACTGCTAGCTTATAATAAAAATAATCAAGAAATGTGTAAACTTATCAAAGCAAAAAGTTTAAAATTTTTAAGTCTTGAAGGTTTATATAAAGCTTTAATTGGTAAAAGCAGAAATAATAATTACCCACAATTTAGTGACCACTATTTTACAGGTGAATATCCAATAAAACCATCTGATAATCTAGAGGGACTTAAAGTAAAACAGCTATCTTTATTAAGTGGAAAATCAAATAATTAACCCAACACTATTAATTTATTTTTTTTATTTAAATATAAAATTGAATTATCAATAAATATTAATTTTGAATTAATTTTGTTTTGTAACTTAAATATATTTACAAGATCACCTTTTATATCAAACTCAACCATATAACTATTTTTCAATTGTATTAAAATTTTATTATTTGCGAACAAAATATCTTCAAACAAAGCAAACTCTTGTTTTATTTCTAAAAATTCTGCTATTTTTTCATTAATATTCAATGAGTAAATTATTTCACCATTTTTAATATTTATACATATTAATAAATTGTTTGAAGAAACTAAAAAAAGATGATTTTTTATAATTAGTGGTTTAATCTTTGAAATAATATTAAACTTACTTATTATTGCGCCATTAAAAGAATTTATAATATAAGTTGCATCTTCGGATGAAACGATTACAAATTCATCGTTAGAAATTAATTCATGTCCATTAAATAAATTGCTTGGATTTATGTCAATTGATTGATTTAAATTTGTAACCCATTTTACGTTGTTATTCTTTTTATTAATTGAGTACAATGATCCATATGTGTTTAACATAAAAATAAAATCTTTATTAATAGAGAAATTATTTTGAAAATTATTTTTAATTTTAGTTTCTTCGGTTGGAATAAATTTTAAAATATTTCCATTTTTTTTATCAAAAATATTTACCCTATTGTTCTGATCAGAAGCTATTAACTTATCACTTATAACTTTCAAATTTGATCT
>CACBFE010000018.1 GCA_902538445.1 uncultured Pelagibacteraceae bacterium | reverse complement strand
TTATTATATCTAGAGGGCTTTATTTCTTTGAAGATTTTATAGTAGAACAACTTCCGTTCACCGAATTTTATATTAACTATTTTTTTGAAAGTATGAGGAACATGTTCGAAATTTGGAAAAATCTCATTGAACTTTATTAATCTCTAGATCTTTAATATTTACAAAGTTTTCAGATAGACTTTTGTTATTACGTTTAATATCATCAAAAAAGTTCCATGCAAGAACCAAAAGTACATTTTTTTTATTTTTTAAAACTGACTTATCTTTAATAGGTATTTTTACTCCTGGAATAAACTTATCATGTTTAAATTTATTATCTTCTACTATAAAGTCTATCTCTTTAGATATTCCAAAAAAATTTAAAGAAGTTGTAGCCTTTGCTGGTGCGCCATAGCCTATGATTGTTTTATTTTGATCTTTAAGTTTTTTAATATTAGTCAAAACATTTTCTCTAATTTTGTAAACCTTTTTTGCAAAATTCTGATATGTTTTAAAATCTTTGATACCAAAGGTTTCTTCCTCTTTTAGAATTGTTTTAACACTTTGTTCAATTTTAATTTTTTTATCTTTTTTAATATAAACTCTGATTGAACCTCCATGAGTATCAACTTTTTCAGATCTAAAAATCTTAGCA
Source organism: uncultured Pelagibacteraceae bacterium (assembly GCA_902538445.1). Lineage (GTDB taxonomy): Bacteria > Pseudomonadota > Alphaproteobacteria > Pelagibacterales > Pelagibacteraceae > Pelagilacustribacter. The sequence continues at coordinate 6,701 of CACBFE010000018.1, read as the reverse complement.
TCGAATTGTTTGAAAAAAAATACTAAAGAAGTTAACGACCAGTAATTGTAGTGTTCATGATATATATTATCAAAAGTCAAATCTTTTAATGTATTAATTAAATACTGAACCTCTATAATTATCGTTCCATTTTTACTGAGTAAGCTAAACATGCATTCAGCCATTTCTTTTAATTTATCTGAATGAGCAAAAACGTTAGAAGCTAAAATTAAATCTGCATTTTTTTTAATCTTTTTAATATTTTTTTTCTCTAAAAAACCATTAAAGGTTTTTATTTTATTTTTATTCGCTAGTTTAGCTAAATTTTTAGCTGGTTCTATTCCTAAAATTTTTTTAAATCCCAAATCTAAAAATGGCCTTAATGCAATTCCGTCGTTACTTCCGATATCTATAATATATGACTTCTTTTTATTTAATTTGAGTTCTTTACAATATTTTTTAGCAGATTTTATAAAATGATCTCTAAATACTTTAGATGTTGAAGAAGTATAAAGATAATTTGAGAACATTTTTTTTGGATCAACCGCAACAGATAATTGGCAATTATGACATTTATTACAATAATTTACCTCAAGGGGGTAAAGTTCATATTTTTCTTCTTTTTTTTTAAGTAAATTATTTGCCAGAGGTTGATAACCTAAAGAAATTACTCGCTTAAGATTTTGATTGCCACATGATCTACAATCAAACTTATAGCATTTTAATAATAAATTTTTTTCATTTTCGTCCACAAATACATGTTTAATAGTATGAGTAATTCCATAATTTTCATGATCCCTCTCTCCTCTAACAAGATTTAGAAAAGTTGTATCTTTTGTAAATATCATGGTGTGTGCTACGTTAGGTTTAATAATTGATAACTGCCCTGCATTAACTACCTGGGTAATCTTTGGTGAATTAGGATTAAGGATATCTTGAAATATTTCTATTATTTGTCCTTTGGTAAATAAACATTTTTGCTCTTGTTGTGGATGATAGTGGTTAGCTCTTATTGTTCCTTTCTTAGACTCGATCATTCCTATTAAATTAATCGGTTCAGTAAGTTCATGATTGCTTATTACTCCTCTATTATCAACAAATAAACCCTCACCATCTTTTACATGCTCTAAATCTTTGATTAAATTTTGTTTAGACCATTTTTGTATCATTTCTTTAATATTTTGATCTAAGTTGTAAAGAAACTCAAAACCTGTATTTAAAAGTTTTTTATTTGATAACGAAAAACCTAGATTAGGAACTTCATCATTTGTTTCCATTAGATTTATTTTTGGATTATATTTTTTACATACTTCTGCTACTTCTTTTACAGTTAAAGTTTCTTTAGTTAGATTAAATATTTCAGAATTAAACTCGTTTTTTTCTTCCATATATTTAAAGCATCTAGCAACATCAATAAGAGGGACAAGACTTTTAATTTGTCTTCCCCCTGAAAATAATCTTAGTGTCCCATTTTGAGATGTAATTTTTGAGAATAAGTTAGGCATTATATCCACTCTCATTGAGTCTGTTGAATAACCATAAACTGATCCGAGTCTTAAAATTATATAATTTTTACCAGATTTTTTAAGTTGTTCTTCATTTATAGCTTTTGATAAAGAATAAGATAAAACAGGTTTTGTTTTTTCATCTTCTTTAATGTCCTTTTTAACTTCGTTTATACCCTCATAAACAACATGGGTTGAAGGAAAAATAATTTTACAGTTGTTGCTAATAGCATTTAAAATATTTTGAGTTCCTTTTTCACCAACCTCTTTTATTTTTTCGTCTCTTGAATTATTAGACTCACTTTTGGTTTTTGGAACATCCGTTATTCCTGCAAGGTGATGCACTACATCTGCATCATGGCAGTGTTTTTGAATCAGATCTGCATCTAGAATATCCCCCTGGATAAATTCCATGTTCCAGTTTCTAATTTGATTTACCCGCTCTGATATAAACCTATTATCTATTACAGCAATATTGTGTTTCCAGCTTACTCCGGAGTACAATTTACAGAGTTCGGTACCTATGTACCCTAGACCTCCAGTAATGACTATTTTCTTTTTCATTGAAAATTTAATTAATATTTACTTATATTATATTTTATTATAACTCAAATATGATGAATATATATGACTGCTTCATGTATTTTGATGAAGACTTACTTTTAGATATAAGGTTAAATTCTCTCGAAAAATTTGTCAAAAAATTCGTAATAACAGAGGCTACTTACACCCATAATGGAAATAAGAAAAAATTAAATTTTGATATTAATAATTTTAAAAAATTTAAAGATAAAATAACTTACATCGTTGTGGACAAACAGCCCGATAATATTCAAAATTTAAGTAAAGACGATTCTAAAGATAAATCCGGGGAAAAACTTATTTTAAATGGTATGGCTAGAGATTATCATCAAAGAGAAAAGTTGATAAATGGATTAGATACGGCTAGTGATGACGACTTAATTTTAATAAGTGATCTTGATGAAATCCCAAACTTAGATTGTGTTGATTTAAAAAAAATTAACAATAATATATTAATTTTCGAACAAAAAATTTTATATTATAAGCTTAATTTAATTTATAACAAATTTTTGTGGCAAGGAACAAGAGGGGTAAAATATAAAAATTTATTATCTCCTCAGTGGTTAAGAAATATTAAAGGAAAAAACTATCCAAAGTGGAGATTGGATGCCTTTTTTTCAAAAAAAAAATACTCAAATCTTTTAATAATAAAAAATGGCGGTTGGCATTTTACTTGTCTTAAAACTGCTGAGCAACTTGAAAAAAAATTACGAAATTATGCTCATCATTATGAATTTCAAGTCAGTGGTTTAAAAATTGATGACATAAGAAAATTTATTTCTGAAAAAAGAATAATTTATGATTATATGGCTGATCGAAAAGAATTTAAGTGGTCAGGTGAAGAAAAATTAAAAAAACTTGAAAATTCACAATTGCCGAAATATGTTTCAAACAATTTAGATAAATATAAAGAATGGCTTGATTAGATCTAATGAGTGCTTAATTCTTTTTTAAGTTTTTCTTTTTTTGATATTTGATCGACCTCTACCCACTCAACTCTTTTTAAACTTTTAGTAAGAGCAACTTTCAAAACTTCATCAACATTTTTAACTGGTATTATTTCAATTGATTTCAAAACTGTTTTGGGTACCTCAATTAGGTCTTTTTTATTTTCCATTGGAATTAAAACTTTTTTGATTCCAGCTCTATGTGCAGCTAATAATTTTTCTTTTAAACCTCCAATAGGGAGTACTAAACCTCTTAAAGTAATTTCACCAGTCATAGCTACATCTTTGTTTACAGGTATTTCTGTGATAGCAGAAATTATCGATGTCACCATTCCAATACCTGCAGATGGGCCGTCTTTAGGTGTAGCTCCTTCAGGAACATGAATATGAAAATCTTTTTTGTCAAAAATTGGCGGAATGATACCGTAATCCAAACTTTTTGATCTTATGTAAGATTTAGCTGCTTTTACAGATTCTTGCATAACATCTCCTAGTTTACCTGTAATTTGCATTTTTCCTTTACCAGGCATAACGACAGACTCAATTTTTAAAATCTCTCCTCCTACTTCTGTCCAAGCCAAGCCTGTAACAACGCCTATTCGATTTTCCTCTTCAATTTCTCCATATTTAAATTTTTGAACACCAAGTAAATCTTTAAGATCATTATCTTTTATTGGATTATTTACTTTTTCATTATTATCAATTTTTTTTACTAGTTTCCTTGCTATTTTTGAAATTTCTCTTTCCAGGTTTCTCACGCCAGACTCTCTAGTATAATGTCTAATAATTTTTCTATTTATATTTTCATCAATTTTCCACTCATCTTTTTTTAAACCATTATTTTTACTTTGATTTGGAATTAAATATTTTTGGGAAATGTTTACTTTTTCATCTTCTGTGTAGCCTGCTAATCTAATGACTTCCATTCTATCCAATAATGGTGGCAAAATATTAAGAGTATTGGCTGTAGTTACAAACATCACATCTGATAAATCATAATCCACCTCAAGATAATGATCGTTGAATTCTTTATTTTGCTCTGGATCTAGTGCTTCTAATAAAGCTGAAGAAGGATCTCCTCTATAGTCATTGCCTACTTTGTCAATTTCATCTAATAAAAAAAGAGGATTTTTTGTTCCTGCTTTTTTCATCATTTGAATTATTTTACCTGGCAATGAACCAATATAAGTTCTTCTATGTCCTCTTATTTCAGCCTCATCTCTAATTCCTCCTAAAGAAATTCTAATAAACTTTCTATTGGTTGCTTTAGCTATTGATTTACCTAAAGAAGTTTTTCCTACACCTGGTGGACCTACTAAACATAAAATAGGTCCTTTCATTTTCTGCATTCTTTTTTGAACTGCTAAAAATTCAATAATCCTCTCTTTTACTTTTTCTAGACCATAATGATCTTCGTCAAGTATTTTTTGGGCATTGTTTAAATCGGTATTTATCTTAGACTTATTTGACCATGGTAGATCTGTCATCCAATCTAAATAATTTCTTACTACTGTAGCCTCAGCTGACATTGGACTCATTGATTTAAGTTTTTTTAGTTCTGACATACATTTTTCTTTAGCGAGCTTTGGCATTTTAGCATCTGAAATGGCTTTTGATAACGTAGTTAACTCATCCTTACCTTCGTCTATTTCTCCTAATTCCTTTTGAATAGCTTTCAATTGCTCATTCAAATAATACTCTCTTTGAGTTTTCTCCATTTGATTTTTTACTCTTCCACGAATTTTTTTCTCTACAGAGATAACGCTAGTTTCTTTTTCGATTAACTGATGAATTTTTTCTAACTTTTTTTTTAAATCTAAAATTTCAAGCAACTCCTGCTTTTCAAATATTTGTATATTAAGATTAGAAGATATATTATTTGCTATTTGAGAGGGATCTTTTAAATTCTTCAGATTATTTGAACTGTCAGATAAATCTTTTTTACTCAAAACTTGTAACCTATCAAATTTCTTAATTAATCCTAGTGCTAATGGTTCAAGCTCTTTAGATACATTTTGATCATCAGCGATTTCGACTTCACAAGTTAAGTAATCACTACTTCTTTCGTCGTAATTTAGAACTTTGACTCTTTTTTCACCTTCAACTAAAACTTTTACAGTTCCATCTGGTAGTTTTAACAACTGCAATACTTTGCTTAAACAGCCGTATTGAAAAAGGTCTTTGCCAGATGGATCATCTATCTCAGAATTTTTTTGCGTAACTAAAACAATTGATTTGTCTGTTTTCATCACCTCTTGAAGAGCTTTAATTGATTTTTCTCTTCCAACAAAAAGCGGAACCACCATTGAAGGAAATATAACTATGTCTCTAAGTGGTAATAGAGGTTTTAAATAAGAAGCCTTCATATAACAATAATATGGCTATAAATAAATTAATTTCAAGAAACAATTTGAAATTAAGCTACTGATGTTGATGGTTTTTTACCATATGTGACAATGGGCTCTGATGATCCTTTTACAGCTGCGCTATCAACTGTGACCTTAATCACGTTTTCCATATCTGGTAATTCGAACATTGTTTTAAGCAAAATATTTTCCAGTATAGATCTCAATCCTCTAGCGCCCGTTTTTTTAGAAATAGCTTTTTTTGCTATTTCTGTAATAGCACCATCTTGAAACTCTAATTCAACTTCCTCAAATTCGAACAATCTCTGGTATTGTTTTATTAAAGAGTTTTTTGGTTCTTTTAAAATCTTTACTAAAGAGTTTTCGTCTAAATCATCAAGAGTGGCTATAATTGGCATTCTACCGATGAACTCTGGAATTAAACCATATTTGATTAAATCCTCTGGCTCAAGTAGTTTCATAATTTCAGAAAGAGACTGTTCTTTATAGCTTTTTACTTTCGCACCAAAACCAATTGAACTCCCTTTCCCTCTGCTATCAATTAATTTGTCTAATCCAGCAAATGCACCTCCACAAATAAATAAAATATTTGTGGTATCTACTTGCAAAAATTCTTGTTGGGGATGTTTTCTACCGCCTTGTGGAGGAACACTTGCTACTGTACCCTCCATTATTTTTAGTAACGCCTGTTGAACACCTTCTCCAGAAACATCTCTTGTGATCGATGGGTTTTCAGATTTTCTACTTATTTTATCAACTTCATCAATGTAAACTATTCCTCTTTGCGCTTTTTCAACATTATAATCTGCTGCTTGTAATAATTTTAAAATAATATTTTCTACATCCTCTCCCACATAGCCTGCCTCAGTTAATGTAGTTGCATCTGCCATTGTAAATGGGACATCCAAAATCCTTGCTAAAGTTTGAGCTAGAAGTGTTTTACCGCAACCTGTAGGACCAACTAAAAGAATATTTGATTTTGACAGTTCAATATCTTTGTTATTCTTTGTTTCATGACTTAATCTTTTATAATGGTTATGAACAGCTACCGATAAAATTTCTTTGGCAAATCTTTGACCTATTACGTAATCATCTAAAACATTGCAGATTTCTTTAGGTGAAGGAACACCGTCTTGGTGTTTAACTAGTGAGCTTTTATTTTCCTCTTTAATAATGTCCATACAAAGCTCGACGCACTCATCGCAAATAAAAACTGTTGGACCAGCTATAAGTTTTCTAACTTCGTGTTGGCTTTTACCGCAGAATGAGCAATATAAAATATTTTTATTATTTTTTTCTGACATATCGAATCAATAGGATTA
>CACBFE010000017.1 GCA_902538445.1 uncultured Pelagibacteraceae bacterium | reverse complement strand
AGAAGAAATAATATTTACCAAAGGTGCAACAGAAGCAATAAACCTAGTAGCATCCTCATATGGAAAAAAATATATAAAAAAAGGAGACGAGATATTAATTACGGAGTTAGAACATCACTCCAACTATGTTCCTTGGAACTATTTAAGAACTGATAAAGGCGCAGTTATAAAATTTGCTCAAGTTAATGAAAATGGTGATGTCGAAATAGAGGAAATTAAAAAGCTTATAACAAATAAAACTAAAATTATTGCAATCACTCACATATCTAATGTTACCGGAGCAATTTTGCCAATTACAAAAATTGTGGATCTTGCCAAAGAAAAAAATATTCCTGTTTTAGTTGATGGGACACAAGGGGCACCTCATTCTGAAATTGATATGCAGAAAATGGGTTGTGATTTTTATGCAATATCTTGCCATAAAATGTATGGTCCAAATGGTCTAGGTGTATTGTATATGAAAAAAAAATGGGTTGATGACTTACCTCCATATCAAGGTGGAGGAGGAATGATTAACGAGGTAAAAAAAGATAATATTTCTTTTGCTGACGCTTATACAAAATTTGAGGCCGGAACAATGCAAACAGCAGAAGTAGTTGCATTTGCAGAAGCATTAAATTTTATTGAAAACATAGGTATCAAAAAAATAGCGTCTCATGAAAATGAAATTTTGCAATATGGATTGGAAAAATTAAGAAAAAATAATTCTATAAATATTATTGGAGAGCCACAAGAAAGAGGGTCAGTTTTGTGTTTTACTTTAAAAGATATTCATCCTCATGATATAGCAACTATTTTAGATGATGATGGCGTAGCAATAAGAGCAGGTCATCATTGTTGCCAAATATTACATGATAAACTTGGTATACCAGCTACAGCTAGAGCTTCAATTGGGGTCTACAACGATAAAGAAGATATAGACAAATTATCAGATGCAATTAAAAATTGTCAGAAAGTATTTCAGAATTAAATGGATTTAAAAGAGCTATATCAAGAAATAATTTTGGATCATGGTAAAAATCCAAGAAATAAAGGTAAGTGTGATGGTTATACTAATGATGCAAAAGCTCACAATCCTTTATGTGGTGATAAAGTTCATATTTATTTGAAACTAAATAAAAATAAGGAAATTGAGGATTTAAGCTTCGAAGGAGAAGGGTGCGCAATTTCATTAGCATCAGCATCTATTTTAACTGAAATAGTAAAAGGGAAAGATTTATCTTTTTTAAAGAAAATAAATGAAGATTTTCTTAACATGATTAAGAATAAAGCAAAAATTACAATTAATAGTCTCTCGGAAGATCAGATAACTACAATCTCATCTTTATCTGGAGTACAAGAGTTTCCAATGAGGGTTAAATGTGCAACAATGGCTTGGCACACATGTTTGTCAGCAGTAAATAAAAATGAGTCAATTAAAAAATAAAATAATTACAGAAATTAAAAAGATTTATGACCCTGAAATACCAGTCAATATTTATGAACTTGGGTTGATTTATAAAATAGAAATTAGTGATGAAAAAAAAGTAAATATTGAAATGACTTTGACCTCACCAAACTGTCCTGTTGCTGAAAGTTTGCCTAAAATGGTTAAAGATAATGTATTAAAAATTGAAGAAGTTTTTGATGTTGACTTAAAATTAGTGTGGAGTCCCCCTTGGACAAAGGATATGATGTCAGAAGCAGCAAAATTAGAATTGAATTTATGAGAGAACAAGTAATAAAGTTAAGCACAAACGCAGCTGAGAGAATTAAGGAAATTATGTCTAAAGCAGAAGACAAAGCTATTGGTGTTAGAGTAGGTGTTAAGTCTGGTGGTTGTGCTGGAATGTCTTATGTGATGGAATACGCAAAAGATATTAAACCTAATGAGGAAGTTATAGAGGAAAAAGGTGTTAAGGTTCTGATTGATCCAAAAGCTATAATGTATCTTTTAGGAACTGAAATGGATTATAAGAAAGAAAAATTTTCCTCTCAATTCATATTTAAAAACCCTAACGAAACTGAACGTTGCGGTTGTGGCGAGTCTTTTAAGGTTTAGCCGCTATAATACATCTCGAATTCAATTGGATGTGGTGTGTGTTCAAATTTATAGATTTCTTGGAATTTTAACTCGATATAAGCATCGATCTGATCGTCAGTAAACACTCCACCTTCAGTTAAAAACTTTCTATCTTTATCTAAGTTTTGCATTGCTTCTCTCAAGGAACCGCAAACAGTAGGTAATTTTTTAACCTCATCTTCTGATAGAGAATATAAATCTTGATCAAAGGCTTTACCTGGATCAATTTTATTTTTAATACCATCGATACCAGCCATTAACATTGATGCAAAAGTTAAGTAAGGATTACCTGCGGCGTCTGGAAATCTTATTTCCATTCTAGCTGCTTTTGGATTCATAATTACTGGTATTCTGCATGAGGCAGATCTATTTCTTGCTGAATATGCTAGAATTACCGGAGCCTCAAAACCTGGAATTAATCTTTTATAACTATTTGTTGTCGCGTTTGAAAAAGCATTTATAGCTCTAGCGTGTTTTAATATTCCACCTATATAGTATAATGCTTCTTTAGAAAGACCTGCATATTCTTTACCCATAAATAATGGCGTGCTCCCTTTCCAAATAGATTGGTGACAATGCATTCCAGACCCGTTATCGCCTTTCACAGGCTTTGGCATAAATGTAGCTGTCTTTCCAAATGAATGAGTAACCATTTGAACTGCATATTTATAAAGCTGTACGTTATCTGCCATATTCGTTAAGGTATTAAAGTACATACCTAGTTCATGCTGACTTGGAGCTACCTCGTGATGGTGTTTTTCAACTTTTACTCCCATATCTTTGAGGGCTTTTAAATATTCACCTCTCATATCTTGTGCGCTATCCACTGGTGGGACCGGAAAGTAACCACCTTTGATACCAGGTCTGTGACCCATATTACCATTTTCATATTTTTTCCCAGTATTGTAAGGACCTTCTGAGCTATCTATATTGAAACTTGTTTCGTTCATATCATTTTTGAATCTTACATCATCAAAAACAAAAAATTCTGGTTCAGGGCCGAAGTATGATTTATCTCCAATACCAGACTTTTTTAAATATGCTTCAGCTTTTTTTGCAGTACCTCTTGGATCTCTTTCATAAGGGTTTTTTTTAACAGCATCTAAAATATCGCAAAATATGTTTAAAGTAGTATGAGAGTTAAATGGATCAATAATTGGTCTATCCAAGTCAGGTTTTAAAATCATATCTGACTCGTTAATTGCTTTCCATCCAGCTATTGAGGAGCCATCAAAGAATACACCGTTATTAAGCATATCTTCATCTACAACCGTTGAGTCCATAGTCAAATGTTGCAATTTACCTTTTGGATCTGTGAATCTTAGATCAACAAACTCAACTTGTTTGTCTTTTATTTGCTTAAGTATATCTTTTGAACTCATTTTGCTCCTCTAAAATTTGTTTAACCGATGCGAACATATATAAGGGTGTTTTTTAGAGTATAATTAAATATAAATATCAGCTATGCATTTACCACATACATACACATTAGACTAAAAATGAGAGAAGCAAATACCTTCGATTTTTCTCTATTAATCCTATTAGCAATTATATGGGGGTCTTCTTTTTTTAACATTAAGATAGCTACATATTCCTACGATCCAATAACACTCGCTCTTGTTAGAGTAATTTTTGCAAGTGTGCCATTATTAATACTCTGTAAGGTTAGCAGTATCAAAATTGAAGCCTTTAGTAAAAACTGGAATTGGTACGCACTAATTGGTTTGTGCAATATTGCAATACCATTTGTTCTTATTGCAATCGGTACTGCAAAAATTAACAGCTATTTAGCTGCGATTTTGATGAGCACTACTCCTTTAAGCGGATCTATTCTTGCTCATATTTTTTTAAAAGACGAAAAATTATCTTATTTGAAGTCTTTAGGCGTATTAATTGGTTTTAGTGGAATTGTATTATTATTTTTTGATAAAGTTATAATTAATAGTGAGAATTATATTTACGCATTGATTACTATATTAGGATCAACATTCTATTGTATTGGCGGTTTGTTAACTTTAAAATTAAAAAATAAAAAGAATGAAAATGTAACTACATCAACAACATTATGGTCAGTAATTTTTTTATTGCCTTTTTCATTAATAATTGAAACTCCATGGGAGTCAAATCCTACTTTAGCATCTACTTTATCTTTGTTATATTTAGGAGTAATTGCCACGGGATTTGCTTGGTTAATAAGATTTAGAATTTTAACTGTAAATGGCTTAGTTTTTCAAACGCAAGTAGCGTATTTAATTCCAATTTTTGGAATAATTTTTGGGTATTTTTTAATGGACGAGATTATTACGTGGAGAGTTTTACTTTCATTAGTTATAATTCTATTAGGGATTTATATATTTAAAAAAAATAATAAAGGATAAATTTAATGGGCACAGAGTCAATTGAAGCAAGTTTTTTATCAATTTTCGCTTTAATCAGTTTTTTCATTTTTCTCATTGTTAGTAAATTTTCACATAAATTTAGAAACGGAGCCTTACTTGATGAAGATTTTTTTAAACCCCAAGCTTTTCATGAAACTCCTGTTACTCGAAGCGGGGGGATTGCTGTTATAATTTCTTTTAGTATTTTTTTGGTAATTTATTATCTTTTATACAAAAAAATTTTGTATGATTATATTTTTATAAGCTATTCAGTTTTTTTGATAGGTTTTTTAGATGATTTAAGAATAAATATAAATCCATTTAAAAGATTAATAATTATGGTGCTCCTTCTCTTTATTTTTATAAATTTTTTACCAATTAAAATTTTAAATATTGATATTCCATTAATTACGTCTTTAATGTCTAACTATATTTTTTCGTCAATATTTGTATTACTCTGTTTTCTTTTTGTAATTAACGGAGCAAATTTAATAGATGGATTTAATGGATTATTAGCGATAAATTTAATTATTATAAATATTATATTAACTTACATAAATATTAATAATGAAAATTTAGAATTTTCAATATTGATAATCTCTCAAATAATAATTCTTTTTTCTTTTTTATTATTTAATTTTCCAAATGCAAAAATTTTTTTTGGCGATAGTGGAGCCTACATGATGGGGGCTTTGACTGGTTTAAATATTATAATTACAAATAACCTAAATCCTCTAATTTCTTCATTTTTCTTTTGTACGCTTTTATTTTATATTTTTTTTGAGGTATTTTTTTCTTTTTTACGAAAAATTATTCAAAAAAAATCACCAATTCATCCTGATGACGAACATCTACACATGTTAAGTTTTTATAAATTCTCTAATATTTACGGAAAAAATAAAGGTAATTATTTAAATTCAATTATTATAAACCTTTTTTATTTAATTTTAATTATTCCCGGGTTGTATTTATCGAAGGACCCCCAATTAAGCAGATATTGGTTCTTTATCTTGCTATTAATTTACCTAATAATTTATTCTAGACTTTATCGTTTAACAAAAAATTAATTTGTTATATAAAGCAACGATTAAAGAAAGGGCAAGTGGCGGAATTGGTATACGCGCTGGTCTTAGAAACCAGTGCCGCAAGGCTTAAGAGTTCGAGTCTCTTCTTGCCCACCAAAATATTATGAAAGTAGAAGTAAAATCAAAAAAAGGTCTTAGAACAATTTTATCTGTAATAGTTGATAAAAAAAATATTCAGACAAAAATGGATGAAAGACTCAAAGAAATTCAAAAAGAAGTGGCTTTAAAAGGTTTCAGACCAGGAAAAGTTCCTCCAGAGGTGATCAAGAGCCAATTCGGCAAGTCAATTTATGGAGAAGTTGTAGATAAAATTTTAAGAGAAACTACAACAAAGGCAATAGACGAAAAAAAACTAAAAGTTGCTGGTCAACCTAAAATTGATTTAAAACAGTTTGGTGAAGGTAAAGACTTAAATTATGAACTTCAAATAGATTGTTTGCCAAGTGTTAATCTAAAAAGTTTTGATAAATTTAAAGCCACAAGTTTTATAGTCAAAATTGAGGATAAAATAATAGAAGATAAATTAAAAGAAATCGCAAATCAAAATAAACAATTTGAAGATAAAAATGAAAATGAAAAAGCAATTAATGGAGATCAGGTTACTTTTGACTATTCTGCTACAGTTGATGGAAATAAATTCGATGGCAGCGAGGGAAAAGGAGTTCAATTAGAGTTAGGGAAAGATCTTTTTTTAAAAGGGTTCGATGAACAATTAATTGGAGCAAAGAAAGATGAAAAAAAAATATTAAATGCTATTCTTCCCTCTAATCATCCAAAAAAAGAACTTGCTAATAAAAAAACAAAGTTTGAATGTAAAATTTTAAATGTGAAAAAGCCTAAAGCTAGTAAAATTGATGATGATTTTGCCAAATTAATGGGAGCTAAAGATATAAAAGATTTGAGAGACCTGATTAAAAAACAAATTACTAGTCAATATTCACAAGTATTGAATTCAATAACTAAAAAAGAAATTTTAGATCAAATTGAAAAAAATCATCAAGTCGATTTGCCCCAGAATTTAATTGATCAAGAAATTTCAATCATGACTCAAAATCTTAAACCGGAAGAAAAAGAAATACATAAATCAAAAAATGAAAAGTTAGCGAAATCAAGAATTAAAATGGGGTTATTACTTAATGAATATGGAGAAAAAAATAACTTAAAAGTTTCAGACGATGAAGTAAGAAATGAGATACAGAAACAAATAAAAAGTATGCCTGGGCAAGAAAAAATGGTAATGGAATATTATCAAAAAAATCCAAGTGCATCTCAAAGTTTAAAAGGTTCTTTGTATGAGGAAAAAATTATAAGTTTAATTAAATCAAAAATTAATCTGACATCAAAAGAGATCAATACTCGAGAAGCTGAAAAATTAATTGCTGAATTTAATAAACCAAATATAGATACTAAGAAATTTAAAACCAAATCACCTACGAAAAATAAGTCAAAATAAAAAAAAATTAGTAAAAAGTAACCAATAGTTGTATAAATCGAATATGAGTCGTGAATTAGAGGAAAAAATGAATAGTTTAATCCCGATGGTTGTTGAGCAAACAAGCAAAGGGGAAAGAGCATATGATATCTATTCAAGGTTATTAAAAGAGAGAATTGTTTTTTTGGTTGGACCTGTAAATGATGCTGTAGCTTCACTTGTTACGGCTCAATTATTATTTTTAGAATCAGAGAACCCAAAAAAAGAAATCAATTTTTATATAAATAGCCCTGGAGGTTTAGTAACAGCAGGCTTAGGGATTTACGATACTATGCAATATATTAATTCTCCAGTTTCAACACTTTGCATAGGTCAGGCATCATCAATGGGATCGTTCCTTTTAGCTGCAGGTGAAAAAGGAAAAAGATACTCATTACCTAATTCTAGAATTATGGTTCATCAACCTTCAGCAGGATTTCAAGGCCAAGCCACTGATATTCAAATCCATGCTAAAGAAATTTTATCTTTAAAAGAAAG
>CACBFE010000016.1 GCA_902538445.1 uncultured Pelagibacteraceae bacterium | reverse complement strand
TAGAAGCATGCCAAAAGACCAATGTTAAAAATTTAATTTTTTCCTCGACAGCAGCTATTTATAAAGAAGGACAATATCAAGTTTCAGAAAAATCTACTATAAAGCCTAAAAGTATTTATGGAAAAACAAAAATAAAAGCTGAAAGTCTAATAAAAAAATTTGCAAAAAAAAATAAAATTAATTATGGAATATTAAGATATTTTAATATTGCTGGCTCTAGTCCATCAGGAAAAATAGGATTGATAAATAAAAATAGCGATAATTTATTCAAAAATTTTTCAACAGAGGTAATTAAAAATAAACCAAAATTGAAAATTTATGGAACAAATTATAAAACAAAAGATGGAACTTGCATAAGAGACTTTATTCATGTTTCCGACATAGCAGAAATCCATTATTTAGTCTTAGAAAAAATTAATAAATTCAATGTTTCGAAAATATTAAATTGTGGGTACAATAAAGGTATTTCCGTTTTACAAGTAGCCAAAGAATTTGAGCGAATATCGCAAAAAAAAATTAGTATTATCTACTCTAAAAGACGAAATAATGATCTAATTAAAATAATTGCTTCAAATAAAAATTTAAAAAAATTTATAAATTGGAAACCAAAATTTAATAATTTGGGCAAAATTATTAAAAGTTGTATAGTTTGGGAAAAAAAATTAAATAAATGAAAAGTTATAAAATAGCTTCAATAGCAGGTGACGGAATTGGTAAAGAGGTGCTACCTGAAAGTTTAAAGATTTTAAAAGAAACGGCTAAAAAACATCAATTTAGAATCCGATTTGATGAGTTTGAATTTGCTTCATGTGATTACTACAAAAAACATGGAAAAATGCTCCCTGACGATTGGAAAGAAAAAATTGGATCGCATGATGCAATTTTTTTTGGAGCGGTAGGAGATCCTTCAAAAGTCCCTGATCATATAAGTTTGTGGGGTTCTTTATTAAAATTTAGAAGAGAATTTGATCAATATGTAAATTTAAGACCTGTGAAATTATTTAATGGAGTTCCTTGCCCTTTAGTAAACAAAAAACCAGGTGATATAGATATGTTAATAGTAAGAGAAAACACAGAGGGAGAATATTCATCAGTTGGTGGTAGAATGTACAGAGATACAGAGAGAGAAATTGCCGTTCAAGAAACTATAATGTCTAGACAGGGTGTTGATAGAGTTCAAAAATATGCATTTGAATTAGCTAAATCTAAAGGAAGAAAAAAAGTGACTAATGCAACAAAATCAAATGGTATTTCTATTACAATGCCATTTTGGGATGAAAGATTTGATATTATAAAAAAAAATTATCCTGAAATCAAAACTGATCAATTTCATATTGATATTTTAACTGCTAGATTTGTTTTAACTCCCGAGTGGTTTGATGTAGTGGTAGCATCGAACTTGTTTGGAGATATCTTATCAGATTTAGGGCCAGCTTGTACTGGAACCATAGGCATTGCACCATCGGGAAACATTAATCCTGAAAATAAGTATCCTTCATTATTTGAGCCTGTTCATGGCTCAGCACCGGATATTGCTGGAAAAGGTATAGCAAATCCTATTGGGCAAATATGGTCAGGAGCATTGATGCTTGATCATTTAGGAGAAAAAGAAGCAGCAAAATCAATATTAAACTCAATTGAAAAAACCTTATCAGTTAAAGAAAATCGAACAAAAGACCTTAACGGCTCAAGCAATACAGTGCAGTGCGCAAAAGCAGTTCTATCAAACATAAATTAAATGTCCAAAATATTCTTACAAGATTCATTTAAAGAATTTTGTGAAATAAATAAGCTTGAACTTAACGCACAACAAGTAAAAATCATTAGCTCACTAGAAAAATTTTTAGATTATAGAGAAACAATATTAAGTAGATTTATTAAAAAAAAAGAAAAACTTTGTTTTTATCTTTATGGCGAAGTAGGGGTAGGTAAAACAATGCTATTAAATTTTGCGTTTGAAAGGTTAAAAATTAGAAAACATAGACAACATTTTAACGAGTTCATGATAAATTTTCACAATTTTAGGCACGAAAAAAAAGATAATAATACAATTACCTCTTTTGTAAAAGAACTTAAGAAAAAATATGATTTAATATATTTAGATGAGTTTCAGGTAACTAATATAGTTGACGCAATGATATTAGGTAAATTATTTGAAGTAATTTTTGAAGAAAAAATAAAAATTATAATTACTACTAACACAAAACTACAAGATCTTTATAAAGATGGACTTCAAAGAGAGCAATTTTTGCCATTTATTTCAATAATAGAAAATTTGTCTATTCAAAAGGAATTAAAAATAAAAGATGATTATAGAACAAAAAATAATAAAAAATTACAACAGATTTTTTTTCCATTAAATGAGAAAACTTCTTTTAGAATGAATCAGAAATTTCGTGAATTCACTAGAAACATTAATAAAGAGAGTAAAATAGTAACGACAAAAGGAAGAAATTTTGTTATAAATAATTTTTACTCTGGTATTGCTCGATTTAAGTTTAAAGATTTGTGCGATAATAATTTAGGAGCGGAGGATTACATAAATATTTCAAATCTCTGTAAACATATATTTATTGAGGATATCCCCAAATTTAATAATGAAAATTCTAATCAACAACTTAGATTTATTATGATGATTGATATATTTTATGAAAAAAAAATTAAACTAGTTTTATCTATTGAGGAAAATCTAAATAATTTAAGTTCATCTAATAAACACTCTAAAGTTTTTAAAAGAACTGTTAGCAGAATGTTTGAGATGACTAAAAGTCCCTAATTACAAGTAGAATTATTATATATATTGAAAGCCCTCCTCAAAACAAGCTATATTTAGTATCTGCTTAAAATTGTAATTCGAACCAAAGTAGATAATAATCCACCCGTTTTGAAACATCGTTTCAAAAATATTGTTAACAATAAAAAACTAAAGAGGATTATAATTATATGATCAAATCAATCAAAACTTGGATTTTAGTTGGATTTGCATCTTTGCTTTTAGTCGCTTGCGGCCAAGGTGGAGGAGGAGCTGGTTCAAAAAAATCTAAAACTTTAGACAATACTAAGAAAGCTGGTTTTGTGAAATGTGGTGTTTCACAAGGCTTACCTGGTTTCTCTAATGCAGATGAATCGGGAAACTGGTCTGGTATTGACGTAGATGTATGTAGAGCTGTAGCTGCAGCTGTATTAGGTGATGCAGACAAAGTTAAATATACTCCGTTGAGTGCTAAAGAAAGATTTACGGCATTAACATCAGGTGAAATTGATGTACTTGCACGTAACACTACTTGGACATTGTCAAGAGATGCTGACATCGGTTTAACTTTTGTTGGTGTAAACTTTTATGATGGTCAAGGTTTCATGGTGAGAAAAAATTCAGGAATTAATTCTGTGAATGATTTCCAAAACGGTATTTCTGCTTGTACAAATACAGGTACGACTACCGAGCTTAACATGAGAGACTTCTTTAATTCTAAAAACATAAGTTACGAACCAATTGCGTTTGAAAAAGCAGACGAGGTTGTTGCAGCTTATGATGCTGGAAGATGTGATACTTATACGACTGACAAATCTGGTTTAGCGGCACAAAGAACAAAAATGTCAAATCCAGATGAGCATAAAGTATTACCTGAAACGATTTCTAAAGAACCATTAGGTCCTGTTGTAAGACAAGGGGATGCAGTATGGGAAGATATCGTAAGATGGTCTCTAAATACTATGATCGAAGCGGAAGAATATGGTGTTAACTCATCAAATGCTTCTAGCCTTAAAGACTCAGAGAACCCAGCTATCAAGAGATTAGTTGGATCTGAAGGTGAATTAGGTGCAGCTTTCGGTTTAGATAATGACTGGAGCTTGAGAATTATCGAGCAAGTTGGTAATTATGGTGAAAGCTATAAAAAACATATAGCCGATACTGGAATTTTACCTAATAGAGGTCCTAATCAATTATGGACTAAAGGTGGAATTCTTTACGTACCACCAGCAAGATAATTGCTAATAAAATTAAAAAGGGCTGGATTAACCTGGCCCTTTTTTTTAATCTCAATCTAAATGAATCTTAAAAAACTAAATATAGAAAATAAGAAAATAAGAAATTTAATTCCTCAAGCATTAACTGTTTTAGCTTTACTTTCTGTTATTATTTATTTTGCAACTAATGCTCAAATTAATATGGGCAACAGAGGAATATCGTTTGGTTTTGGTTTTTTAAATCAAGAAGCATCATTTGATATTACATTTTCAATGATTGAATATGATGGCTCACACTCATATGGGAGAGCTTTTTTAGTAGGTTTATTAAATACAATTTTAGTCTCAGTAATAGGAATAATTTTTGCAACAATTTTGGGAGTAGTAGTTGGTATATCTAGACTATCAGATAACTATTTAATTGCTAAAGTAGCAGAGTGGTATGTAGAAATTTTCAGAAACATTCCTTTAATTTTACAAATATTTTTCTGGTATTTTGCAGCATTAAGAGCATTACCTTTACCTGAAAATGGTATAAATTTTTATGATATTTCATTTTTAACAATTAAAGGTTGGTATGTTCCAAAATTTATATGGACAAATTTTAATATTTTTCTTTTATCAGTAATAGCAGCGTTTATAGCAATTTATTTTATTAATTCTTATGCAACTAAACAAAGAGAACAATTTGGAAAACAAATACCTACAACTATTATTTCTTTAGCATCATTAATATTATTACCCTTAATCACATTTCTTTTCCTTGGAGTTTCACTTACTTTTGAATACCCTGTTTTGAAACAACTTTCTCCAACAGTCTTTACTTATGCTGGTGGTGTAAGCATTATTCCAGAATTAATTGCATTAGCTTTAGCCTTATCAATGTATACAGCTACATTCATTGCTGAAAATGTGAGAGCTGGAATTTTGGGAGTTGGCAAAGGTCAAAAAGAAGCAGCAGCAAGCATAGGATTAAATAAAAATCAAATTTTAAAACTTGTAGTGATGCCCCAAGCATTGAGAATAATTATTCCACCAACTACAAATCAATATTTAAATTTAACAAAAAATTCCTCATTAGCAGCCGCTATTGCATATCCAGATATAGTGCTAGTTTTTGCGGGAACTGCTTTAATGCAAACAGGTAGGGCAATTGAAATTATTTCTATTACTATGCTTACTTATTTAACTTTAAGTATCTCAATTTCAATATTTATGAATTGGTACAATAAAAAAATGGCAATAAAGGAAAAATAATGAATTTAATTTTAAAACCTTCAAAAGATAATATTAAAACTTACGTTCCTATTGGCTTGTTTCTTGTCTCTTTGAGCTTATTAGATGTTTTTATTAATGCCTTTTTTAGTTTTAATTTATTTGATTTTTTACCCTCTCAAATAAGCTACTTTTTACCATTAATGTTAGGTTTTATTGGTTTTTACCTTATCAGAATTGAATTTAGCGGTGTTCGATCCTTGGATATTCTAAATAAAAATATAAATTCCAATAATTTTAACGCTTTATTAACACTACTCACAATTTTCATTATTATAAAATCAATTCCTCCAATGTTGGACTGGTTTATTTTAGAAGCTAATTTTGCTGGCAATTCAAAAGATGATTGTACAGGTGATGGCGCTTGCTGGGTTTTTATAAAAGTGTGGTTCAATAGGTTCATGTATGGTCTTTACCCTGATGCAGAGCAATGGAGAATTAATACAGCTTTTTTAATATTATTTGTTATCGTGGGAGTTTCATTTTTTGTATCTGAAAAACTTAAGAAATACTTCATTTTATTTCTGGTTTTCGTTTTTCCATTCTTAGGAATTAAACTTATTTCTGGAGGTAGCTTCGGTCTTGAATATGTTGAAAGTGCAGCTTGGGGCGGGCTTTCATTAACTTTTATTATTTCTGCATTTGCAATACTTTTTTGTTTTCCAATAGGTGTAATTTTAGCCTTAGGAAGAAGATCCTCTTTGCCAGCAATCAAATATATTTCTATAGGTTTTATAGAACTTTGGAGAGGAGTTCCTTTAATTACAGTTTTATTTATGTCGGCTGTGATGTTTCCTATGTTTTTACCTGATGGAACTTTTATTGATAAATTAATAAGAGTATTAATAGCAATCACATTGTTTGAAGCCGCATATATGGCAGAAGTTGTAAGAGGAGGATTGCAAGCTTTACCAAAAGGTCAATATGAAGCTGCTAAGTCTTTAGGAATGGGCTATTGGAGAATGAATGCGCTCATAATATTGCCTCAAGCACTTAAACTAGTGATACCTGGAATAGCAAATACTCTCTTAGCGCTTGTTAAAGATACTCCATTAATATTTGTTGTAGGGTTGATGGAATTAGCAGGTATGATAGGTTTAGCAAAAACTAATCCTAAATGGCTTGGAATGGCTATGGAAGGCTATGTTTTTGCAGGTTTAGTTTTCTGGGTAATATGTTATGCAATGAGTAGATACAGTCAAAATTTAGAAAAGAAATTAAGTACAGAAAGATAGTTATGTCAAAAATAATTGAACTTAAAAATGTAAATAAATGGTTTGATAAGTTTCAAGTGTTAAAGGACATCGATCTTGAAGTGGCCCCACAAGAAAAAATTGTTATATGTGGACCATCTGGATCTGGTAAGTCTACGTTAATTAGATGTATTAATAGACTAGAAGAACATCAAGAGGGAAATATTATTGTAGATGGCACAGAACTCTCTGAGAGTACAAAAAATATTGAAAAAATAAGAGCTGAGGTTGGAATGGTATTTCAACAATTTAATTTATTCCCTCATTTATCAATTCTAGATAATTGTTCTTTGGCGCCTATATGGGTTAAAAAGCTTCCGAAAAAACAAGCTGAAGAAATAGCAATGGATAATTTAAAAAGAGTTCAAATTGATGATCAAGCTTTAAAATTTCCAGGACAACTTTCAGGGGGGCAACAGCAACGTGCTGCAATTGCAAGAGCTTTATGTATGGAGCCCAAAATAATGTTATTCGATGAACCTACATCAGCATTAGATCCAGAAATGATTAAAGAGGTATTGGATGTAATGGTTGATTTAGCTAAAGGTGGAATGACTATGCTAGTTGTAACACACGAAATGGGTTTTGCCAAAGAAGTTGCAGATTACATGATTTTTATGGATGAGGGTAAAATTGTGGAGAGAGCTAAAACCAAAGAATTTTTTGAAAATCCTAAATCTGAAAGAACGAAACTTTTTTTAAGTCAAATTTTATAGCCATTTTGGTATTGGCAAATTTTTACTTTTCAAAAATTCTTTATTAAAAATTTTACTGGCATATCTTTTACCGTGATCACAAAGTATTGTTACAATTGTTTTGCCGGGGCCCATTTTTTTTGCGAGTTTTATTGCTCCTGCTATGTTTATACCAGATGAACCCCCTAAAACAATTTTTTGTTTTTCAATTAAATCATAAACTAAACCTAAAGCTTCAGTGTCATCTGTCTGAAAAGCATCATCAACTAAAGCTTTATCAAAATTCTTAGTAATTCTTCCTGTTCCTATTCCTTCGGTTATCGAACTTCCAGTGCTTTCAAGTTTATTATTTTTAATATGAGAATAAAGTGATGAACCCATTGGATCGGATAATGCAATTTTGATATTCTTATTTTTATTTTTTAAACCTATTGAAACACCAGCTAAAGTCCCTCCAGTTCCAACTGCACAAGTAAAGCCATCAATAGTACCAGCTGTTTGGTTCCATATTTCTTCGGCTGTTGTTTGGATATGCGCCTCTGTATTTATAGTATTATCAAATTGATTAGCCCAATATACTCCTTTAGAACTTGACTTATTTAATTCATCAGCGATTATTTTAGATTGCTTGATATAATTTTTAGGATTTGAATAAGGAACAGCCTCCACCTCAATTAGTTCAGCACCTAAATTCCTCAAAGTTTCTTTCTTTTCTATAGATTGAGTTTTTGGTATAACTATCTTTAATTTTAATCCGTATTCTTTACAGACTATCGCTAAACCAATGCCTGTATTACCCGCAGTACCCTCAACAATAGTTCCACCTTTAGATATTAATTTTTTTT
>CACBFE010000015.1 GCA_902538445.1 uncultured Pelagibacteraceae bacterium | reverse complement strand
CGGCTATTAACATCATTGCACCTAAAAATACTTTAAACCAATCTGTATCAACGTCAGTATAAAAAATTCCCATAGATACTGTTCCAAAAATTATAGCACCAAATGCAGCACCAATGGCAGATCCGTATCCACCTGTTAGTAAACATCCGCCTACAACCGCAGCTGCAATAGCTTCTAACTCTTTTAAGGTTCCTCGCATAGTATCCGCAGAACCGGCATCTAAAACTTGAATAGTTGCAAATATTGTCGCCGCTACCGCGGTACCGATGAACAAACTTATTTTTACTCTTCCAACTGGAACACCTACATTGTTTGCTCCATTTTTATCTCCACCAGAAGCAAAAATCCAATTTCCATATCTAGTTTTCATAAGTATCCAAGTAGTTAAAATTGCAAGAGCTATAAACCAAATAACCGATGGAGGTATACCAGTTGCTAAAGGAGTTCCATCAGTTCTTAAAGCTATTAAATTCATTGAACCAAGCCATGTAAAGAGCCACTTAAATGAGTCTGTAGCAAAAATCCAAGCTATTGGATCATTTTCAATTAAAACTCTTAGTCCGGGTACTTGAGTACGCCCAGTAATCAATCTTGTTAATGCTAACGTTGCTCCTCTTAAGATAAATAACATTGCAAGAGTAACTATAAAGGAAGGTAAACCTGTTCTAACAACGAGTATTCCATTAAAATAACCGACTAAAACTGCCATCGAAAAAGCAAATATAATGCTCATCCACAAAGGCCATCCCCAATAGATAGCTGGAATAGCTATACAAATTCCAGCGAAACCAATCATTGAACCTATAGATAAATCAAATTCTCCACCAATCATCAGCATTGCAGCTGCGATAGCTATAATTCCAAGATTAGCAGATACATCTAGGAAATTAAGAATTCCATAAGCGCTAAACATTCCAGTATCACCTGCAACAATACCAAAAAAAATAAAGACTAAAATTGCACCACCCAAAGCACCTAATTCGGGTCTATTTAATAAAACTTTTAATTTTGAAACTTTTTTAAGCCTATCGTCCTGATTAAAATCAGTTTTACTTTCTATACTTTTAGACTTTGTTGACATAATAAAAACTTAAAAAAAAAGGCCTAGTGAAAATTCACTAGGCCTTTTTGATATATTTTTTATCTATAACCTTGAGCAGCCCATTTAATTACACTCTTAGCATTTTTAGGTGTAACAAAACCAGGTCCTGTCATAACTACACCAGCTGGCATAGTTCCGTATCTCATATATTGAGAAAATATAGCTATAGGTAAATAACCTTGTAAGTACTGTTGTTGGTCAATTAAGAACTCTACTTTTCCAGCAGCAGCAGCTTTTAGCATTCCTGGAGACATATCAAATGTTCCAAGTTTAATGCTTCCAACTTTACCAGCTGACTCTAATGCTTTAAGAGCAGCTTCACCTGCTAGACCAGCTCCTAAAGTAAGAATAGTGTCATATCCACCACCTAACTTAGCAGCAACAGCTTTTTGAATTTCAGTTGGGTCGTTAGACGTTCCTAATATATCTACAGAACCTCCAAAACCTTTTTTGAAACCAGCGCATCTTCTATCTAAAGCAACGTTACCAACTTCGTGGTTAACACATAATGCTTTTTTTCCACCAGCAGCTTTCATTTTTTGTCCGCCACCTACTCCTGCTTCAAATTCAGTTTGACCTACGTGAGCACTAATTCCTAGTTTCATGTAGTCATCTGAACCAGAGTTCATAGATATTACTGGAATACCTGCAGATATTGCAGCTTTAACAGATTTACCTAAAGCGGCAGCATCTGGTAAAGTTATTACGATACCTTTTGGTTTTTGAGAAACAGCGTTATCAATTAGTTTTGCCATTTCAACCATGTCAAATGTTGCTGGAGCAGTATATTTGCAAGATACTTTCATATCTTTGCAAGCTTTATCTACACCATTTTTTGCAACTGACCAGAAAGGGTCATTAGCTTGCCCGTGTGACACAACAATAATATCAACCGCTAAAGCAGCAACTGATGTCATCGCCCATGTTAAAAGAGCAGCAATTGTTAAGTATACTTTTTTCATTATTTCCCTCTTTTTTGTTAGTTAATTTTTAGGCATTAAAACAAAAAAAAACTATAAGATCAAAAAAAAATCTTTAAATACAACTCTGAGTATATAAAAAAAATGCTAATTTTATTTGATTTTAATCGATTTTTTAAGCTTTAATGATTTATAAGCTGCATTAGCTAGTTTTAAAGCAACGTAACCATCTTCAAATGATGATCTAGATTTAATCTTATTTTTATGAAGAGAGATTAATTCTTTTAGTTGAATATTGTATGCATCTTTATAACGCTCAATAAAAAAATTTAAAAAGGGTTTTTGAGAATTAGTTTGATTAGAATTAAATAATTCTGTCGAGTTTTCCTTCTTATTTCCAGATATTAACATTCCTTTTTTACCAAATAATTCAACTCTTTGATCATAACCAAAGGAACAATGTCTTGAGTTAGTAATAACACAAATTACTCCCTTTTTTGATTTCATTGTAACTACAGCTAACTCATGATCTTTTATTTTTTTGTAAAAGGGAGTAAATGAGGAAGTAAATGCATGAATTTCAGTAATTTCATCATTCTCTAAATACAATCTGCACAAATCAAAGTCATGAATCATCATGTCTCTAAAAATTCCACCAGAGGACTTTAGATAAGATATTGCTGGCGGAGCAGGATCTCTACTTGTAATAATGATTTTTTCTAACTTACCTATTTTATTTTTGTCTAAATATTTTTTTAATGAGAAATGTCCAGGATCATATCTTCTATTAAATCCTAATTGAATTTTAGGTTTAATTTTTTTGACTTTTTTTAAAGTTTTAATAATTTTATTAATATTAAGATCTAAAGGTTTTTCACAAAAAATAGTTTTTTTTCTTTTCATTCCCTCTTCGATAAATTTTATGTGAGTGTTTGTAGGACTAGAGATAAAGACTATATCAACTTTTTTATCATTAAAAATTTTATTATAATTTTTTTCAATTTTGCATCCATAAAGTTTTTTTGCTCTATTACTTAATTGGTCAATTTTTTCGTAAACGTATAGTAATTTTATTTTTTTATTTTTACTGAGATTTTCTGCATGCATTTGACCAATACGTCCAAATCCAAATAAAGCTACATTAATCATATTTTTTGTATTAAGTTGATATATAATAATATAAACTTAGTACTTTATTAAAATTATGTCTATAAAATTAGGTATAGCACCAATAGCCTGGAGTAATGACGATATGCCTGAATTGGGCGGTGAGACCACGTTAGAACAATGCTTATCTGAAGCAAGCAAAGCTGGATTCACCGGAATAGAGTCAGGCGGAAAGTTTCCAAAAAATTCAAAAGAATTGATACCAAAATTAGAAAAAGAAAATTTGCAACTTTGTTCTGGATGGTATGGAGCAACACTTTTAAAAAATACCCCAAAAGAAGAATTTGAATTAATGCGTGAACAGATGAATTTATTCAAAGATTGCAAATCTCCATGCATGGTGTTTGCAGAAGTTACGAATTCAGTTCAAAGTGACCCGAAAACCCCACTATCAAAAAAACCAAAACTTTCTGAAGAAGAATGGAAATTATTAATTTCGAGAATGAACGAATTAAGCAAAATGATGATAGATGAAAATATGCCCCTTGCTTATCACCACCACATGGGAACAGTTATTGAAACTGAAGCTGAGACAAGAAGATTAATAGAAAGTACTAATGATAGTGTTAAATTATTAATTGACACTGGTCACATGTTATTTGCTGGTGGAAACTCTATCAAAATTACCGAAGATTTTATTGAAAGAATAATCCATGTTCATTGTAAAGATATTCGAAAAAATGTTTTAGACAAAACTTTAAAAAATGATAGCACTTTTAGACAAGCTTTTCTTGATGGAGCTTTTACTGTTCCTGGTGATGGAAGCATTGATTATAAGCCATTCCTAACTCTTTTAAAAAGTAAAGATTATAGTGGTTGGCTAGTAGTTGAAGCTGAACAAGATCCTGCAAAAGCCGATCCATTTAAATACGCTAAAATTGGTTATAACTATTTAAGTAAAACTGCTAAAGAATGCGGGTTTAATATAATTCGTTAACGATAAGCAGACACAAGCTCGTTATTTCCTGCAGCTACGCATGGTGATTTAACACATGTCCCAATCATCCATTCAGATCCAGCTTCGGACTCAAAATTACTTTCTGAGACAAAGATAATACCTTTATCTGTCGACTGACCGGCCTTACCTTCTGCTTGAATTCTTGGATCCTGCGATGTTTGTATTAAGGGTTTGTCAATATTGTAAGGATTATTAAGTTTTATATTTTTTAATATATGTTCAACAATTTTTGAAGAGATCCAAACTGAATTACAATTATCGCCCCATGATGTAGTACCCTCCTCATTTGAACTACATTCATTAACCTGATTATTAATAAATTCTACAACTACTTTATGGTTAGCCTTTATATCGTTAGCTTTTTGCACAACTGCAGATCTTGTAGAGGCAGTCCAGATTAACATTATTATGACATAAGTTAATGAACTTAAAACTAAAGCTTCAAGAGGACCAAAATTTTTTAATTTTCTTCTAAATTCAATCATATTTTGACTATCATCGATT
The DNA here is from genome assembly GCA_902538445.1 of uncultured Pelagibacteraceae bacterium. Lineage (GTDB taxonomy): Bacteria > Pseudomonadota > Alphaproteobacteria > Pelagibacterales > Pelagibacteraceae > Pelagilacustribacter. Next base: position 5,868 of record CACBFE010000015.1, on the reverse strand, counting down.
TATCTATTTTATTTTCAAAAAAATCAATAATATTTTTAGTTGTCTCTAAAGACATTCTTGATTTACACTCATTTGTAAAAGTGGCTGAATGTGGGCTTAATAAAACTTTTTTATTTTTTAGTAATGGATTGTTTATATCAACTGGTTCTTTTTCAAAAACATCTAAACCTGCACCAAAAATAATCTTTTCATTTATTGCTTTATTCAAATCAATTTCATTAATTATTCCTCCACGTGAAGTATTAATTATAATTGCAGTTTTTTTCATTACCTTAAGTTTAGAATAATCAAGCATATTTATGGTTTTTTCAGTTAAAGGGATATGCAAGGATAAATAATCACATGTTTTCAATCCACTATCTAAGTTCTCAACTTTTAATCCCCCATGTTTCTTAATTACATCTTCTGATACAAACGGATCATATATTTTCACTTTCATGTCAAAACCTAAGCATCTTTTGATAAGAGTTTTTCCTATTCTTCCAAAACCCAATATTAAAATTTCTTTATTACATAATTCAAATGTTTCTATACTAGATGCATTTTTTTTAAAATTTCCAGATCTAACTTCATTGTCATACAGATTAATACTTTTTGAAATAGACATCATCATATAGAAAACATGCTCTGCTACAGCTACAGCATTAGCAGTTGCTGTTATTAGAAGAGAAATATTATTTTTTTTAATATAATCTAAATCGACATTATCGTAACCCACTCCATGTCTTGATATAACTTTGAGGTTTGAACAATGTTTAAGTATATTTTCATTAAGTTTTGAAACTCTCAATGTGCATGCATCAAACTCTGGGAGTTTTTTAATTAAATTTTCTTCTGAAACGTCTGTGATTAATTCATATTCATAACCTTGGGTCTTTTTTAATAATTCTAAACCGTCATTATGTATATTTTCTATTACAGCGATTTTTTTCATAGAATATTGGCGGTCCCAAGGGGAATCGAACCCCTCTTTATTAATTTAAATAAGGCTTATTATTAAATGATTTTGAAAAATTAGGCAAGAACGGACTCTCTAGTGACACATAGATTTACTTTAATTCAATTAGGTGACCGGAAATATCATCGTCACCTGTAAAATCACATGCTGGAAAAGAGTAAATATTGTAAATACCAGGTTTCTCAAACTCTATAAATTTATTTTCTTTTTTTCTATTTTCAATAAAATTGTTAAAATCCGAAGAAAAATCTTTTAAATTTTTTTTTGTAAATTTTGTTTTACACCTTTTATCTTGCATATCTGGTAACGTAAAAAATACTAATTTATCTTTTATATTTAATCTATCATTAAAATACTTTTTCTTGTTTTTATATGCTTTTTCAAAATAATCATTATGAGACCAACCTCCAGTATTAATTAAAAAACTTCTTTTCTTTTTTTCAATAATTTGAAAAACATCTGGACCTTGTTCATCTTGGTCATTATCAATAAAATAAATATTTTCTTTAATCTTATGACACCAAGAATAAAAACCATTAACTGAACACCAGTCAATTGTGCTAAAATTCTTAATGTATTCTAAATCTTCATTTTTTTTAAGTGTATCAAGGCTTGAAAAACAAATTGCTTCATATGGTTCACAATTAAGGTTTGTAGAAAATTTACTATTAATTATGCTAAGAAAAATTTTATTTTTAATTTTTTTATTATTAGTATAGACAGCTTTTGACACAGTTGTGACACAGTAAAAGAAAATTTTATAATTTTCTAGTAAAGATAATCAAAGGTATTTGATGTTTTTGGCGGTCCCAAGGGGAATCGAACCCCTCTTTGTTGGATGAAAACCAACTGTCCTAACCGATAGACGATGGGACCATATTTTTGAAAGTCTTATTAACAGAAATATCATCGATAATAAACTCTACATTTGATTGCCCTTTCCACTCATTTAGGGATAATTTTCCAGCAATATTAAATGATTTATTATTCTTTTTTAATAGATAGCTGCCCAAGTCATTTTCTGTCGCATTAAAAGCTATAGACTTAATAGTAGATCCATCTTCACCTTTTAAAATTGATTTCACATGTTTTTCACCCACAATTTTTCCATTAATAGTTTTTACATTCTCAATAATGAATTTTGGCTCTGGATTACCAGATCCAAAAGGGGATAATAATTCAACTTTATTATAAAATTCTAAATTAACTGCAGATGGAGCTATAATACTATCTAATAATAAGGGTTTTTCATTTTTCAAATTTCCATTTACGCCTTTAAATTTTTTAAAGATAAAATTTTTGAAAATATTTATATTTTCAATTTTTACAGAAAACCCTCCAGCCATTTTATGTCCCCCACCTTTAATTAAGATATTTTCTTGAGTTGCTGAAATGATTACTGAACCGATATCAAAACCTACTATAGATCTTGCTGATGCTTTTCCAATATTTCCATCTATTGAAATTAATATAACTGGCTTATTAAATTTATCTTTTAACCTAGCAGCTACTATGCCAATAACACCTTCATGCCAGTTTTTACCACTCATAATTAATACTGGATCATTAGAAAAATCCTTTGTTTCATTTAAAATTTTTTTTAAAAGATCTTTCTCAAGCATTTGTCTTTCCATATTGTATTGATTTAATTCAGAGGCTAATTTGAAAGAATATTTTGGATCTTTATTTAAAAGTAAATTTGCTCCATGTGAACATTTACCAACTCGTCCTCCTGCATTTATTCTAGGACCTAACAAATAACCTAGATGGTATATTGAAGGATTGCTCTCAATTTTACAAACATCCCACAGGGTTTTTAAACCAAGATTTTTTTTTAATTTTATTATTTTTAAACCTTGTTTAACTATAGCTCTGTTTAAACCAATTAATGGAACAACATCACATACAGTGCCTAGTGATACTAAATCAAGATAATTGATTAAATTAGGTTCTTTTACATCTTCTTGATTAAACCAATCTTCATTCCTTAATTTTCTGTTAAGTGAGACCAAAAACATAAAAGAAACACCAGCTGCACATAAGTATTGTAAATTTGATTTATCATCTAATCTATTAGGATTAACTATCGAAAAAGCTTTTGGTAAATTTACTTCTGATTGATGATGATCTAATACAATAACATCTATATTCTTTTCTTTTGCAAAATTTATGGCTTCAAATGATAAGGTGCCACAATCTACAGTGAAAATAATTTTTACTTTTTTATCGATCAATTCTTGAAAACTTTTAATCGATGGTCCGTATCCTTCTTTCTTTCTATCTGGTATATAAATTTCATAATCTATATTAAGCTCGGAAAAATAATTTCCTAGTAAAGCTGTAGAGGTAGCTCCATCAACATCATAATCACCAAAAATTCCTATTTTTTCCTTTTTAATTATTGCTTCGACAGTTCTCTTTGATGATTTTTTCATATCAATTAAATTATCTGGGTTTGGTAGGAAATTTTTAATTGAGGGATTTAAAAAGGAATTTATTTCATCTTTTTTAATTTGTCTAATTGATAAAAGTTTTGACGTCATTTCGTCTAATGAAAAGTTTTCTTTTAAAAAAATGATATCTTCTTCATTAAATTTTTTTAATACCCAATTTTTACCACTTAATGAAAGTGAGTTCATTTATTATAAATATTTGTGACTGATTTAACTATCTTTTTGCTTTTATGAAGTACGAAAGTATTTACTTCAAACTCGTTTCCTAAATCTAATACTCCCTTTGCTAAATCCCCAGAAGTCACTCCTGTAGCACAAAAGATAACATCTCCTTTAACCATATCTTCTATATTATATTTCTTTTTAAAATCTGTGATCCCGAGTTTTTTTGCCCTTACTTTTTCTTCCTCGTTTAGTACTAATCGTCCTTGTATTTGACCTCCGTAGCAAGAAAGAGCTGCTGCAACAACAACACCTTCTGGAGCGCCTCCAGTACTATAATAAATATCATTTTTAGGATTTTCCCCAATTACACTTAGAGCTCCAGCTATATCGCCATCTGTTATGAAATTAATATTTACATTCATTTTATTCAATATTTGAATAATTTCATTATGTCTTTCTCTTTTTAGAATACACGCATTTAGTTCTGATATTTTTTTATTTTTTGCTTTGGCTAATAATTTGATATTTTTTTCAACTCCATTATCAAGATCCATCAAATTTTTTGGTAAATTTGATCCAATTACAATTTTTTCCATGTAAGTATCTGGTGCAGATAATAAGCCACCTTTTTCAGAAATAGCTAATACTGAAAATGCGTTAGGTTCTCCATTTGCAGTAAATTTTGTTCCTTCTAATGGATCAACAGCAATATCAAATTTAGGTCCATTTAAAGTACCTAGTTTTTCACCGATATATAACATTGGTGCTTCGTCCATTTCACCTTCTCCTATAACAACTGTTCCTTCCATATTAATTTTATTAAGTTCTCGTCTCATAGGATCAACTGCGCCTTTATCAGCTGCTATTTTATCTTTTTTTCCAATAAATTTTGAAGCACCAATTGCAGCTTTTTCGGTTACCTTAGTAAATAAATTTAAGAATTTTTTATCAATCGACATAAATTACTCATCAATTCTTATCAATTTCGATTTATGTTTTACAAAATTTTTTCTATCGACTTCCCTCAATGTTTTTTTTAAGAATATATCTTTAGATTTATGAGTTATAATAACAATTGAAGAGGATTTTTTGTGAGGATTTTGAACCAATCTTTTGATTGAGACTCTATTTTTAGAAAAAATATTTGTGATATTAGATAATATTCCAGGTTTATCTTCAACTTCGAAACGTAAGTATGCGGAAAATAGTCTTTGATTTAAATTTTCAAATTTAAGTTTTTTCCTTTCTTTATTCGAAAGAGAAAAAGGAAATTTTATATTTCCTCTTAGTACAGATGAAATATCAGACACAAGAGCTGATGTAGTTGCAGCAGCACCCGCTCCTTCTCCTTGAATAGTGCTTTGCCCTACAGGTTTTCCATCTATTATTACAGCATTAAGAACACCGTCTATGCTAGCGACATAAGAGTCTTTTTTTATCAATGTTGGATGAACTCTCTGATAGATTTTATTATTTAAAAGTTCAGCAAAGCCTAAAAGCTTAATTTTGTAACCAAGTTTATTAGCATTATCTATATCGGTTTTATCTATTTGTTTAATACCCTCAACATATATATTGTTATTTAAAAACGAGTTAAAACATAATGATGTTAGAATTTTTAACTTAGAGGATACATCATCACCATTTAAGTCAGCAGATGGATTAGACTCCGCATATCCTAATTTTTGTGCATTAATTAAAACGTCATTAAATTCTTTATTTTCTTTATCCATAGATGAGAGGATATAATTTGATGTACCATTAAATATTCCATAAATCTTTGTTATTTTATTAGCAATTAAACCTTCTTTTAAAGACCTGATAATAGGGACACCCCCACAAACTGACGCTTCAAATTCAAGGTTTACTTTATTTTTCTCGGCTATTTTAGCTAATCTATCTCCATATTTAGCAATTAAAGCCTTATTGGCAGTTACAACGTGCTTTTTATTTTTTAAAGCATTAAAAACCAATTTTTTTGCAGGTCCTTCTGCTCCACCAATTAACTCAATAATTAAATCAACATCGTCTTTGACAGTTGCGTCAAGATAATTATTTAACCATTGATTTCTTTTTATAATAATATTTCTTTTTCTATTTTTATTTTTAGCAGAAACATATTTAATAATTGGTTGACAATTATTTTTTTCTGTAAGAATTTTATTATTGTCTTTTAAATATTTAAAAAGATAACTTCCAATATTACCTAAGCCTACAATTGCAATATTTAATTTTTTCATATATGAGCTATGGTCTTTTCGTTAAATCTGGAAATCCTTTATTTTTTCCATG
>CACBFE010000014.1 GCA_902538445.1 uncultured Pelagibacteraceae bacterium | reverse complement strand
ATAATAGGAGTTAAAAGTTTAATGAATAGCTTACCACTTACTGCTTCAAGTTTATATGCTAAAAACTTATTTAGTTTTATTCGCAATTTGTATAGTAAAGAGAAGAAAGATTTTAACATTAATTTAGAGGATGAAATAATAGAAAAATCATTAATCAAAAGAGTTTAATTATGGAAATAGATCCGTTTATATTTAGATTAAGCATTTTTATTTTATCGATCTTTATTGGTTATTATGTTGTGTGGAGTGTTACCCCATCGCTTCATACTCCATTAATGTCAGTCACTAACGCAATTTCATCAGTTATTATAGTAGGTGCTATAATTGCAGCTTTAGCAGGAACTTCCGAAAGCATCTTTAATACATCGAGTATTTTTGGATTTATAGCTATCATTTTAGCAGCAGTAAATATTTTTGGGGGCTTCTTGGTGACTCAAAGAATGCTTCAAATGTACAAAAAAAAGAAAGATAAAAAGAAATGATCTCAGCTAATCTAGCAGCAATTTCTTATTTAATATCTGGAATATTATTTATTCTTGCGCTTAGAGGATTATCGTCGCCAGATACATCTAGACAAGGAAACTACTTCGGAATAGCTGGAATGATAATAGCAGTAGTAGTGACATTCTTATCAATTGGAAATTTTTCAGCATCTCTAGTTTACGTAGTTTTATTCTTGGTAATCGGTGGAGCAATCGGGGCTTTTATAGCTTTTAAAATTCCGATGACTGCAATGCCAGAATTAGTGGCTGGTTTTCACAGTTTAGTAGGTTTAGCAGCAGTTTTTGTCGCGATCGCAGCTTTTCTGAACCCCGCAGCTTTTAATCTAGGAAATGTCGGTGATATAAAACTAGCGAGTCTTATTGAAATGTCTATTGGAGCGGCAGTAGGAGCGATAACTTTTTCAGGTTCTATAATAGCTTTTTTAAAGTTAAGAGGAATAATGTCTGGCGCTCCTATTACATTTAGTGGTCAGCATATTTTAAATTTGATACTTGGAATAGGTATATTTGTTTTAATTTTTTATCTATGTAAAACTCAATCTACAAATATTTTTTGGACTGTAATTATAATCTCATTTCTTGTCGGAGTTTTATTAATTATCCCTATAGGAGGAGCAGATATGCCTGTTGTAATTTCAATGCTTAATTCTTATTCTGGATGGGCTGCAGCTGGAATAGGTTTTACATTAGAAAATACTGCTTTGATTATAACAGGTGCACTTGTCGGATCCTCAGGAGCAATACTTTCATATATAATGTGCAAAGCCATGAACAGATCTTTTATAAGTGTAATTCTAGGCGGTTTTGGAGCTGACAATTCTACTGATGATAAAAAAGAAAAGAAAGATCAAAAGCCGGTTAAGAGTGGTAACGCAGAGGATGCAGCTTTTTTAATGAAAAACGCCTCATCTGTAATTATAGTTCCAGGGTACGGTATGGCCGTAGCTCAAGCTCAGCACGCTCTTCGAGAGATGGTAGATAAATTAAAAAAAAATGACATTAAAGTCACTTACGCTATACACCCTGTAGCTGGAAGAATGCCTGGCCATATGAACGTTTTATTAGCTGAAGCAAATGTTCCTTATGATGAAGTTTTTGAATTAGAAGATATAAATAACGATTTTGCAAATTCCGATGTTGCATTTGTAATTGGAGCAAATGATGTAACAAATCCCGTAGCAAAAACAGATCCAAAAAGTCCAATATTTGGAATGCCAGTGCTTGATGTTGAAAAATGTAAATCTGTTTTATTTGTTAAAAGAAGTTTATCACCAGGGTATGCAGGAATAGATAACGAACTCTTTTATAAAGATAATACCTTAATGTTGTTTGCAGATGCAAAAAAGATGACAGAAGATATAGTTAAAAATTTAGACTAATGAGAACAAAAATCTTTTGCGATATTGCTGACTATAGGACAATTAAATTTTTTAACAATAATTCTTTAGTTGATGGATTTACAACTAATCCAAGTTTAATGCGATTAGCTGGAGCTAAAAATTACAAAAATTATTCTCTTAAAATACTAAAGGTTTGCAAAAAAAAACCAATTTCTTTTGAAGTATTTGCAGATAATTTTGTAGACATGCTGAAACAAGCTTATGAAATTAATTCTTGGGGTAAAAATGTGTACGTAAAAATTCCAGTTATAAATTCTAAAGGAGTATTTACAGGACCGGTCATCAAAGAATTAAGTGATAAAGGTATTAAACTCAATATAACTGCAGTTTACACATTCGAACAAACTGAAAAGATTTTTAAAAAATTAAATAAAAAAACAAAATCAATAATTTCAATATTCGCAGGCAGAATGGCTGATAAAGGCAAAGACCCTCTTCCGATATTTAAAAAAAGCATCTCTTTGACTAAGAAAAATAAAAATATCGAAATTCTTTGGGCTAGTACGAGAGAAGCTTACAACTTTATTCAGGCAAAACAAATAAATTGTAATATTATTACAATGCCACCAAAAGTGATAAATCAAATCGCAGGATTTGGTAAGAGTTTCGAATCTATGACACTCGATACTGTTAAAGGTTTTCTAATAGATAGTAAAAAATCAAGATTCAGTCTTTAAGAAGTCTTGGCTCTTGATTGCCTTTTTCTTTCATGCGGATTTAATATTAATTTTCTAAGTCTGCAAGATTTTGGTGTAATCTCTAAAGCTTCATCTGTATTAAGCATACTTAACTGTTCGGCTATAGCCATTTTTCTTACTGGTGTTAAAACTACATTTTCATCAGTTCCTTGAGTCCTCATGTTTGTAAGTTTTTTCCCTTTTAAAACATTAATTTCTAAGTCACCACTTTTTGAAGAAAGGCCTACTATCATCCCTTCGTACACTGGATCATTATGTGTCACAAACATTTCACCTCGAGCTTGTAAATTGAAAATAGCAAAGGCAACTGCTTTACCATTTTCCATGGAAATTAAAGCACCGTTTCTTCTTCCCTCCATATCTCCGGTGTATTCCCCATAAGAGTGAAAAGTTCTATTTATTACGCCAGTACCTTTTGTTAATGTTAAAAATCTACTTGTGTAACCCATTAATCCCCTAGTTGGCGCATGAAAAATTAATCTTTTTTTATTTTTTCCAGTATCCTTAAGATCAACTAATTTACCTTTTCTTCTATTCATGGAGTCTATAATTCTTGATGAAAACTCTTCATCTAAATCTATTGTTATTTCTTCGATTGGCTCCATTTTTTTACCTTGATCATCTTTTCTAATTAAAACTTTTGGCGGGCTTACTGTCATTTCGAAACCCTCTCTTCGCATCTGTGTTAAAAGAATCTCTAACATCAACTCACCTCTACCACTTATAACAAAAGCATCTTTATTTTCATTTTCTTCAAAGTTGACCCCAACATTGTTTTCAGCTTCCAAAATTAATCGATCCCTTATTTGAGTGCTTGTTAATTTTTTTCCTTCCGTTCCTGCTAATGGAGAGCTATTAACGGTAATTGTTATTGACATGGTAGGGGGGTCAATAGGGGTTGCATTAATTGGATCGTTTATTTCTAAATCACAAATTGTATCAGCAACGTTAGCTTTTTCTAACCCTGCAATTATTACTATATCTCCAGCCTCACCTTGTTCTATAGGAACTTTTTTTGTTCCTTCATATCTAAATATTTTTGTAAGTCTTCCTTCATCAACTTTTTTTCCACTTAGATCTATCGCTTTAATTTGCTGATTTGCTTTTGCAGTTCCTTGAGCAATTCTTCCTACTAAGCTTCTCCCTAAAAAACTGTCGGCATAAAGGAGTGTAGAAAGCATTGCAAATGGTTTTGTTTTATCAAAAGTTGATGGTTTTACATGGTCAATTATTAAATTTAATAAGGGTTGCAAATTTTCTCTTTTGCCATCTATCTCTTTAGATGCCCAGCCAGATCTTCCACTCGCGTATAACACTGGAAAGTCTAATTGTTCCTCATTTGCATCAAGACTTACAAATAAGTCAAAGGTTTCATCTAATACTTCATTTGCTCTTTGATCCTGTTTATCAAGCTTATTAATTACTACAATTGGCTTCAAACCTTGTTTCAAAGCTTTAGATAATACAAATTTCGTTTGTGGCATCACTCCTTCTGCAGAGTCTATTAATAACAAGGCACCATCAGCCATATGTAAAACTCTTTCGACTTCGGCAGCGAAGTCTCTGTGACCTGGAGTATCAATGATGTTTATTCTTGAATCTTTCCAATTAATAGATGTTGGTTTAGCAAGGATTGTTATTCCTCTTTCTTTTTCTAACTCACCCGAGTCCATAATTCGCTCCTCAACGTCTTCGTTTTCTCTAAAAGTTCCACTTTGTTTCATCAAGTTGTCAATTAAGGTAGTTTTGCCGTGATCTACGTGTGCAATGATAGTTATGTTTCTGATTATATTCGTCATTTTGGTTGCGGGGGTAGGATTTGAACCTACGACCTTCAGGTTATGAGCCTGACGAGCTACCAGACTGCTCCACCCCGCGATAATTTATTTTTTTTTAATGTTGATAGCCTGAAGTTTATCTTTTTCTTCTTTGATATCGTAAACTATTTTTTGATCTTCTTTTAAAACTCTTAGTTTTGATTCTTCTAAGGCTGAAACATGAAGGAAGATATCCTTTTGAGTTTCATCATCTGTTATAAATCCGTAACCTTTTTTGGCGTTAAACCATTTTACCTTTCCTGATGGCATTGTTATTCCTCTCATTAAATATGTTTGTCTAGAGAGAAGCAGCTTGAGCTTTTTTTTCCTCTCTTATTTTAGCTTTTTTTTCTCTTTCAACTCTTCTTTTCGCTTTTTCTAGGGCCTTTTGAAAAGCATCCTGCGTGCATAATGCCAAGATAACAGGATCTCTGGGTTTTAAATTTGAGAAATTCCAATAACTTCGTTTTCTAATTAAAGAGACCGTTCCTTTTGTACTCCCAACTAATTTAGAAATTTGCCCGTCAGTTAAATCAGATGCGTTTTTACATAGCCAAAGGATAGCGTCAGGTCTATCCTGTCTTTTTGATAAAGGAGTATATTTCGGTCTTTTTCTCTCTTTAACATCAACTTCTTCAACTTTTTTTATCAATTTTAATTTTTTTTCCGGGTCTTTCGAACAAGACTCTATTTCCTCTCTAGATAATTGACCAGCTAAAATTGGGTTATAAGCTTTAATTCCTTTTGCTACATCACCGTCTGCGATTCCTTTAATCTCTAATTCATGTAAATTACAGAACTCAGCTATTTGCTTGAATGTGAGAGTGGTATTTTCAACTAACCAAACAGCTGTTGCTTTTGGCATAAATGGTATTTCATTCATAGGCTATTTTTTTGATCTTAAGTTGCTAAATCTTTTGTTGTATTTGCTAACGCGACCCTTATCTAAAATTTTCTGTGTTCCACCAGTCCAAGCAAAGTGTGATTTTGGATCTATATCTAATTTTAAAACATCATTTTCTTTTCCCCAAGTTGACCGAGTTTCAAATTCGGTGCCATCAGTCATTACAACTTTAATTTTGTGGTAGTTCGGGTGTGTGTTTTTTTTCATTTGCGAATTATTATATTAATAACAGTTTTTACTCAATGTCTTTTTTACCAATAAGCCCTCTTAAATCATCGTGAATATTGGAATTAGTGGCTAAAATATTCTTTTTTAATGGCATGTTTATATCTTCTTCAAAAAAATCAACAAAGCCACCAGCCTCCCGTAAAATAATTATGCCAGCTGCAATATCCCAATAATTAAGTTCTCTTTGCCAGTATCCGTCAAATCTTCCACATGCAACATAAGCCATATCTAAAGCAGCACTTCCAAATTTTCTGACATTCGAAACATTTTTTGATACATTAATATATTCTGAAAAAATTTTATCTTTAATTTTACTAGCACCTTTAGGACCACCAGTAACCAGAAGGGCGTCATTAAGTTTTTTTTTATTTGAAACTCTTATTCTTGAATTATTTAAATACGCCCCGTTACCTTTTTCAGCACAAAACATCTCATTCATTATTGGATTAAATATTACTCCACATTTTATTTCTCCGTTTTCCTCATACCCTATTGAAATTGCAAATTGAGGAACTCCATTTAAAAAATTCATCGTTCCATCTATCGGATCGATTATCCATCTATTTTTCATATTAGATTGATTAATTATTCCAGTCTCTTCGGTTACAAAACCATAATCTGGATGGGCTTTTTGCAACTCATCGATAATTATTTTTTCAGTTCTTTTATCAGCTGAAGTTACAAAATCACCTGGACCTTTTGTCAATACTTGTAGATTTTCAATTTCTCCGAAATCTCTAATTAAAGATCTGGAAGCTTTCATACATGCCCTTGATATTAAATTAATTTTGGGAGAATTTAATCTCATCAATTTACTCTTTTAACATATTCAAGCGTACGAGTATCTATAACTATTTTTTCTCCGCTTTCAATGAATGGCGGAACATTAATTTTAATTCCACAATCAAGTAATGCAGGTTTATAAGATGAAGAAGCAGTTTGATTCTTAATTGCAACATCAGTTGTTTCGATCATACATTCAATATTATTCGGTAATTCTATCGAAATTGGCTTGTCCTCCATAAATGAAATCTTTACCTCTAAATTTTCTTTTAAGAGTTTATATTGTTCTCCTATAATAGATTTAGATATTTCAACTTGTTCAAATGTAGCGTTCTCCATAAAATGGCAATTTTCCCCATCTATATATAAAAAATTAAATTTTTTTTCGTTAACTTCTGCTTTTTCAATTGTTTCGCTTGATCTAAATCTTTCATTTAATTTAGTTCCTCTAATAACGCTTTTTAATTCTACTTGATTGAAAGCTCCACCCTTACCAGGTTTAACATGTTGAGTTTTAAGAACATTCCAATAGTCATTCTTATGTTCTATTATCATTCCAGGTTTTATTTCGTTAGCAGTTATCTTCATTTAAATTTTCTAATTGCTTGTTCAGGTTTTAATTTTGGGTTATCCCAAATAAAACTTGATAATGCAATATATTTTGCACCAGCAATCATCAATTTTCTGTAATTGATATTATTAATACCGCCAATAACTACAATTGGTTTTTTAATATTTTTTTTTGCCCATTTTAAAATATTTAAATTTGCTTTTTTAGCACTTGGTTTAAGTCTCGACTTAAAAAATGATCCAAAAGCAATATAATCTGCTTTATTCTCAATAGCGTTATTTGCAAGTATTTTAGAATTATGACATGTGACTCCCAAAATCTTTCTTTTAAGTTTTTTTCTTGCAATTTTTAAAGATCCATCAAGTTGACCTATATGGCAGCCATCAACTTTTATTTTAGAAGCTAAAATAAAATTATCATTAATTATAAACTTAACATCATGCTTAGTGGTAATTTTTATAATTCTTTTAGATAAATTAAGAAGTTTTTTTTGACTCAAATTTTTTAATCTTAATTGAAAAAACTTCACATTCTTAAATGACAGTACCTTATCTAAACTTGCGAAGAAATTTTGATCAATTTTATTAGGTGAAATTAAGTATACTAATTTCTTCAAAGGTTTCAGGCCGCAAATTCTTTCTCTAATTCTTCGGACCACTCCCCTTTAGATGACAGACCATTCATTTTGGCTCTATGGTTAAAGGCTTTTTGAATATTTTCTATATTTTCTTGATTTTTTCCAAATTCCTTTAACGCACTTGCTTGCAATCCCCTTCCATAAGAGAAAGTAATTAAAAAATTACTATCATTCATTTTGTTTATTTCATTAAGATTTTTACTAGACTCTATTTCTGATTGTCCGCCAGATAAAAATGCAATGCCTGGTACTTCAGATGGAACATTTTTTTTTAAACAATCTAAAGTTTTTTTTGCAATTTCTTTTGCATTAGATTTATCTTTGCACTCCGAACCAGGTATAACCATATTAGGTTTAAGAACAGTTCCTTTCAAATCAACTTTGTGAATTTCTAGCTCATTATAACACTCATTGAGCACATTTGTTGTAACTTGATAGCATTTATCAATATTATGTGAACCATCCATTAAAACCTCTGGTTCGACTATCGGTACCATTTTAGCTTCTTGAACTAAAGCAGCGTATCTTGCTAAAGCGTGGGCATTAGACTTAATAGATTGCGCAGATGGAAATTTATCTGAAATTTTATATACAGCTCTCCATTTCGTAAATTTCGCACCTAAGTCATAATACTCTTTTAATCTTTCGCGTAAACCATCCAAACCTTCAGTTACAGTTTCATCGCTAGATCCAGCAAGAGGTTTAGCACCTTTATCAACCTTAATACCTGGTACAGCTCCATTTTTAGAAATTAACTCTGGGATTGTAGGACCTAAAGTAGTTTTCTGCCTGATCGTTTCATCAAATAAAATTACTCCGCCTATAAAATCTTTCATAGCACTTGAATTAAAAAGAGTTTGTCTAAAATAAAGCCTGTTTTTCTCTATATTCTCAACATTTATACTTTTAAATCTTTTAGCTATTGTCCCAGTACTTTCATCTGCGGCAAGGATACCTTTTCCTTTAGCACACATTTTTTTTGCAATTTCATTTAATGTCATGTCAATTACTTATTTTAAAACACTTATTCCAGGCAAGTCTTTTCCTTCTAAGTACTCCAAAAATGCTCCTCCTGCTGTTGATAAGTGAGAGAAAGTAAGTTTGTCATTACGTTTATTTATCGCTGCCAGAGTATCTCCGCCCCCTAGCACAGATATTAAAGATTTTTCTAGAGTGTTCTTTGAAATGCTTTCTGCAATAGACATCGTTCCTTTAGAAAAGCTGTCATTTTCAAAATATCCTGCTGGTCCATTCCACAGAACAGTATTAGAGGCATTGATTTTTGTTTGAATACTTTTAATTGTGTTTAAACCAATATCTAAAATTATTTCATTATCGTCTATTTCATTAAGTTTTTTATTTTTTCCATTTCCCTCAAAGTCTGTTCCAACCATGCAATCTTCAGGTATTAATATTTCACAATTATGTTCTTCTGCTTTTTTATAGATATCTTCTATTATTTCTTTTGTATTTTTTTCAATTAAAGATTTACCAACTTTTAAATTTTTATAGACAAAGAAGTTATTGGCCATTGCTCCAACAATTATCAAATTATTAACTTTTTTTAAAAGATTAGTGATAACATTTATCTTTGTTGAAATTTTTGATCCTCCTATAATACAAGTAACTGGCTCTTTTTTATTTTTTATAATAAGATCTATAGCTGTTATCTCTTTTTTTAATAACGGACCAGCATAATTTTTTTTTACAAATTTTGTAATACTATGAACAGAAGCTTGTTTTCTATGAGAGCATGAAAAAGCGTCATTAATATAAATATCTCCGAGTTCACCTAACTTTTTTGAAAAATCTTGGCCATCTTCGGTCTCCTCTTTAAAAAATCTTATATTTTCAATTAATATTACCTCACCCCCTTTTAGGTGAGAAAATTTTTTTTTAGTTTCACCATCAAAAGTTCCTCTAAAAAAATAAACATTAGTTTTAAGCGCATCTTTGAGATATTTGTAGATAGGTATTAAAGACAGGTCCGGAACATTAACTCCTTTTGGTCGACCTAAATGACTAATAATTATAATTTTTGCTTTTTTTTCAATTAGTCTATTTATAAAAGGTAAACATAAAGTTATTCTTGTATCATCTTTTATAACTTTGTTTTTAATCGGAACATTTAAATCTAACCTAAGAATTATCTTTTGATCTTTGATTTCTAAATTGTCAGGAAAGAAATTTATTTCACCCATTGGCTTCTGTTACTCTCTCAATTTTTTTTGAATAAAATTTGTTATATCTTCCTCTGATAATCTTAAATATTTGTAAACTTCTTTATAAGGTGCGCTTTCACCAAATTTATCTATACCTAAATTAGCGCCTTTATTTTTAATATATTTTTGCCAAGACATTACACTTCCAGCTTCTAATGTGATGATCAATGAGTTTTCTTCTAAAATATCTTTTTGATAATCTTCAGGTTGTTTATCAAAAAGCTCCATACATGGCATTGAAACTACTTTTGAGTGAATATTGTTTTCTTTAAGTTTATCTTGAACTTTTAAGGCAAGCTCTACCTCCGTTCCTGAGGCAACCAATGTCACATTGCTCTCATGTGAAGTTATATTAACTAAATAGGCTCCTTTTTCACATTTGTTTTCTTTTGAGTTTTTTGGGGTTATGTAAGGAACTTTTTGTCTAGATAACGCAATTGCACTTGGAGTGTTTTCATTTTTTAGAGCTAATTCCCAACATTCAAAAGTTTCATTTATATCCGCAGGTCTAAATACGTTTAAATTTGGTATAGCTCTTAATCCAGCTAGTTGTTCTATTGGTTGGTGAGTAGGGCCGTCTTCACCGAGACCAATCGAGTCATGAGAAAAGACATAAATAACTTTTAGACCCATCAAAGCAGAAAGTCTTATGGAAGGTTTACAATAATCAGAAAAAATTAAAAAAGTTCCTCCATAAGGAATTATCCCTCCATATAGCGCTAAACCGTTCATAACTGCAGCCATGCCATGTTCTCTAACTCCATAATGAATGTAATTTCCATTAAAGTTTTTAGAGTTAATAATTTTAGAGTTGTTAGTTTTTGTATTATTTGAACCGCTTAAATCTGCCGACCCACCTATTAATTGCGGAAGAAAAGCAGAAATTTTTTCAATCGCTGCCATTGAGCACTGTCTTGTTGCTAAACTTGGTTTAGCTTCAAAATATTTTTCCTTCTCTTTTTGAATTAAACTTTCTAAACCTGAGAGGTCTAATTTTTCTTGAAATTTGTTTAGTTCATTTTTAATTTTTGGATTTTTTTTATTAATTATTTGCAACCAGTTTTTCTCTAATTGTTCACCTTTATTTCCTATTTCCCTCCATTCATCTAAAATTTCTTGAGGTAT
>CACBFE010000013.1 GCA_902538445.1 uncultured Pelagibacteraceae bacterium | reverse complement strand
AATATTAAATGAAGCAAAAAAATTTATTGAATTAAATAGAAGTAGCTCAAAAAAATTAGATGTTCTAAGAGGAAAAACTCAAATTAATTTATTTTTTGAACCATCCACAAGAACTCAAAGTTCATTTGATTTAGCAGGTAAAAGATTAGGTGCAGATGTAATGTCTATGAACATGGACAACTCAGCACTTAAAAAAGGTGAAACTTTAATTGATACTGCAATGACTTTAAACGCAATGCACCCTGACTTAATTGTAATTAGACATCAAGACTCTGGTGCACCAAATTTATTATCTCAAAAAGTTAATTGTGCAGTTATAAATGCTGGTGATGGAAGAAGAGAACACCCTACTCAAGCTTTACTTGACGCCTTAACAATAATTAACAGAAAAGGGAAAATTGAAGGACTGAAGATAGCAATTTGTGGTGACATACTTCACTCAAGAGTAGCTAGATCAAATATTTATTTAATGAACATGTTAGGTGCTGAAGTAAATGTAATAGCACCTAAAACATTAATGCCAAAATCAATTGATAGAATGGGAGTAAAGTCTTTTACTGATATGAAGAAGGGTCTTGAAGGTTGCGACATTGTAATGATGTTAAGATTGCAAAACGAAAGAATGCAGGGTTCATTCTTACCTTCAAAAAGAGAATATTATGAATTTTACGGTTTAACTCCAGAAAAATTAAAATTTGCAAAAAAAGATGCACTGATTATGCATCCCGGTCCAATGAACAGAGGAGTAGAAATAGATACAAAACTTGCAGACGACATAAACGTTAGTTTAGTTAAAGAGCAAGTTGAATTAGGTGTAGCAGTAAGAATGGCTTGTTTAAAAAAATATTGTAAATAAATGAAAGAAAAAATTTTTATTAATGCAAGAATTATAGATCCATCACAAAGCATGGATGAAAAAGGCTCTTTAATTTTAAATGATAAAGGAAAAGTAAAAGCTATAGGAAAAAATGTAAAAAAAACTGACGCTAATAAAGATGCTGAGATAATTGATTTAAAAGGCAATATTTTAATTCCAGGGTTAGTAGATATGAAGGCTTTTGTAGGCGAACCAGGATATGAATATAAAGAAAACTTTAGAACTCTTAGCCAAGCTGCTTTAGCTGGAGGGGTTACATCTATAGTTACTATGCCTAATACAAAACCTATTATCGATAACGTTTCAATGGTTGATTTCATTATTAGAAGAGGAAGAGACAAAGCCAATGTAAACCTTTTTCCTTGTGCTTCAATAACCAAACAATGTGAAGGTAAATTAATGACTGAGTTTGGTTTACTCTCTGGAAGAGGAATAATTGGCTTTAGCGATGTAAATAGAACTATTCAAAATACAGAGCTAATGTCTAGGATAATGGATTATGCATCTGATATTGGGGTGCTGATAATGCAACATGCAGAAGACTATGAGTTATCAAAAAACGCTTGTATCAACGACGGAGAAATAGCTACAAGACTTGGGCTGCAAGGTGTATCAGCTCTAGCAGAAAAAATAATAATTGAAAGAGACTTAAGTTTACTTAGTGAATATCCTTGTAGATATCACATAAATCAAATTTCATCTAAACAATCTTTAGATGTTATTAGAAAAAATAAAAATAATGGTAAAAAATTTAGCGTAGGTGTCTCAATTAATAATTTATCACTAAATGAAAATGATATTGGTGAATTTAAGACTTTTTTAAAATTATCTCCTCCTCTTAGGCTTGAAGAAGATAGATTATCACTTGTTCAAGGTATCAAAGATGGGTTAATAGATGTAATAGTTTCAGATCATTTACCTGAGGATGAAGAAAGCAAAAGATTACCATTCTCACAAGCTGCTACTGGCGCTATTGGTTTAGAGACCCTTCTACCTCTTTCTTTAGAAATGTATCATAATGAATCTCTTCCTCTAAAGAAAATAATAGAAACCTTAACAATCAATCCTGCTAAAATATTGAATATTAAAAAAGGAACTTTGGTAAAAGGATCAGATGGAGATATTTGTATATTTGATTTAGAAGCTCCATGGAAAGTAAATGCTGATAAACTAAAATCTAAATCAAAAAATACAGCCATAGAAAATAGAAATCTCCAAGGAAAGATTTTAATGACTTATCTTAATGGTGAACTAGTTTACTCAAAATAATGGATATAAATTTAATAATAGTTGCAGTGTATTCTTATTTATTAGGATCAATTCCTTTTGGATTAGTTTTAACAAAAATTTTTTTAAAAAAAGATATAAGAGAAATAGGATCAGGCAATATTGGAACGACAAATGTTTTAAGAACTGGAAAAAAATCTCTAGCTATTACTACCCTTATGCTTGACTTGCTAAAAGGATATTTTTCTATCATTATAACAGTTAATTATTTTGAAAATCTGATTTCATATTCTGCTTTGATTTGTTTTATCGGTCATATTTTTCCTGTTTGGTTAAAATTTAAAGGAGGCAAAGGAGTTGCAACTTATTTAGGTGTTATATTGGCACTTTCATATAAATTTTTTCTAATTTTTGGAATTACTTGGCTTTTTTTATCTTTTTTATTTAGATACGCATCATTATCTTCGATCGTTTCATCTCTAATTGTTTTTGTTTATTCATATTTTTATATTAATAATTTTTCTTTAATACTTTTTATTTTTTTCGTAATTATCGTTTACACACATCGAGAAAATATAGTTCGATTAAAAAATTCTGAAGAAAGTAAAATTAAGTTATAAGTGTTGTCTTTTCTAGTTTTTAAATAATAAATTTGACAAATTCGTTTAATTTTGAAAATAAACGAATAATGAATTTAGTAATTGTTGAAAGTCCAGCAAAAGCAAAAACAATAAATAAATATTTAGGTAAAGATTATTTAGTTTTAGCTAGCTATGGACATATAAGAGATCTCCCTTCAAAAAATGGATCTGTAGATCCTGAAAATAAATTTCAAATGGAATGGGAAATAGACTCTTTTTCAAAAAAATATTTAAAAGAAATTACAAATGCTGCTGAAGACTCTGATAAAATTATTTTAGCTACAGACCCTGATCGTGAAGGTGAGGCTATTGCGTGGCATGTTAAAGAGGTCTTAGATAAAAAAAAATTATTAAAAGATAAAAATCTTGAGCGAGTTGTTTTTAATGAGATTACGAAGAAGGCAATTCTTGATGCTATAAAAAATCCAAGAGAAATTCATTTACCTTTAGTTGAAGCTTATCTAGCGCGAAGAGCTTTGGACTATCTTGTAGGATTTAATATCTCACCAATTCTTTGGACAAAATTACCTGGATCGAAATCAGCGGGAAGAGTTCAATCAGTAGCCTTAAAACTTATTACTGAAAGAGAAAAAGAAATAGAATTATTTAAACCAGAGGAATACTGGACACTTACATCGGACTTCACGAACAAAGAAAATAAAAATATTTTCTCAAAATTAAGTTTATTTAATGGAGATAAAATTGAAAAATTTTCTTTCAAAAGTAAAGAGGAAATGCAAAAAGCGGTTGATATAATCAATAAAACAAAATTTAAAATTACTGATGTGAATACAAAAGTATTTAGACGAAACCCTCTAGCTCCTTTTACAACATCAACTTTACAACAAACTGCTTCGGGGCGATTTGGTTTTGGAGCTTCCAGAACAATGCAGATTGCACAACGACTTTACCAAGGAGTAGATATCGAGGGTGAAACCACTGGATTAATTACTTATATGAGAACTGATGGAACTAATATTTCAAAAGAAGCAATTGATGACTTTAGAAATTTCATTACTAATGATTACGGTGATAAATATTTACCAGAGGCTCCAAATAGTTATACGGGGAAGAAAGCAAAAAATGCTCAGGAAGCTCATGAGGCAATAAGACCAACTAATATAAGCAGGAAACCTTCTGATATTAAAAAATATGTAAATTCAGATCAATTTAAACTCTATGAATTAATTTGGAGTAGAGCCCTATCATCTCAAATGACTCCAGCAGAGTTTGATAGAAATACAATAATTATTTCTTCAAAAGATAATAAGATTAACTTTAGAGCTAGTGGCTCTGTCGTAAAATTTGATGGTTTTCTCAAAGTTTACCAAGTTCAAGAAACCGATGAAGATGCGAAGAATATTTTGCCTGAAGTCAAAGTCGGAGAAGAAATTAGCATACTTAAACTAAATGATGAACAGCATTTTACAGATCCACCACCACGATACTCTGAAGCTAGTTTGGTCAAAAAGATGGAAGAATTAGGCATAGGGAGACCTTCTACTTATGCCAGCATTATCTCAGTATTATCAACTAGAAATTATGTCGAATTAATTAATAAAAGGTTTCATCCAACTGACAGAGGTAAACTAATTTCGGCTTTTTTAGAGAAATTATTCTCTAAATACGTGGATTATAATTTCACGGCAGACCTTGAAAATCAGCTTGACGAAATCACCAGTGGTAAAATTGAATGGGTTCAAGTTTTAGAAAATTTTTGGAAAGATTTTTACAAAAATGTTGGAAAAGTTAAAGAAAAGAGAACTAGAGAAGTATTAGACTTATTAAATGAAAGTTTAGGAGCTTTAATTTTTGAAAGGGATGATAAGAATGCTATTGATCGGAAATGTAAATTATGTTCCACTGGTGAACTTAGTCTCAAGAACAGTTTTAGAGGTGGAGCCTTTATAGGTTGTTCAAACTATCCAGAATGTAAATTTACTCGACCTTTATCTAAAGCTAAAGCTGCAGCACAATATAACTTGGCTGAACCTAAATTACTTGGTCAAAATGAAAAAGGTAAAGATATATATTTAAAAAATGGAAGATTTGGTCCTTACTTACAATATGAAAAGGAAAAAGAAGAATTAGAAATAAAAAAGAAAAAAGGTAGAAAGAAAAAAAATGAAAATGATCATTTAAAAAATGTTTCAATTCCAAAAGGTATTGATGTTGACAGTGTTGATTTAGATAAAGCAAAATATTTATGCTCTCTTCCTAAAGTTTTAGGACAACACCCTGATAATGGACAAGATATAACTTTAAATTCTGGAAGATTTGGTCCATATTTGAAATGTGAAAATAAATCTGCACGGCTTGAAAATATTGAAGACCTTTTTTCTATTGGAATTAATCGAGCAATAACATTAATTGCTGAAGCTAAGCCTGGGAGGATTTCTTCTTCACTAATTAAAGATCTAGGAGAACATCCTGAGGATAAAAAACCTGTTAGGATTATGAAAGGTCAATTTGGTCCTTATATCAAATATAAATCTCTAAATGCAACTATTCCGGAGGAAAAAGATCCAAATGAATTAACAATGGAAGAAGCTTTAATTTTAATTGAAAAAAGAAAAGAGTACGATAAAACTAAAAAGAAAGGTCGTAAAAAATGAAATATATATTTTATATTTTAATTCTAAATCTTGCTTTAATTTCAAATTTATCATCAGAGGAAAAAAAATGTAAAGATTTGGTTGATAAGCCAATTGAATGGTCAAAGTGTGTTAAAGATAAGAGTATTGATTTGGGTAAAAAAGGATCAAAGAAATTAAATACAGACTCAAAACTTACTGATTGGGTAAAAAAGAAACTTGGAAAGTAAAAAATGAGTTTAATTAATGAAAATATCAAAAAACTAAATATTGTTTTGCCTGATCCAAAAGGTCCAGTAGGCGCATATGTTGCTACTAAAATTGTGGGAAAATTATTATTCATTTCTGGACAAGTATCTTTAGATGAAAATGCAAAACTTATAACAGGTAAGATTGGAAAAGATTTAGATTTAGATAAAGGTTACAAAGCTGCCGAAAGATGTGGTTTAAGCATTGTTGCACATGTTAAAAATGCTTGTGGAGGAGATTTAGAAAAAGTTAAATCTTGTGTAAAATTAACAGGTTACGTTAATTCAACGGATGATTTTAAAGATCAGCCAAAAATTATAAATGGAGCTTCAGATATTATAGCTAAGATTTTTGATAATAAAGGTGAGCATACGCGCGCCGCAGTGAGCGTGAACAGTTTACCTTTAGGAGTTGCGGTTGAAGTTGATGCAATCTTTGAACTTAACTAATGTTTGGTCTGCCAACAGAGTAATACTTGATCTTATTTTTTTTCATTTCTAAAGCGGAGTAAAGATTTCTTAGGTCATACACTTTAAATTTATTATTTTTTACGATTTTTTTAAAATCTAATGATTTAAATTCATCCCATTCGGTGAGTAAAACTACTAAATCTGCACCACTACAATTAGATTTTATATTGTTTCTGTAATTGCAGTTTTTGATTTTTCTTAATTCTTTTTTTTCTCCAGAAGGATCGTAATAATTAACTTTTGCTCCTTTTTTGCAAAGATAAGGTATCATTTTGAGGCTAGTAGAATCTCTCATATCATCAGTGTTTGGCTTAAATGTTACGCCTAAAAAAGAAATCTTTTTATTCTTAATATTCGAACCCAATATTTTATGAACTCTTTTTGTTAGCAAATTTACTCTTTCTTGATTAGATTTAATGACTGATTTTACAACTGATAGATTAATTTTAAATTTTTCTGCAGCTGATACCAGACCTTTAGTGTCTTTTGGAAAGCAAGAACCACCATAGGCTGGGCCAGCACGTAGAAACCTACCGCCTATTCTACTATCAGAGCCCATACCTAATGAAATATCTTCTATATTAACACCAGACTTTTCACACAAATTTGCAAGTTCATTAATAAAAGTAATTTTGGTTGCAAGAAAAGCATTTGATGCATATTTTATTAATTCAGCTCCTCTTCTTGAAGTGGTAAAAAATTTTGAGCCTTTGTTAATTAAGGGTGTATAAAGTTTTCTCAAAAGATTAAAGGATTTTTTTTCATTTGATCCTATTACAATCCTATCAGGATATCTAAAATCACGTATTGCTTCACCTTCTCTTAAGAATTCAGGATTAGAGATTACAGTAAAAAATTTTTTATTTTTTTTTAAAATTTTTTCAATTTCATCGCCTGTTCCAACCGGGACTGTAGACTTGGTAATAATAATCTTTTTTCTTTTTGAATATTTTAATATTTCTTTTGCGCATTTATAAACAAAAGATAAATCAACTTTAATTGATCCTTTTTTTGTAGGAGTTCCTACACATATAAATATTATATCTGATAAACTTATAGCTTTGCCAATATCTGTAGTGAATGAGAGACGTTTAGCTAAAAAATTTTTTTTTATCAATTCATCTAATCCTGGCTCAAAGATTGGAGAAATTCCAGAGTTAAGTTTATCTATTTTTTTTTTATCTTTATCAACGCAGATAACTTGATTTCCTATATCAGCAAAGCAGACACCGCTTACTAATCCAACGTAACCAGTTCCTATCATACATAATTTCATTTACTTTCCTTTAGATATTTGTATTCCTGAATTAATATATCCTTTTAAAGTTCCACAATCTAAATACTTGCCTTTAAAAATATTTCCATAAAATTTATTTCCTTTTTTAATTAAACCTCTAATTGCGTCAGTAATATGTATCTCTCCTCCTTGACCGGGTTTTAGTTTCTTTATTTCAGTAAAGATTTTTGTTGGTAATATGTATCTTCCAATAATTGCAAAATTTGATGGCGCTTTTTTGATGCTAGGTTTCTCTATAACATCTTTAATTTGAAAATGACTTTTTTTTTTATTTTTTATTGATAAAATTCCCCATCTTGACACAGTTTTTCTTTCTACTCTTTTTGTTGCAATTACAGATCCATTAGTTTTTTTATGTAATCTCATCATTTCTTTAGAGCAATTATTTTTAATTATTAAGTCATCAGGTAAAAGCATTAAAAAATATTTGCTTTTTATGTGTTTTCGACATTTTAAAACTGCATCACCTGTGCCTTTTGGTTTATTCTGATAAACAAATCTTATCATTTTTTGATATCTTTTTATTTTTTTAAACTCTTCAATTAGTCTTTTATCTTTTTTCTTTTTTATTATTTTTTCATAAAAATTATCGTTAAAAAAATATTTTTTAATCGATAGTTTATTTTTTGAAATTATAAATATGAATTCCTTAACGCCTGCATCAATACATTCATCTAATATATATTGTAAATTTGGTTTACCGTTTATGGGCATCAACTCTTTTGGCATTACACTTGTCAAAGGAAGCATTCTAGTCCCTAATCCTGCTAACGGAATAATGGCTTGTTTTATCATAAGATTCTTATAATAGTTATTATCATTGCTTTATAGAAATGAAAATATTTAAAAATAAACATAATCTTCAGAAAGAGATTTTTGAAACTAAAGGTATATCATTTGTGCCTACGATGGGAGGATTGCACAAAGGCCATATTTCATTGATTAAACAATCTAAAAAATTTAAATTAAAAACTTTAGTCTCAATTTTTGTAAATCCAAAACAATTTAATAAAAAAAGCGATTATAGGTCTTATCCAAGAAATACAAATGAAGATATAAAACAACTAAAAAAATTGAAAATTAATTACTTATATATTCCAAAATATAACGATATATATGGATTTAAACCTAAAAAGAGAGTTTTCTTAGATAAATTTTCTAAGAAATTATGTGGTAAATTTAGAAAAGGTCATTTCGAAGGAGTTTTAAATGTTGTAAACAGGTTTATAGAAATAATTAAACCTAGAAATATTTTTTTAGGAAAAAAAGATTATCAACAACTATATTTAATCAAACAACATATTAAAAAAAGAAAGATTGAAACTAGAATAATTGAATGTAAAACTATAAGAGAAAATAACGGCATTGCTTGCTCATCTAGAAATTCTAATCTAACTAAAAACCAATTAAAGATTGCATCTAATATTTTTTATTATCTAAGTGGTTTAAAGAAAAAAATAAAAAAAAATTATAATTTATTTAATTTTAATAAAATTAAAAAAGACTTAATAAAGCTTGGAGCAACCAAAATAGATTATTTAGAGAATTATAATATAAAAAGTTTTAAAAAAGCTAAAAGTCCAAAAGAAAAATTTAATTTATTTGTTGCCTACTATATTAAAAATATAAGATTAATTGATAATATTTAATTTAGAAAATAAAAAGATCCTAAGCCTAGGAAAGAAAGAAATCCAATGACATCTGTAATAGTTGTTACAAAAACACTTGAAGCTAAAGCAGGATCAATATTTAATTTTTTTAAAGAAACTGGGACTAAAATTCCAAATAATCCTGCAACAATCATATTCAAGATCATTGAAATACCAATCAATAATGAAAGATTTAATTCTTTAAACCATAATTGAACTATTATTGCAGTTATTATTGCAAAAATTATTCCATTTAAAATACCTATCAAAAATTCTTTACCAACTACTCTATTGAAATTACTTTTAGACAGTTCTTTGGTAGCTATTGCTCTTATAGTAACTGCTAACGTTTGCATCCCAGCATTCCCCCCCATTGAAGCAACTATCGGCATAAGAAAAGCTAAAGCTACCATTTGTTCAATTGAAGCACCAAAGAAACTTATTACCCAAGTAGCTAACAAAGCAGTAAATAAATTTAATAATAACCAATTAAATCTTCTTTTTGTTTTAAGCATAACACTATCTGTGATTTCTTCATCACCAACTCCTGCTAAACGTAAAGCATCTTCTTCTGCTTCCTCTTGAACAACAGTCACTACATCATCAGCTGTAATCATACCAACCAATTTATTTTCTTTATTTACTACTCCTGCAGATACTAAGTTATAATTTTCAAAAGTAAGACCAACTTCCTCTTTATCCATATTTACTGAAATTAAGACTGGCATTTCTCTCATTATAGAGTTCATTTTTAAATCTCTAGATGTTCTTAGCACTCTTGATGAAGGAACAGTTCCTATAGGTTTAAATTCATTGTCTACAATAAATATTTCTAAGAATTCTTCTGGTAAATCTTTATCTTCTCTTAAATAATCTATAGTTTGTCCCACAGTCCAGTTGCTTGGCACCGCTGTAAATTCTCTCTGCATTATTCTAGCCGCAGAGTCCTCGGGATAGCTTAAGCCTTCTTGTAACAAAAAATTATCTTTTGGGGGAAGTTTTTCTAAAACTTTTTCTTTTACTTCCTTTGACAGGTTTTCAAGAATTTTTATAGCATTGTCAGACTCTAGCCGTTTTATTATTTTGATAAGAGAGTCTATAGAAAGTAATTGTAAAACTTCACTTTGAATTGATTCATTTAATTCAATAAAAATCTCTGGGTCAATATTAAATGACTCAATTTCAATTAGTTTATTTCTAGTGTCAGGATCTAAATTTTCAATTAAATTTGCAACATCAGCATCATGCAAATCTTTTAGAGTTTGATTAATAAATTCAACGTTTCTATTCTCAATATTTTGAGTAAAAGTATTGATAAATTCTTTATTAAAATCCAAATTGACTTTTTTTGCCTCTCTTGTTTTTGGTAAAGTCATAAATACCTCTATAAGTTTTTTTGAGACTATTAGTCTATATAATGGTAAAATTCAAATTAAATGAGTATAGAAATTAAAATTAGTGAAAAACGTGTACCATACAAAATTGCAATGCTTTATCTTAATAAAAGAGTAGAAGAAGTAAAAAATGGGACAAATAATGAATTATTATGGATCCTTGAGCATCCTACTACTTATACAGCAGGTATAAGTTTTAGCAAAAAAGAAATAATAGATAAAAATATAAAAATAGTTAGATCCAATAGAGGGGGTAAAATTACACTGCATAATCCAGGGCAAAAAATTATTTACTTTGTCGTTGATTTAAATAAAAGAAAAAAAGATATTAGAAAACTAATTAGTTCAATAGAAAAAAGTATAATACAATTTTTAAAAATCTATAAAATTCAAGCCAAAAATGATAAAAAAAATATAGGCATATGGGTTAAAGATAAAAAAATTGCAGCAATAGGTATTAGGGTATCAAGGTGGGTAGCCTACCATGGTTGTTCAATAAATATTTCAAATAATTTAAATCAATATTTAAAAATTATTCCCTGCGGGTTGAACAATAAAAAGGTTACTTCTTTATATAAGTTAACTTCAGTAAAGCCAGAAAAATTTGAGAAAAATTTGGCAAATATTTTTATTAAAAATATAAATAATATTTAAATATTTTTTTTTAGAAAATCCTCAAATAAATTGCTATATTTTGCTTTAAAATTGTATTGAATATTATTAATCATGAATTTTATTTTATAAGCATGTAGCATTAGATTGTTAAATTTTATTTTTTTCCTATCATTTATAAAATATTTGTCATCACCTACTATTGGACATCCAATTTTAAGTAATTGTCTTCTTAATTGATGCTTTCTTCCAGTAATTGGATTTAATTCTAAGTATGAATAAACTTGGTTAGATTTTATAATTTTAATATTTGATACAGCCTTTTGAGAAATTTTTTTATTATTTTCGTAATAAATTAAATTATCTTTCATTACTTTTAAAGACTTATTAACTTTTCCATACACTATCGCCAAATAAGTTTTATGAATTTTCCTAATCCTAAAAAGTGAAGTAAATAATTGAGCATACCTTCTATTTTTAGCAATTATCAAAATTCCTGATGTCTCTTTATCTAATCTATGAACAACAAAAGGTTTTGAATCTTTAAAGTATTTTGTATTCTTTAATATATCGATAATGTTTTTAAATGATTTTGTGCCTGACTGAACTGGTATACCAGTAGGTTTATTAATAACTATAAAGTTTTGGTTGTCCTCTATTATATAATCATCATATTCTCCAATTTCTTTTTTTTTCGGTGAATACTTGATCTTTTTATTTTGATCGGTAGATTTAAACTTTGAAATATCGTAAACCTCGATAAGGTCTCCCTCTTGTAATCTGTAAGATGACTTAGTTTTTTTTTTATTTACTTTGATTTTATTTTGACGAATAATTTTTTCAATTAAAGATTGTGGAAGACTCAATATTTTTTGTTTAAACCACTTATCTAGACGTGACTCATTATAATCATCACCAACGGTAAAAAATTTTGGCATGAAGCTAAAATTATTTTTTTGCTACTTTTTTAGGTTCAGTTTGAACTTCTTTAGTTTTAACTTGAGTTTCTTTTTTTTTAGGTTTGTCCACTTTTTTTGCGTCAGGATTTCTGTCTATTAGTTCAATTACAGCCATTGGCGCATCATCTCCAGTTCTAAAACCTGCTTTCAAAACCCTTGAATAACCGCCTTTTCTTGAACTATATCTTTTTGATAGTTCTTCGAAGACTTTTGTTACAGATTTTTTATCTTGTAATTTAGAAAATAATCTTTTTTTATTACTTAAGATGTTTTTTTTACCTATAGTAATTACTTTGTCAATTTGAGGTTTCAGTTCTTTAGCTTTCGGTAATGTAGTTATTATTTGTTCATACTTTATTAAAGAATTAAGCATGTTTTTAAACAACGCCTTACGGTGTTCGCTAGTTTTATTTAATTTTCTATAGCCTAAAGCGTGTCTCATTAATAGTTATTTTCCTCTAATTTTTTTGAAAGCTCAGCAATATTATCTGGTGGCCAATTAGGAATTTCCATGCCTAAATATAAAGACATAGTGTTTAGAACCTCTTTAATTTCGTTAAGTGATTTTCGTCCAAAATTTGGTGTTCTCAGCATTTCTGGCTCTGTTTTTTGAACTAGGTCACCTATATAAATTATATTATCATTTTTTAAACAATTCATAGATCTTACTGATAATTCAAGTTCTTCAACTCTCTTGAGTAGATTTCTGTTGAACTCAGGCTCTGATGATTTAACTTCTTTTACAATTTCTTGTGGATCATCAAAATTAACAAACATTGAAAGTTGATCTTGAAAAATTCTTGCTGAGTATGCAATTGCATCTTCTGCATCTACAGTGCCATTTGTTTCAACTGTCATTACTAATTTATCATAATCTAATGCACTTCCAGCTCTTGTATTTTCAACAGTAAAAGAAACTTTTTTAACTGGACTAAATAATGAGTCTATAGATATCAATCCAAGTGGACTATCTTCAGATTTATTTTTTTGTGCTTGGACGTATCCTTTTCCAGTACTAACCATTAATTCCATGTGAAAATGGGTTTTTTCATCAAGATTGCAAATTGTCTGCTCTGGATTTAATATTTCAACTTCAGGAACAAGAGTAATATCTTTTGCTTTTACTTCTTTTGGCCCTTTTATATCTAAAATAATTTTTTTTGGATTTGAAGTAGATGATTTAATTGCTAAATTTTTTACATTTAAAACTATATCAGTAACATCTTCCCTCACGCCTTTTATTGATGAAAATTCATGAAGAACTCCATCAATTTGAATTGCAGTTACTGCTGCTCCCTGGATAGAAGATAGCAATATTCTTCTTAAAGAATTTCCGATTGTTTGACCAAAACCTTTTTCTAAAGGCTCCGCAACTACTTTAGCAATAGTTTTATCATCATTGCTATTAATATCTAACTTATTGGGTTTAATTAATGCTTTCCAGTTTTTATCTATAATATTTGTTGTAGCTGACATTGTTATACTCTCCTTCTTTTTGGTGGCCTAGCACCATTATGTGGCATAGGTGTTGTATCTATAATTGATAAAATTTTAAATCCTCTTGATTGTAAAGATCTTAATGCTGTTTCTCTACCAGAGCCAGGGCCTTTAACTTGAACTGTTAATGTTCTTAAGCCTTGTTCGAAAGCTTTAGCACCTGCGTCATCAGCCGCGACCTGCGCTGCATATGGTGTAGATTTTCTAGACCCCTTAAAACCTTTCGCCCCTGCTGAGGACCATGAAACTACATTTCCACTTTCATCTGCAATTGAAATTATTGTATTGTTAAAAGTTGAATAAACATAAGCTATTCCAGATGAGATATTTTTTTTTATTTTCTTTTTTTTTTTAAAAGTGCTGCTATTTTTCGTTTCAGCATTTTTAACTTCTTTTGTATCAATTTTTTTTTCTGTCTTAATACTTTTTTTATTCATTAAAAAATCTATTTTTTAAGTGGTGTAAGTTTTTTACCGGCGATCGCAATTGCTTTACCTTTTCTAGTTCTTGCATTGCATTGCGTTCTCTGACCTCTAACGGGTAGTTTTTTTTTGTGTCTTGACCCTCTGTAACATGCTAAATCAACTAATCTTTTTATATTAACTGAAACTTCTCTTCTCAAATCACCCTCTACTTTATAATTTGCATCAATAAATTCTCTTATTTTTAAGACCTGTTCTTCAGTTAATTCGTTTACTCTTTTTGAAGAGGGAATATCTAATTTTTTGCATATTTTTTTTGAGGAAAATAAGCCTATTCCATGGATATATGTTAACGCAATGCTAACAACTTTATTTTGTGGAATATTTATCCCTGCAATACGAGCCATAAATTTATGAGTTTTTTATTTAGCGTATTTATATTGTCTAATAACTTAAAGTCAACCCTAGATGCTCTCTATTAAGCCGCTAATTTCATCACTTATTTCAGATATAGTTGCCTCACCATCAACCACTTCTAACAAATTAGATTGTTTATAAAAATCAATAACAGGTTTTATATTATTTTCGTAAGTTTGAAATCTTTTAATTGCTATTTCCTCACTGTCATCATCTCTCTTTTCTAAAATTTTTCTCTCTAAAATTCTTTTTTTAATAGTTTCCAATTTAACTGAAAGCTTTAAAACGATATCTATTTTTTGATCATGCTTTTCTAAAAGTTTATTTAAATTTTTTGCTTGAGACAAGTTTCTAGGATAGCCATCAAAAATAAGTCTACTTTTATAATCTTTATTAGATACATATTTTTCAATAAGGTCGCCTACTATCTCGTCAGAAACTAAATTTCCAGAGCTCATAATTGAGGAAATTTGATTACCTAATATTGTATTATTTTTAATTTCTTCTCTTAATATTTCACCTGTTGATAATTGATGTAAATTATATTTTTTTTCAATTAAACTCGACTGAGTACCTTTACCAGCTCCGGGAGGTCCAAAGATGACTATATTCATTAGATTGACTATTTACCAAATTTAGTTTTTCTTATTAATGACTCATATTGAGAACTCATCAATCTTGTTTGCACCTGGGTAACTGTATCCATAGCTACAACAACAACAATTAGTATTGAGGTGCCACCTAAATAAAATGGAATTGGGTATTTAGCAATTAAAAACTCAGGCATTAAACAAACAAAAGTTAAGTATAATGCTCCCACAGTAGTTAATCTCATCAAAATAGTGTCTATATATTCTGCGGTTCTCTCTCCAGGTCTAATGCCAGGAATATATCCACCATATTTTCTTAAATTTTCAGCTGTTTCTTTTGGATTAAAGACAATTGAAGTATAAAAAAATGAAAAGAAAATTATTCCTGATGCATAAAGTAACATGTAAAGTGGTTGTCCTTGGGTAAACATCGATGAAATCTTCAAAAATGTATCAGACTCCGCAAAACCAAAATTTGAAATTGTAATTGGTAATAGTAATAAGGCTGACGCAAAAATTGCTGGTATCACACCAGCAGTGTTAATTTTTAATGGTAGATGAGAAGACTCACCTCCGTACATTTTGTTACCTACTTGTCTTTTAGGATAATTGATTAAAATTTTTCTCATAGCTCTCTCGAAAAATACAATAAAGAGTACGGTTAAAATTACTAAAACAAATATCCCAACTATCATTAGTGCTGATAATGCGCCAGTTCTTCCAAGCTCAAAAGTTGAAGCTAAAGCTCTTGGTATTTCTGCTACAATTCCTGAAAAAATAATTAATGAAATTCCGTTACCAACACCCCTTAAGGTAATTTGTTCACCTAACCACATTAAAAATGTTGTTCCAGCAACAAGTGAAATTGTAGTGATAACTCTAAAAGACATGCCTGGATCAATTACTAAATTTCCAGCATTTTCTAATCCAACAGAAACACCATAACCTTGAAGGCATGCAATAAGAACAGTGCCGTACCTTGTAATTTGGGTTATTTTTTTTCTGCCAACTTCGCCTTGATCTTTAAGGTTTTTAAAATAATCAGAAACTCCGGTAAGTAGCTGTACTATAATAGAAGATGATATATATGGCATTATACCTAAGGCAAAAATTGCCATTCTAGTTACTGCTCCACCCGAAAACATGTTAAACATTCCAAGCAAACCTTTTTGGCTTGAGGCCATAATCTCTTTTAAAGCTAAAGGGTCAATTCCCGCTAATGGGACGTATGTTCCTAACCGATAGATTACCAAAATTAAAATCGTAAAAAGAATTCTGTTTTTAAGGTCTTTAGCTTGACTAAAAGCACCAGCGGTATTTAACGTTTCGCTTGACATAAGATACTACTTTTTAACTATGTTTATTTTTCCACCAGCTTTTTCTATTTTGGACAAAGCTTGTTTTGAGGCAAAATGAGCTGAAATTTCTATATTTTTTTTAATTTCGCCTGTGCCTAATATTTTTAATTTTAAAGATTTTTTATTTACTAATTTTTTTTCTTTTAAGATTTTTAAATCTAATGTGCTTTTTATATTATTTTTAGTTTTGTTTATAATATTTTGAATTTTTGATAAATTTAAAATTGCGGTTTTGTCATCATTTAATGATTTAAATCCCCTTTTAGGTAGTCTTCTATATAATGGCATTTGACCACCTTCAAAACTTTTTATTGCAACTCCAGATCTTGATTTCTGACCCTTGTGACCTCTTGAAGATGTTTTACCTTTTCCGGAACCTATACCTCTACCTACTCTAATTTTTTTTTTATTGTTCTTAATTAAATTATTTAGATACATTATTTGGACTCCCTTTTTAAAACTATATCAGATATTTTTTTTCCTCTTATTGACGATAAAATTTTTGGTGAATTTTGCGATTTTAAACCATTAACACATGCTTTTAAAACATTATGTGGATTTGCAGATCCTAAAGATTTTGCAACTATATCTTGGATACCTAATACTTCGCAGACAGAACGAATTGCACCACCTGCAATTATACCTGTACCAGCTGGTGCTGCTCTTAAAAAAACCTTTCCTGATCCATTTTTTCCTTTCACGTCATGATGTAACGTTCTCCCTTCTTTTAAAGGTATTTTGATTAAATTTCTTTTGGCGACTTCTGTAGCTTTTTTAATGGCATCTGGGACTTGTTTAGATTTACCTTGTCCAATACCCACAGAACCTTTTTGATTACCAACAACAACTAATGCTGCAAATCCAAATCTTCTTCCACCTTTAACTACTTTTGTAATTCTATTGATTGCAACCAGTTTTTCTTTGATATCAGTTTCTGTTTTTTTATTTTCGGTCATATTAAAATTTTAGTCCATTTTTTCTTAGGGTTTCTGCAAATGTTTTTACTCTGCCATGATATTTATATCCACCTCTATCAAAATAAACTTCGCTAATATTTTTTTCTTTTGCCCTCTTCGCCAACATCTCGCCTATTAAACTTGATTTTTCCATTTTTTTTATTTTTTTAGCTTTTACCTCTTTTTCAATAGAGGATGCTGAAACTAAAGTTTTCTTTTGTTTGTCATCAATAATCTGTGCAAATAAGTTATTTAAAGATTTTGATACTGAAACTCTATATCTGCTAAGGTTTACAGTTTTCAATTTTTTTCGATTTCTTAATTTTCTCTTATTTTTATTATTCTTTCTCATTATTTCTTTTTACCCTCTTTTCGCAAGACAAACTGACCTCGTTCCTTAATACCTTTAGCCTTGTAAGGTTCAACTGGTTTTAAATTTTTTATATCAGCTGCAATTTTTGAAACTAATTCTTTATCAACACCATTAATTTTAATTATTGTTTGTTTTTCAACAGTGATTTTAATATCTTTTGGTATTTTAAAATTCACGTCATGGCTAAAACCAATTTGTAAATTTAATATTTCACCTTTTAAATTAGCTCTAAAACCAACTCCACTTAACTCTAATATTTTTTCATGACCAGTTGAAACTCCTGTAATAGCGTTATTAATTAAACTTCTATAAGTTCCCCACATTATAGATGTTTTTTTATCTATTTTTTTTTCTAATGGTTGTAATTGAAATGAACTCTCTTTTAACTTTGATGAAAAAATTTTGTCATTAATTGTTAATTTTTTTGTACCTTTAGGACCTGAAATAGTTAAATCAGCCCCCTCTATTTTTATAGAGGAGTCTTTAGGAATTATAATATTTTTTTTACCAATTTTTGACATTAAAACACCTTACAAATCACTTCGCCACCAACATTATTTTTTCTTGCATCAGCATCACTCATTACACCTTTTGGTGTAGATAAAATTGCTAATCCTAATCCGTTCATTACTCTTGGAATGCTTGTAGCTCTTGAGTAAACTCTTCTTCCAGGTTTTGATATTCTTTTAATTTCTTTAATAACAGGATCGCCTTCATAATATTTTAAAGAAACCTTTAAACTAGTCTTATTGTTTTCGGATTTTTCAATAAAGAAATCCTTGATATACCCTTCATTTTTTAGGATTGCTAAAATATTTTTTCGAAAGTTTGAAGAAGGTATTTCAACAGAGTTCAATGATCGCATTTGACCGTTTCTTATTCTTGAAAACATATCTCCAATTGGATCTGTAAATGTCATTTCTCTCCTACCAGCTTGATTTAGTTATTCCAGGAATTTTACCTGCAGACGCCATTTCTCTGAGTGCAATTCTGGATATTTTTAATTTTCTATAAACTCCGTGTGGCCTACCTGAAACTTCACACCTATTTCTAATTCTAATTTTTGCAGAATTTTTTGGAAGTTTATTTAATTTTAGTTGAGCTTCAAATCTCTCAGACAACTCAAGTTTTCGGTTGTTAATTATCTTTTTTAAAGCTGCCCTTTTTTTTGCGTACTTTTTAACTAATTTAATTCTTTTAAGATTTTTTTGTATTGCACTTGTTTTAGCCATTTTTATCCTTAGTTTTTTCTTTCATTTAATGGGAAATTGAACTCTTTTAATAACTCCAAAGTTCCCTCTTTGCTTTTACTTGATGTTACTATGGTTACATCTAATCCTCTAATTTTATCGACTTTATCGAAATTAACTTCAGGGAAAACAATATGTTCTCTTATTCCAAATGAATAATTATTTGAATTATCTATTCCTTTTGAAGACAAACCTCTAAAATCTTTAATTCTTGGTAAAGCTATATTTACAAGTCTATCGATAAATTCATACATTTTCTGTGATCTTAAAGTAACTTTTACACCTGCATTAGATCCTTTTCTGGTTTTAAAGTTTGAAATAGATTTTTTAAATTTAGTAACTACTGGTTTTTGTCCTGCTATAAGAGCCATATCATCCACACAAGCTTTAAGCTTTTTGCCATCAGAAGCATCTTC
This sequence comes from uncultured Pelagibacteraceae bacterium, assembly GCA_902538445.1. Taxonomy (GTDB): domain Bacteria; phylum Pseudomonadota; class Alphaproteobacteria; order Pelagibacterales; family Pelagibacteraceae; genus Pelagilacustribacter. Next base: position 4,224 of record CACBFE010000013.1, on the reverse strand, counting down.
ACCTAATCCCATATTTAAAATAATCTTACTTATTTTAGGTACATCATGTTTATTTTTTAAAGAAAGTTTGTTCATAAGTTTTGCAACTATCTCTTTTTCATATGTAATTTTCAATCTGGGCATTATTTTTTACCTACTTCTTTCTTATCTTTTTTTTTTTCATCAATGTTTTTAACGTTTGATTGATGAATAAAACTCTCTTTAGAAATAATTCCACCTTTATTTTCTTTTGTTGGCTTTGTATGTCTTTTAATCATGCTGATAGATTTAATCTTTATTTTTTCTAACTTTCTATTTACCTCTAAAATTTCACCTGTTTTTCCTTTATCTTTTCCCGATATAATTTTTACTAAAACCCCTTTTTTTAAAATCATATTAAAGTACCTCCGGTGCCAAAGAAATTATTTTAGTGTGTCCCCTTGTTCTGAGTTCCCTTGTAACAGGTCCAAATATTCTAGTTCCAATTGGTTCACCTTTATCGTCTGTTAAAACTACAGCGTTTTTATCAAATTGAACTTTCGATCCATCATCTCTGTAGATTTCTTTTCTAGTTCTTACTACAACAGCTTTATGGACAGCTCCTTTTTTTACCTTTCCTTTTGGTATTGCATCTTTAACACTGATCACAATTACGTCTCCCACAGAGGCGTATCTTCTTTTTGAACCACCTAAAACTTTAATGCACTCTACTCTTCTAGCCCCAGTATTGTCTGCAACGGTTAGTTCTGTTTGTATTTGTATCATTATTCCATTACCTGCCAAGTTTTCTTTTTAGAAAAAGGTTTAGACTCAACAATTGAAACTTTTTCACCTTCTTTAAATTTATTTTTTTCATCGTGAGCATGATATTTTTTTGATCTTTTAATCACTTTTTCATAAAAAGGATGTTTAAATTTTCTTGTTACCTCTACAACTATAGTTTTGTTATTTTTTGCACTCGTAACAACTCCTTTTAATATTTTCTTTGTCATTTTGAGTTCCTTAAAGTTGTATAAAGTCTAGCAATACTTTTTTTAATTTCATTGTATTGAGCAGGATTGTTGATTTGATTGTTCACCTTTTTAAATCTCAAATTAAACAAATCTCTTTTTAGAGATAAGATTTTTTTCTCAGCCTGATCTTTAGTCAATTTTTTATCTTCTTTTTTCTTAGCCATTATCTTTTTACAAATTTTGTTTTAATAGGTAGTTTTGCAGAAGCTTTATAAAGAGCCTCCCTTGCAATTTCTTCACTTACTCCGTCAATTTCAAAAATAATTCTTCCTGGTTTAACTCTACATGCGTAATATTCTGGAGAACCTTTTCCTTTACCCATTCTAACCTCAGTTGGTTTTTTTGAAACTGGAATATTAGGGAAAATTCTTGTCCATACTTTTCCTGTCCTCTTCATGTATCTTGTTAATGCTACTCTTGCAGCTTCTATTTGTTTTCCAATAATTCTCTCAGGTTGAACAGCTTTTAAACCAAACTGTCCATAATTTAATTTAACTGCTCTTGTAGCATTTCCATGAATTCTTCCTTTAAATGCTTTTCTATATTTAGTTCTGACTGGCTGTAGCATTTTTCACCCTTTCCTTTTTTTCTTTTTCAACGTCTTTAGCCATTAGCTCACCTTTATAAATCCAAACTTTAACACCTATAATTCCGTATGTAGTAAGAGCTTCTGCAAAACCATAATCGATATCAGCTCTAAGAGTATGAGATGGTATACTTCCTTCTCTTAACCATTCAGTCCTTGCTATCTCATTTCCTGCTAATCGACCACTTAACATAACTTTAATACCTTTAGCATTTAACCTCATCGCTGATTGCATAGCTCTTTTCATTGCTCTCCTGTAAGCTACTCGTTTTACCAATTGTTGAGCTATGTTTTCAGCTACTAAATTTGAATTTATCTCAGGTTTTTTTATTTCTTTAATATTCACATTTACATCGCTTTCAGTAATCTTCATGATATTTTTCTTTATTTTTTCAATATCTGATCCTTTTTTTCCAATAACAAAACCAGGTCTTGAGGTATGGATTGAGACAGTGCATTTCTTTGAAGAACGCTCTATTATAATCTCAGAAACACCAGAATTCGTTATATTCTTCTTGATATATTTTCTTATTTTAAAATCCTCTATTAAATATTTTCCAAAATCTTTTTTTTTGGCAAACCAAGTAGAGTCCCAACCTCTGTTTATTCCAAGTCTAAATCCGATAGGGTTTATTTTTTGTCCCATTATTTGCTCACCTTCTTTTCTTTCTTTTCATGTAAAACAATCGTAATTCTGCTAAATGGTTTTTTAATTGGACTCGCTCTACCTTTAGCTCTAGGTCTAAACCTTTTCATAACAAGTGATTTACCAACATAAGCCTCTTTCACAAAAAGATTATCAATATCGAATTGATAATTATTTTCAGCATTTGATATTGCAGATTTAACTGTTTTGCTGACTTCTTTTGCTATTCTTTTTCTTGAGAATTCTAAATCTCTTAATGCAACGTCGGCTTTTTTTCCTTTTATAAAATTACATACTAGAGCTAATTTTCTTGGACTAGTTCTAACATTTTTATTGACAGCTTTGACTGTGGAGTTATTTTTTTCCATTATTTTTTATCTCCTTCTGGTTTAGCTGCTGGTGTAGCTGCGGCTTTTTTATCAGCTGGAGTATGTCCCTTAAAAGTTCTTGTAGGTGCAAATTCACCTAATTTATGACCTACCATCTCTTCAGAAATAGTAATTGGTATAAAAGATTTTCCATTATGAATCATAAAACTATGTCCAACAAAATCAGGTATTATTGTTGAATTTCTCGACCAAGTTTTTATAGGCTTTTTATTTGGAGAGTCTTTTAGCTTATCAATTTTTTTCAATAAACTTGGATGAACAAATGGACCTTTCCAAATAGATCTAGTCATTATTTTTTCCTTTTCTTTCTTCTAGTAATAATCAATTTATCACTTCTTTTGGGTCTTCTAGTTTTTAATCCTTTTGCAGATTGACCCCATGGAGATACTGGACTTCGTCCACCTGATGTTTTACCTTCTCCACCACCATGAGGATGATCAACAGGATTCATAGCCACACCTCTTGTCTGCGGACGTTTTCCACGCCACCTATTTCTTCCTGCCTTACCAATTTTAATATTCTTTTGATCAGGATTAGATACTGTTCCAATAGTTGCTGAACAAGAACTACTTACTTTTCTTGTTTCTCCAGAAGAAAGTTTTAAGATAGCATAATCTCCATCATAGCCAGAAAGTGTTACAGAAGATCCAGCTGATCTCGCTAATTTTGCTCCATTTCCTGGTATCAATTCTACATTATGAATTGAGGTTCCAGGAGGAATATCTTTTAATTCTAGTGAATTTCCAACTTTTATCTCAACATCTTTACCTGACTCAATCACATCACCTTTTTTTAAGCCTTGAGGACTTATGATATAAGCCTTTTCATTGTCTTTATAAGAAATTAATGCAATGTGAGCTGTTCTATTTGGATCGTATTCAATTCTTTCAACAGTCGCAGGAACATTTTTCTTTTTTCTGTAAAAATCAATCACTCTATATTTATGTTTTGATCCACCTCCAATATGACGAGAGGTAATTCGTCCATTATTATTTCTACCGCCAGTAAAATTTTGTCCTTTTGTTAAAGGCTTGTAAGGGGCACCTTTCCATAAATTACTCTTATCAAGAACAACAGTCCCTCTAGTAGACTTGGTGTAAGGTTTGAAAGTTTTTAGAGCCATTATTAAATTCCCGTTGTTAGGTCAATGCTTTGACCTTTTTTTAAAGTTATAATTGCTTTTTTGTATCCATTTTTTGTGGATTTTCTTCCCTGTTTCATTTTTAACTTAGGTTTTTGATTTATAATATTTACCTTTATTACATTCACTTTAAATATTTTTTCTATATTTTTTTTAATTGTTTTTTTATTTGCTTTTTCATGAACTTTAAAAACAGTTTTGTTTTGTTCAGATAAGATAGTTGCTTTCTCAGTTATAATCGGGTTTCTTATTGAGTCTATATAATTAATTTTTTTCATTTAAAACTCTTTGTTGCAATTTTTTTGCAGATGAGGATGTTATAATTACATTCTTATATTTAAATAAATCATAAATATTTGTGCCCTCATCTTTAATTAATTTTAGATTTTTTATATTACGTGCAGATTTATTTATATTTTTTAATGAATCTGCATCAGAAATTATTAATACGCTAGCTAGTTTATTTTTTT
>CACBFE010000012.1 GCA_902538445.1 uncultured Pelagibacteraceae bacterium | reverse complement strand
ATATGAAAATTATAAAAGGTAGTAATTTTATAATCATACTAGGTATAAATATGCTTGTTAACATTAGCGGAACCATAAAACTTACATTCGTATTTTTAAAAAATTCAATTTCCTCAAGCAAATTAAGAATTACTCCAAAACAATAAAATCCAGCTGTAATGATTAAAAAATTTATTAAAAAACCCTTAATTAAATAATTTAACAGAACTCTATTCATTTTTAAGCTCCATTGAAAATTTGTTATTTAGAAAAAAATATACAAAAGAAAATAAAAAAAATGGAAAAATAATAAAAATATATAATACTAAATTATTCATCCCAGTATATTTGACCACTAACTCAGTAAAAAGTAGTAAAAGAAAACAGTAAAAAAAACTAAAGTATTTGTTAAAGTAAATTTTTTTTGATTTTATTAAAGATAAGGCACATAATAAAGCCAGTATAGGTATATACAATGGAGATACAATCCGCCTATTAAGTGTTGAAATTATCTCTTTTTTAAAATCTTTGTTACATAATTTTAAATTTTTTTCTTCGCCAACTAAACAATAAATTAAATCTAATGTAGATGTTTCTTGAATCTTAGGCTTTTTAATAGTTGTTGTGTCGAGATTATTTAAATTAATTAGAAGTTGTTCAAAATCAATTATTTGACTTTCATCATTTTCTTTTGATGAAATAATTTGTCCATTTATTAATAATATTTTTTTATCTTCGATAATTCCGCTTTTTGCTATAACAGTATTATTGCTTGTGGTATTTGAGTCGGGTGATAAATTTTTAAGATTATTTCCTGTATCATGTATGAAAATATTTTTAATTTGGTTATTAATTTTTTTTTCAACAAAAAATGTGAATCCAAAAAAGGAGTCACTAAATTGCTGAGTCTTTACTGTAGGTAAAAAAGAATTAAAATTATTATCATTTAATATACTTCTTGATTTATTTAGCGCCATAGGAGTTAAAAAAATCGAAAATAATAAATAAATAATTGAGATAATAAAGGAGCTTACAATAAATATCTTAACAAGCGATAATTTTTTTACACCTGAAGTCCATAAAATTATAAATTCATTATCCTGTGAATGTTTCAATATAAAAACTGATAACGAAATAAGAAAAGAAAGAGGAATAAATTTTACAGATATTCCAAGTAAATTTAATAGCGAATACTGAAAATAAATAGGTACAGAGTAACCACTATCAACAATCAAATCTAAAAAATTTACCGCTCTTACTGTTAGAGCTATCATTGAAAGCCCAAATAATACTATCAGAAATATTTTGAATATTTCTATTGTAAAATTTAAATAAATTTTGTTTTGAAGCATGTTTGTAACTTGTATATTGATAATGCATTCATTAAATAAATTCAATCTCTGGTTTAATATTTCAAATTTTACATTGAAATCTTGTATATTTGATCATATATACCAAACAACCCAATTTGAGAAATTCTAAATAAATTATGCCTGTAAAAATAAACTATTCAAAAAAGACATTCAATAAATCCTCATCTAATCTTATCTTATTTTCTAATGAGAAATTCAATATTAGCAGGTTAAGAAAGACGCTTTCTAACTCTGAATTTTCCTATATTCAAGATTTATTAAAAACTAGCGACTTAAAAAAAAACATTCTGGTTTTTGAAGTTAATTCGAAAAAAAAAATTGTACTTATATCAATTAAAAATAATTTAAAGTCATCAGATATTGAAAATTTAGGGGCTGAATTTTATGGGCTTGTAAACATTGGAAAAAATAGTGAATATTTTCTGAATTCTGATAGTTTAGAAAGTAAAATCCAAAACTTCATTGGTCTCTTCCTTCATGGTTTTAAATTAAAATCATATGAATTTAAAAAATATAAAACAAAAAAAGACTCACGAGTCATAACTATTAATATATTTGGTAATAAAAATAAAACTTCAGCTCAAAACCAATTAAAATTCAGAGCATTAGAGGAAGGAACTTTTTATGCAAGAGACTTAGTATCTGAACCTGGAAATGTTCTGCATCCCGATGAATATGCAAAAAGATTAAATTCTCTTAGAAAAGATGGTTTGAAAATAAATATTTACGATAAGAAAAAATTAAAGAAACTCGGAATGAATGCTTTACTTGGAGTAGGCATGGGAAGTATTAGAGGATCGTACCTCGTAACAATGGAATGGAATGGAGCAAAAGATAAATCTAGGCCGGTAGCGTTTGTTGGAAAAGGAGTTACTTTTGATACAGGAGGGTACTCTTTAAAGCCAGCTAGATTTATGGAAGATATGACATATGACATGGCTGGTTCTGCTGCCGTAGTTGGACTTATGAAAAGCTTAGCGATTAGAAAAGCAAAAATTAATGCTGTTGGTGTTGTAGGATTAGTTGAAAATATGGTAAGCGGAGTTGCTCAAAGACCAGGAGACATTGTAAAATCTTACAGCGGTAAAACTATAGAAGTATTAAACACTGATGCGGAGGGGAGATTAGTTTTAGCTGATGCATTAACCTACACTGAAAAAAAATATAAACCAAAATTTATAGTAGACTTAGCTACTCTAACAGGAGCTATAATTGTTTGTCTTGGATCAGAGTACGCAGGACTTTTTTCTAATGACGACAAATTGTCTAAACAAATCATTAACGCTGGTGAAAAAGTTGAGGAAAAACTATGGAGAATGCCCCTACATAAAAATTATGATAAACTAATGAATTCAAAGAACGCCGATGTACAAAATATAAATTATGTCGGTGGAGCAGGGTCAACAACTGCTGCACAATTTTTACAAAGATTTATCATTAACAAAACACCTTGGGCTCATTTAGATATAGCTGGAATGGCTTTTTCAAAGTACGGTGGTGCTTTAAATTCTGGTGGTGCAACCGGATTTGGTGTGAGATTATTAAACGAATTAATAGAGGAAAATTATGAGTAATTTAGAGCAAACGTTATCAATAATTAAACCTGATGCAGTCGAAAGAAATTTAGTTGAAGAAATTAAGAATATTTTCAAAAAAAACAATTTAAATATTATAGAAAGTAAAAAAATTAAAATTACCAAAGATGAAGCTTCAGAATTTTACAAAGTTCATCAATCGAAACCCTTTTATAATGATTTATGTTCTTATTTATCATCAGGACCTATAGTTGTAATGATATTAGAGGGTAATAATGCAGTAATTTCAAACAGAAAACTAATGGGAGCAACAAATCCCAAAGAGGCTGAAGAAAACACCATTAGGAAAATCTATGGATTATCAATAGATAAAAACTCAGTTCACGGATCAGACTCATTAGAAAATGCTAAAAAAGAAATAGCATTTTTTTTTAAAAATTAAAAATATCTAAAAATTTTTATAATTGCTTCAGGAAAAGCTCTGTACTCGAGTTTCTGAGTTTTGGTCTTCAACTTTAATTCGTTGTCATCAGATTTAGTAAAAAAAATTTTTTGAATGATATTATTTCCGCCATCTAGTTTTTCATTGACATAATGCACAGTGCACCCTGCTTTTTTTTCTTTATTTTTGATCATTTTTGCAAAGGTGTTTAATCCTTTAAATTTTGGCAAAAGAGAGGGATGAATATTAATAATTTTTTTTTGATATTTTTTTATTAATTTATTTGAAATAATTTTCATGTAGCCAGCAAGACAAATGAAAGTGATATTATATTTCTTTAAATTTAATAAAATTTCATTTTCATACAGTCTATTATTAGTACTAATGCAAATATTTGGTATTTTATATTTTTTTGCAAATTTTAGTCCATCAGCTTTTTTATTATTACTTATAACTAGGCTTATTATTATCGGAAAACTGCTATCTCTTGATTGAGATATAAGATTTTTTAAATTTGTCCCTTTACCAGATATAAAAACACATGTTTTTCTTTTTACCATCTGATAGAATTCGATAAATTAATTCTTTTTTTGTCTTTTGAAATGTGTCCTATCTCATATGGCATAAATTCTTTGGAAAAAACTTTTTCAATTTTTTTTATATTTTTTTTTTTCACAATTATACAGAAACCTATTCCGCAATTGAAAGTTTTAATCATTTCATGATTTGAAATATTTTTTGACTTCAACCATTTAAAAATTTTTTTTGTTTTAATTTTTGAAAGGTCAATATTTAAAGTTAAATTTTCGGGAACAGATCTTAATAAATTTTCAGCTAAACCACCCCCAGTAATGTGCGCTGCAGAATTTATGAGTTTTTTATTGACTAATTTTAAAACTTCCTTGGTATAAATTTTTGTAGGTTTTAAAATTTCTTTTTTTAAATTACTAGGAAGTTTATTTTTTTTTAAAACTGATCTTACCAAAGAGTAACCGTTTGAATGTATCCCATTTGACGGAATAGCTAAAACAATATCACCCTCATTGACTTTGCTTTTATCTAAAATTTTTCTTTTTGAAACAATACCAACACTAAAACCAGCTAAGTCAAATTTATTTTTTGAATAAACCCCTGGCATTTCTGCAGTTTCACCACCTACTAATTTACATTCGGAAATTTTACATCCTTCAAAAATTCCTTTCAAAATTTTTTTTGTTTTTGTATAATCTAATTTCCCAACAGCAATATAATCTAAAAAAAATAAAGGTTCGGCACCTTTCACAATTAGATCATTAACGCACATAGCAACTAAATCGATGCCTATAGTATCAAATTTTTTATAACGGTTAGCTAATTCTATTTTTGTACCCACACCGTCAGTACAAGACACAAGAACAGGATCTTTAATTTTAAGTTTGCTTATATCAAAAAGTGATGCAAAACCACCGATTGTATCTTTTTTTAAATTGTTCACCTTTTTTTGGTCACTTTTTTTGGATTTTTCGGAGATATAGTCTACTAATTTATTAGCAAGTGAAATATTAACACCGCTTTTTTTATAACTATTTTCACTTTTTTTCATTTATAAATTGATAACTAAATTTTATGAAATTATTTAAACTAATTATTTTTATTTTAATTGTTTTTTTTAAAACTGAAACTCTTTTTTCTGAAAATAACTTATTCAATGTTAATAATATACAGGTTGAAAAAAAAGATAAAATTTCAAATAAAGCTTTAGCTGATAAGGCCATCAAAAAAGGGTTTAATCAGCTTTTAGACAAAATATTACTTAAAAAAGATACAGATTTATTTTCAAATTTAAGTTTTTCTTCAATCAAAGAATTAGTCGTATTCTATCAAATTGGCAAAATACCTGACAAAGAAAATAGTGAACAATTAGTAAATTTTAACATTACATTTGATAAAGACAAAATACATAATTTATTTTTTAAAACTGGAGTTTTATATTCTAAAATATCGGATAAAGAGTTGTATGTATTACCTATTTTATTTAAATCTAATGAAGTTAATGTTTTCAATAATAATTTTTTTTATGAAAAGTGGAATGAAATTTACAAAACAGATTTAATTGAATTTGTTCTTCCATTAGAAAATATCGAGTCTATAAAAATTATTAATGAACAAAAATCAAATCCTATCAATTTAAAAGTAGAAAAATTATTTAAGGAATATTCAGTTAAGAATTTAGCACTGATTTTGATAGAAGACAGTGCGAGAAATAAAGAAAAAGTATATATAAAAACAAGAATACAAGGAAAAAATATATCGAAAAGTTTAGAATTTAAAAGGGAGAACCTTGACACAAATAAATTTTATGAAAAAATTGTTTATGAGACAAAAAAAGAATTGATAGATTTAGTAAAATCTGAAAATTTAATTGATGTAAGAACACCTTCCTTTTTAAACATCAGGTTAAGTGTAAATAAAAAAAGTAATTTGGTCATATTAAATTCGAGAATAAAAACTATCGACTCTATTGAAAATATCTTTGTACAAGATTTTAATAAAAATTTTATGAGTTTGAGAATAAAATATTTAGGAAAATTAGAAAAATTAATTAATGATTTAAGAAAAGAAAATATTAATTTAAAATTAATAAATGAAAAATGGGTCATTAAAACATTATAAAATGGATCAACTTATATTCAAATTTCCTTTCTCAAAAAAGTATTATGAACAAGATTTTTTTGTATCAAGTAATAATTTTTCTGCTTTTAAATTAGTTGATAGTTGGCCAAACTGGCCTGGTAAATGGCTAAATATTTTTGGCTTTGCAGGTTCAGGAAAAACGCATCTTGCGAATATTTTGGAAAAAAAAATTGAAAAAGTAAAATTAGTTAAAGCTAAAGATGTAAATAATGAAACAGTTCAAGATTTGAATAATCTTGATTGTTTAATAATTGATAGTTTTAAAAATAATATCGATGAAAATTTATTATATTCAATTTTAAATCAGTCAAAACAACTAGAAAATTTTATATTAATTAATTCTAATCCTTCTATGAAAGAAATTCAATTTAAGCTTGAGGATCTCAAATCTAGAATAAGAAGTTTTGTATATATTGGTATTGAACTCCCTACTGATGATCTTTTAAAAGTTATAATTTCTAAGACTTTGTCAGATAAACAAATCAGCCATAATCCAAAGTTGTTAAATTTTATAATCAATAATGTAGAAAGGTCTTATGAGAAAATGTTTAAATTTCTTAAGGATATAGATGAATTATCTTTATCTACTGGTAAATCAATCAATATTAATCTAATAAAAAAAGCATTAGAGAGATGAATAAATTTAGAACCCATAATTGTTCAGAATTAAGTGATAAAGAGATAAATAAAAATGTTACTATTTCTGGCTGGTTACATCGAAAAAGAGATCATGGAAATTTGCTTTTCATAGACTTAAGAGATCATTATGGAATTACACAGTGTGTAATTGAAAATAAAAATAAATTTTTTCCAGTCTTAGAAAAATTAAGACCAGAGTCTGTTCTTAAAGTTGCAGGGAAAGTTATCAAGAGATCTAGTGAGACTGAAAATTTAGATTTAAAAACTGGAAAGATTGAAATTTCAATAGAATCAATCGAGGTGCTGTCTTCTGCAAAGGAACTTCCAATACCAGTTTTCGGTGAACAAGATTACCCTGAAGAGATTAGATTAAAATATAGATTTTTAGACTTAAGAAGAGAAGAGATGCACAGAAACATGATCTTAAGATCTAATGTAATTTCTTTTATAAGATCTGAGATGTTAAAACTTGGTTTTCTAGAATATCAAACTCCAATTTTAACTTCATCTAGTCCTGAGGGCGCAAGAGATTTTTTAGTCCCAAGCAGACTAAATCCTGGAAAATTTTATGCTTTACCTCAAGCTCCACAACAATTTAAACAATTAATCATGGTGTCTGGTTTTGATAAATATTTTCAAATAGCTCCATGTTTTAGAGATGAAGATGCTCGAGCTGATAGAAGTCCAGGGGAATTTTATCAACTAGATTTAGAAATGTCCTTTGTTGAACAAGAAGATGTTTTCAAAGTTGTTGAACAATTGATGAAAAATTTATTTAAAAATTTCTCATCAAAAAAAATATTAAACGAAAAATTTCCAAAAATACCTTACCAAGTGTCCATGGAAAAATATGGAACAGATAAACCAGACTTAAGAAACCCACTTATTATTCAAGATTTAACTGATTTATTTAAAAGAGAAGACATCAAATTCGATATATTTAAAAATATGGTTCTATCAGGTTCGATTGTAAGAGCAATAATTACTAAAAACACTAAAGACAAACCCAGAAGTTTTTTTGACAACATAGATAAATGGGCTAAAGAACAGGGTGCCGCTGGTTTAGCGTATTTCACTATTGAAAAAGACAAAGAGATAAAAGGGAAAGGACCTGTAGGAAAATTTTTTAGTGAAGATTCACTGAAAGAGTTGATGAAAAATTTTAATGCCGATATTGGAGATAGTGTTTTCCTTGCTTGTGGAAAAAAAGAAGATATAGAAAAAATATTATCTTTAGCTAGAACCAAGATCGCGGAGGATTTAAATATTATTGATAAAGATAAATTTGCTTTTTGCTGGATTGTTGATTACCCAATGTATGAATTTGATGAAAATTCAAAAAAGATTATATTTAGCCACAATCCTTTTTCAATGCCACAAGGAAGGATTGAAGATATAAATTTTAACAAACCATTAGATATAAAAGCTTACCAATATGATATTGTTTGTAATGGAATTGAGTTATCATCAGGAGCAATAAGAAATCACATACCAGACTTAATGTACAAATTATTTTCTTTAGCAGGTTACAGCAAAAACCAAGTAAACGAAAAATTTAGCGGTATGATAAATGCATTTAGCTACGGTGCGCCACCTCATGGAGGTATAGCTCCTGGTATAGATAGAATTGTTATGTTGCTAGCAGAAAAAGAGAATATTAGAGAGGTAACTTTATTTCCAATGAACCAAAATGCTCAAGATTTAATGATGAATGCACCATCTGATGTAGATGAAAAACAATTAAAAGAGCTTAATATTAAAAAAGTAGTTAAAAAAAATTAGTTTTTAGTTTTAAGATTTATTCTAACATCAGATAAATCTACTAATTTTTCTTCGTAATTGCTTCTAACAAAACCTTTGGATGTAATATTTTTGACAATTTTAAGAAATTTGTCGTCATTATTATCAGTGCTTATACTTTTTGTACTTGCAATTGATGGAGTATGAGCTAATTCCTCTTTACCCAGATAAGAAATTGCTAGTTCTCTAAAAACATAATCAAGTATAGAGGAAGCACTCAATATTCTATCGTTGCCAATTACGTTTCCTGAAGGTTCAAATTTTGTATCAATAAAAGCATCAACATACTCCTCTAGTGGAACTCCATATTGTAGTCCTAAGGATATTGCTATCGCAAAATTATTCATCATTGCTTTTACAAGTTCGCCTTCTTTATTCGTATCAATAAATATTTCCCCTATTTTACCGTCATCATACTCTCCAGTATGAAGGTAAACTTTATGATCACCAATTTGAGACTTTTGAATGTATCCTTTTCTCCTATCGGGCATTTTAAACCTAGCTTTACTCTTCACATTTAAATTTAGGGGTTTTTCGTTTTTGGGTTTTTGTGCTGGCGTTAATTTGTTGCTTATTTGGTTGGTTAAATTTACGTTTAACTTAGCTTCATTAGACTTACTTTCATTTTTACTGCCGATTTTTTTTGTTTTACGGTTATTGAGTTTCACGTCTATAACTTCCACTTCACCATCTGTTCTTTGATCAATTTTAGACAATTCGGCATCATCTAAATTGTTAAGATTATGAACTGTTTTAAATGTACATGTGTAATAGGTTTCTACGATGTATTTTTTCATAATATTAGTGGAATCTCTTTATTTAGATATATATTAATTGTATAAGGTGTCCATTACTTAATAATACAATTTTGAATTGTGTGGATTTTAAATTTTTAATATGGGATTAAAATTAATTTTTACTTGGTGGAATAGACAAACATTAGGAACTTTTTTAAAGACCTTATTTTTTGGAAAGTTTGTTGGTTCCGATGAATATGGAAATAAATACTATAAAAGTAAGAAAGATGAGCGATGGGTTGTTTATGGTAAAAATATTGAAGCGACTAAAATATCTGCAGATTGGTATTTATGGATGCATCATACAATTAACAAAATACCTGATTATAAAGATCAAAAATTTCCATGGCAAAAAAAACATTTAGAAAACCAAACTGGCTCAAAAAATAGCTTCAGGCCAATTAAAATTAAAAAAAATAATGAGGATAAAAAATATGAAACTTGGAAATAAGATATATTTAATTTTAGTTTTATTTTTTTTTCCGTTTAGTTTGTTAATCGCCGATGAGAAAATAACATCTACAACTTTAATTAATATTGATAAAATAACCCCTAGTTTTGAAGATATGGAAGAGGAAAGTGAAAATATTTCCATTAAACAGAACATTAAAGAAAAAAAGAACTATGTTGCAAAATTAAAATCCTCCCAAGTAGTTCTGATCGGTCTTGATAAAATTACTGCTAAGTCCTCTAAACTTTTAGTTAGTTTAAATGAAAGTAAGAAGTTTGGACCCTTAGAAATCAAAATTCTCAAATGTGGAAAAGTAAAAGTTAATAATAAAGTTGATACAGTTGCTTATATGCAAGTGAAGGATTTAACAAAAAATGAAAATGAAAAAGTATTTATTTTCAATGGCTGGACATTTGCATCAGACCCAAGTTTAACCCCATTCGATCACGCAATATATGATTTGCAATTGATAAATTGCAATAATGCCTAATAAAATTTTTCTTTACTAAGCCAATTTGTATCAAAATCAGACTCTACAAACTTCTTATGATTCAAGATCTTTTTATGCAAATCAATTGTTGTAGTAATTCCTTCAAGAACAAACTCATCTAAAGATCTTAAAGTTCTTTGAATAGCTTCAGTTCTGTTTCTGCCTTTACAAATAACTTTCGCAATTAAACTGTCATAGAAGGGTGTAACTTTACAACCTTGAAATACTGAGCCATCAACTCTTGTTCTAAACCCTGAAGGTTGATGACAAACACTAATTATTCCTGGACTAGGTTGAAAATCTAAAGCAGGATTTTCAGCATTAATTCTACACTCAATTGTATGACCTCTTGGATTTATGTCATCCTGCTTTAAAGCTGTATTACCGGTAAAAGCTATCCATAGTTGCTCTTTGACAATATCTATTCCAGTTTGCACTTCTGTTACAGGATGTTCTACTTGAACCCTTGTATTCATTTCAAGGAAATAAAATTTTCCATTTTCATAAATAAACTCAATAGTACCTGCGCCTTCATAATTTATTTGTTCGACCATTTTCACTGTTTTGTCAAAAAGATCTTTTCTTATTTCATCTGTTAAAACTGGACTAGGTGTCTCTTCAATTAACTTTTGGTGTCTTCTCTGAACTGAGCAATCTCTTTCTGCCAAATGTACAGTTCTATTTTTTCCTGACATTATTTGAACTTCAATATGTCTAGGGTTTTTAAAATATTTTTCAATGTACAATGTATCATTATTGAAAAATTTTTTAGCTTCTGACTTTGCAGTAATAAATAAATTCTCTAATTTATCCTCCTCTTCTACAATTTTCATGCCTTTTCCACCACCACCACCAGCCGCTTTAATTAAAACGGGATAACCAATTTTTTTACAAATTGTTTTAGCTTCAGCAAATGATTTTACCCCACCCTCAGATCCTTCGATTACCGGTAAACCAAATTTTTTTGCTATTTTTTTTGCCTCAATTTTATCTCCCATTTTTGAAATTATTTCTGCGCTGGGTCCTATAAACTTAATACCATGCTTACTAACTATTTCAGAAAATTTAGCATTCTCAGATAAAAAACCATAACCAGGGTGTATTGCTTCTGCACCAGTTAAATCTACGGCTGACATTATAGATGAAATGTTTAAATAGCTATTTTGAGGCTGATGCGATCCAATACATACACTTTCGTCGGCTAATCTCACATGCATTGACTCAGCATCTACATCTGAATGAACCGCTACTGTTTTAATTCCCCATTCTTTACATGCCCTAATAACTCTAACAGCTATTTCTCCTCTATTAGCTATTAAAACTTTTTTGAACATTTTTACTTAAGAATTACTAAAGTTTGACCAAACTCTACGGGTTGACCATCTTCTACTAAAACTTTTTTGACTTCACCACTAGTTGTAGAGGGAACATGATTCATTGTTTTCATGGCCTCAACTATCATAACAGTTTGACCTTTTTTAACTTTATCACCAACTTCAACAAATTTTCTAGCTCCTGGTTCTGCAGCTAGATAAGCTGTTCCAATAATTGGGGATTTAATTCTTATACCATCGCTATCGTCAGATGATTTAAGAACTGCTTTATTTTGGGATACTACAGCGCTTGTTTTTATTTGTTCAACTCCCTTGGATGCTTTCGAAACTTTTATTTTTGTTTGACCCTCTTGGTATTCTAATTCTGTTAATTCGAATTCCTTCAGATTATCGACTAACTCTTTAATTAATTTCTTATCGATTTTCATTTTGTTAAATATTTACTCATTGCATTTAAAGACATTACATAACCTTCAGCACCAAAACCACAAACTATTCCTCTAGCAACACTGCTGATTAACGATTTATGTCTGAATTCTTCTCTATTATAAATATTGCTTATATGCAATTCAATAATTGGAATTTTCAATATTTTCAAAGCATCGTGAATTGCTACTGAAGTGTGTGTATATCCGCCTGCATTGATTATTAAACCATCTTGACTATTTCTAGCATTTTGAATTTGGGTTACAAGTTCGCCCTCAACGTTTGACTGAAAAAGTGATAGCTTAATATTATTTTGATTAGCATAATCTTTACAACTTTTTTCTACATCTTTAAGGGTAAAACTTCCATATTGGTTTTTTTCTCTTTCACCTAAAAGGTTGAGGTTTGGTCCATTAAGAATTATAATTTTATTCATAAATTCTCAATTGAATAACTTAATTATGGCAAAAATACAATTAAATGGAAAAAAGGTAGCTATTAAATCTAATTTTTCGTTATTTGACCTTTTAAAAAAATACAAATTAATTAATAAAAAAGTTGCTATTGAACACAATGGTTCAATAGTTCCAAAAATTAATTATAAAAAAAAGAATTTAAAAGACAATGACAAAGTTGAAATAGTCCACTTCATAGGTGGAGGATAATTGAACAAAGATATTTTTAAAGTTGCTGGCAAGATACTTAAATCTAGACTGATAGTAGGTACTGGAAAATATAAAAATTTCAATGAAACTGCTAAGGCAGTTCAGGCCTCAGGTGCCGACATGGTAACTGTAGCTGTGAGAAGAGTTAACATTATTGATAAAAAAAAACCAATCTTAACTGATTATCTTAATCCAAAAAAAATAATTTTTTTACCAAATACTGCTGGATGTTTTAATTCTGAAGAAGCCTTAAGAACTTTAAGGTTAGCTAGAGAAATGGGAGGGTGGAAATTAGTTAAACTCGAAGTTCTTGCAGATAAAAAAACACTTTACCCAAATATGCTCGAGACCATTCAGTCAACAAAAATACTTGTTAAAGAAGGTTTTAAAGTTATGGTTTATTGCACTGATGACCCCATATTAGCAAAAAAATTAGAAGACAGCGGAGCTTCAGCTATTATGCCGTTGGCTTCACCGATTGGATCTGGTTTAGGAATACAAAATAAAGTTAATATTTCTTTAATAATAAAACAATCAAAAGTACCTGTAATTATTGATGCCGGCATTGGAACAGCATCTGATGCAACTATCGCAATGGAATTAGGTTGTGAGGGTGTTCTGATAAATAGCGCTATAGCCAATGCTAAAAATCCAATCTTAATGGCAAAAGCTTTCAAAGATGCTGTTATATCAGGGAGAAATTCATATTTGGCCGGTAGAATGAGTAAAAATTATTTTGCAACTGCAAGCTCACCAACTAAAGGATTAATTTAATTTTCTTTTTCGACGTACCCAAAGAGTTCTAATTTTCTTTTTAGTTTTAATTTTTTTTATTTTATCTTTGCTTTTCCTTGTTTCTTTACCTTTACTTTTTTTATCTTTCAAAAATATATTATTCGTTTTCTTGATTTGAATAGTACTTATATTTTCAAAATTATTAATTATTTTTTTTGATTTATTTAACAAATCAATCTTATATTCTGGAATAATGAATTGGTCATTCGATAATATTTTTATCTCAAAAGAGTATTTTTTTTGAAAATATTTTAATTCATCCAATAAGTTCTTTTCTATAAAAATTTTTACTTTTTCGGGGACATAAGCATTTATAATTTTTACCTTATCTGTAAAAGCTAAATGTTGTATCTTTTTTAAAATTTTTTGTGAGAATGATGATAGTGATAACTGAGTTTCCCATTTAATTGATCCCTCACGTAATCTTTGTCTTGTCATTTCAAGAAGACCAAAATTACTTATTTTTCCAATTTGTATTCTAGCTCTATCTTTCCTAATGCTCTCTCTCATTTTTTTTTCAACTATTCTTCTATTGTAAAAATTCATCATATCAATAAAATCGATAACAATTAGACCGGATAAATCCCTCAATTTAATTTGATGAGCAATTTCTTCTGCAGCTTCTAAGTTTGTATTTAATGCAGTTTTTTCAATATTAATTTGTTTTGTAGATTGTCCAGAATTTATGTCAATTGAAACCAAGGCCTCTGTTGGGTTAATAACTAAGTAACCTCCAGACCTTAATTTAACCGTAGGTTCATAGATATTGTTTAATTCTTTTTCTATATTGGCATCATGAAATAAAGGAATTTTACCCCTGTATTTTTTTATATTTTTTACATTTTTTGGCATTAATTCTTTCATAAATTTTTTTGCTTTTTGATAAGCTTCATTACCTTCAATGTAGACATTTTTTGTATCATTATCGTATGTATCTCTTAAAGTTCGTTTGATAATATCTCCTTCTTCATAAACTAGAGAAGGAGCATTTGAGTCCAAAGCTTTTTCTTTAATATCTTCCCAAGTTTTAAGCGTATTTTCAAAATCTTTTTCGATTTCATTTTTTGTTTTATTTGCACCTGCGGTTCTAACAATTACACCCATACTATTCGGTATATTTATATCATTAAGAATGTTTCTTATTTTTTGACGATCAGATGAATTAAAAATTTTTCTAGATATTCCCCCTCCTTTAGGAGTATTAGGCATTAAGACTATATACTTACCTGCCAAAGAAATAAAAGTTGTTAACGCAGCTCCTTTTTGACCTCTTTCCTCTTTAATGACCTGAATTAAGATTACTTGACCTGGTTTGATAACTTCCTGTATTTTGTATCTTTTGATACCGAATGATGATTTAACTTTTTCTCTATATTCTTGTTTATTGTCTTTTTCAATTTGATTTTCATTTTCTTCTGTTTTTTCACTCTTGTTATCTGATTGAAGGTTATCTTGGTTGAATTCTATTGTTTTGTCTTTTAATTCTTCTCTGATTTTTTCTTCTGCAATTTTTATTCTCTCTTTATCTTCAGAAGGTATCTGGTAGTAATCAGATTGAATATCATTAAAAGCTAAAAAACCATGCCGATCTCTTCCAAAATTAACAAACGCTGCTTGCAAAGAGGGTTCAACTCTACTTATTGTTGCAAGATAAATATTATTTTTAAAGTTTAAATTGTTTTTATCTTCAAATTCGTATTCCTCGATTGAGTTTTCAGATTTAAGAACAATACGAGTTTCATTTGGATGCGATGCATCGATATATAAATTTTTTTCCATTTTATTAGAATTCCTTCGAAATTTGTAAAATTTGATGTTTTTAAATTTGTCATGAGTTCTATTTTATACAATTTTGTGAATAAATACACGAATTTAATCTTTTGTATGCCCTAAGAAAGTCAGAATTGTTACTATAAATAATTCTAATGCTAAAATTTCTCAATTTTTCAGTAAAATTTACAATAATTTTTTTTGCTGTAGTAATATTTTTTATTTTCTCAACATTGTGGTATTTTTCAGTAGGTTTACCGGACTATAAAAAACTATCTAATTATCAACCCCCCATTTCAAGCAGAGTTTATTCGGAAGACAATAAATTAATAGCGGAGTATGCGATAGAAAAAAGATTATTCATACCCTTCGAATCTATACCTGATAAAGTTGTAAATGCATTTCTTTCGGCTGAGGATAAGAATTTTTTTAGTCACCCTGGCATTGATGCTAAAGGCATACTTAGAGCAATAATAAAAAATATAAAAAATATTTCTCAAAATAAGAGGCTAGAGGGTGCTTCAACTATTACACAACAGGTAGCAAAAAATTTTTTACTTTCAAACGAAGTTTCCATAAAGAGAAAAGTAAAAGAGGCAATTTTAGCTTTTCGTATCGAAAGAGCATATACCAAAGAAAGAATCTTAGAGTTATATTTAAATCAAATTTATTTGGGCCAAGGAACGTACGGAATTGCAGCAGCTAGTTTAGAATATTTTGATAAATCAATTAAAGATTTAAATTACTCAGAAGCAGCATTATTAGCAGCATTACCAAAAGCACCAAGTAAATATGATCCATATAAATACCCTGAAATAGCAAAATTTAGAAGAAATTTAGTTCTTGAGAATCTAGTAGAAAATAAATTTATTAATAAAAAAGAGTTAAAAGAATTTAAAGAGTCAAAATTAACACTGAAAAGAAGAAAGATCGTGATTATTAATGAAGCAAACTCTTTTACAGAGGAAGTTAGAAGAACAACAAAAGATATTTACGGTTTTGAAAAACTTTATTCTCAAGGATTAAGTATAAGCACACCATTAAGAATAAATTATCAAATTCAAGCTTTAAAATCACTGAGAAAAGGAATTGAAGATTACGATCGGAGGCGAGGATGGAGAGGACCGGTAACAAATAAAATTAAAAGTAAAAATTGGCAAAATATTGTTTCCAAATTTAAACTTGATCCAACATTAAAATGGCAATTAGCAGAAATTTCTTCCTTAGAAAATAATAAAATTGAATTTGAAATGATTGATAAAAATAAAAAAAAAGGTTTTCTAGAATTAAGTAATATAAAATGGACTATACCTAAAAAGAAAAAAATTCAAGACGTTCATAAAATTGGTGATATCATATTTGTAAAAAAAGATGTTAGCTCTTGGCAGTTAAAACAATACCCAAAGGTTAATGGGGGAATTGTAGCTATCGATCCATATACCGGGGACGTTCTTGCTCTAGTCGGTGGCTTTAATTTTAAAACAAGTGAATTCAATCGTGTGACACAGGCAAAAAGACAACCTGGATCTGCATTTAAACCAATTGTATATGCAGCAGCTCTTGAAAATGGCTTTGCTCCAAATTCTATTATTCTTGATGCTCCATTTGTCGAAAGTCAAGGAGTGGGCTTGAAAAATTGGAAGCCAGAAAATTATGGGAAAAAATTTTATGGCCCATCAACTTTAAGAAAAGGCATAGAGTACTCAAGAAATCTAATGACAGTTAGAATTGCAAAAATCTTAGGTTTAGAGGAAATTTTAAATTTATCAAAGAAGCTTAATATTTATGAAGAAATACCAGAATTATTATCTGTATCGTTAGGTTCCGCAGAAACAACTCTTTTGAACTTGACATCTTCTTATGCTCCTTTTGTAAATGGAGGAATAAAAATTAAACCTCATTTAATATCAAGAATTCAAGACAGACGAGGAAAAACAATTTACCAAAAAAAAAATAGAAAATGTTTAGGTTGTGATAAATTTATAAACGAAGATACGAAACTTCCAATAATTAAAAATAGTAATGAACAAGTAATTAGCGAGGAAACAGCGTACCAAATGACTTCAATATTACAGGGAGCTGTGAAAAGAGGAACTGCAAAAAAACTAAGATCTTTAGATGTTCCTCTAGCAGGAAAAACTGGAACCACCAATGACAATTTTGATGCTTGGTTTATTGGATTTTCTTCTAACTTAGTAATTGGAGTTTATGTTGGTTACGATAATCCTAAATCTTTGGGAAAATTTGAAACTGGCTCAAAAGTAGCACTACCTATTTTCAAAGATTTTGTCGAAAATGCTCTTTATAAAGAGGATTTCAAAGAATTTACAATACCTGAAAATATTTATTTAACGTCTTTAAATTATGATACAGGAGTAAAATCTGCCGCAGGTGAAAAAAATATTATTATAGAATCTCTTAAATTGAGAGATATTAACAATATTGATAATAATAATTTAACGTCAACTAATGGTCGTGATAAAACAGTGAAATTTAGGCAATTTTATTAATGGAAAATTTTGATACCAAATTAGAAGTTACCGAAAAATCTCTTAATAATATTAGGGGGTATCTTTGATAAAGAAAAAATTGAAATCAGAATCAAAGAATTGGAAAAAATTACTCTTAAAGAAAATTTCTGGAAAGATAAAGAATTAGTAAAAAAAACGGTTAAACAAAAAAAAATTTTTGAAAATATTTTTAATTCTTATCAAAAATCATTAAAAGATTTAAACAACTTAAAAGATTTGTATAATCTCGCTTCTCAAGAAAAAGACGAGGATACTATTCAAGATTGTATAAAAAAAATTGAACAAATCCTATCAGATATAAAAAAAAATGAGATAAATTGTTTTCTTTCTAGTGAAAACGATGATTATGATATTTACCTTGAAATTCATGCCGGTGCAGGAGGCACCGAAAGTCAAGACTGGGCAGATATGCTTCGAAGAATGTACATGAAATGGTTTGATAAAAAAAAGTTTAAATACCAAATTATAAGCGAACATAAAGGTGAAGAAGCAGGCATAAAGTCATCGACGGTAAAAGTTGAAGGAGATTATTTATATGGACTTATGAAATCAGAGTCGGGTGTTCATAGACTTGTACGTATTTCTCCATTTGATAGCGGAGCTAGAAGACATACAAGTTTTGCAAGTATATGGGTATATCCTGCAATAGAAGATGATGTTAATATTAACATAGATGAAAAAGATTTAAGGATTGATACTTACAGGTCAAGCGGAGCCGGTGGACAACATGTGAATACAACCGATAGCGCAGTTAGGATTACACATATACCTACAAAAATCGTTGTGCAATGCCAAAATGAAAGATCACAACATAAAAATAAAGAAACTTGTTTTAAAATGTTGAAAGCAAGAATGTACGAGCATGAGATGCAAAAAAAGGAGGAAGAGAACCAAAAAGAATTAACAGCTAAAACAGATATAGGTTGGGGGCATCAAATTAGATCTTATGTTTTACAACCTTATCAATTAGTTAAAGATTTAAGAAATAAAATAGAAAATACTAACCCCCAAAGTGTTTTAGATGGAAATATCGATCAGTTTATTGAAGAAGGAATAAAAAATAAAAGATAAAATGAAAAAAATATTTACTAATTTATTTTTAATTATTTTTTTTTTAATTATATCTTTAATTGTAATATTAATAACGATAGGCATTGAAACAAATAAGTTCAATAAATTTATATCTAATAAAGCCTCTTTTACAAAAAATGCTAGTTTAGAATTGGAAACCGTTAAATTTAAACTTAACCCAAAAGAATTGAGTTTATTTTTAGAAACAGAAAATCCTAAATTAACTTATAAAAAAGTATTAGTGCCTTTAAGAAATATTAAAGTTTATATTGACTTTATATCTTTATTAAAAACAGACCCGAAGATTAAAAAAATTAGCTTGGTATTAGAAGAACTAGATATTACTCAATTAAATAAATTATCTGTTATGATAAAACCTTCTAATTTTAAAAGTTTATTAAATAATAAAATTCAAAAGGGCAATCTAATTTCAGAAATAGAGATATTTTTAAATGATGAAGGAAACTTAAAAGACTTCATTGCAAAAGGGAATGTTACAGGTCTGGAAGCTGAAATAATTAAGGATTTTAATTTTTCAAAATTAAATCTAAGTTTTTTTGCAGATAAAAATGATGTTTTAATTAAAAATATTTACGGCAATTTAGAGGATCTTAATATTTTAGATGGTGATGTAAAATTAAATTTAGAAAATGGAATTAAAATAAAATCGAATTTTAATTCGAAGTTTAATTTAGATGAAAAACTTCTTAATAAGTACGATAAAATAATTGATGAATATAAATTAGATTTTGCCATAAAGAGTCTTAAAGCCGATTTAAATAATATTATATCAATCGATTTAGACAGAACTTATAAAATAAAAGATTTTAATTATACTGCTTCGGGCATAATTGAAAAAGGAAATATAGAGTTATCAACTCCTATCGTTAATGATTTAATAGCTAAAGAAATTAAAGAAATTTATTTATCTGACTTTGAAATTAAAACAAATTTTAAACCTAATGAATCGGAATTTTTAGGTGAAGGTGAATATTCCTTTAATAATCTTAAATTTTTTAAGATTAATCTAGAAAACAATTTTAAAAAAGAAAAGTTAAATTTAAAATTAAATTTAGATTTTGCAAATAAAATAAAACTTGATTTAATTAATTACGAAAAAAGTAATAATTCTACGGCAAATCTTTCTCTAAATTTAGAAAAAAAAGAAAATAAATTACAAATTAATAAGCTCAACTTTAAAGAAGGAAATAATTTCATTAAAGTAAATGGCTTAGTTATTAATGAAGAAAAATTTTCCTCATTTAAAGAAATAGAGATAATGACAGAAAATAACGATTTTTTTATTAAAAGTGGAAAAAAAATAGAAATTAAAGGTAATAAATTTGATGCTACAAATTTAGCAAAATCTTTTCAAACTAATAAAAAAGAAAATAAATTTAAAGACATAAATAACAAAATTGAAATTGACTTTAGAAATATCAAAATACCCTTGTCAGAAAATCTAGAAAATTTTAAATTATTAGGTGAAATTAAAAACGGGAAATTTATTAAGATTTCATCAAAAGGAGATTTTGGAGGAAATAATTATTTAGATATATCTATGAAAAAAGACAATAAAAGCGAAAAGAAATATCTAGAAATTTATTCAGATTTGACAAGACCTTTGTTGACTGAATATACTTTTTTTAAGGGTCTATCTGGAGGCAAATTACTTTTCACATCTATTATTGATGGTACAAAATCCAACTCAAAATTAAAAATTGAAAATTTTAAAGTGATTAATGCACCAGGTGTAATAAAGCTCTTATCATTAGCTGACTTAGGTGGTTTAGCAGATTTAGCAGAAGGAGAGGGTTTATCTTTTGATGTACTAGAAATTGATATGGAAAAAAATAATGGTTTTTTAAAATTAAATGAAATTTTGGCTTTAGGACCTAGTATGTCGGTCTTAATGGAGGGGTATCAAGAGACAAGCGGTCTTACGAGTTTAAAAGGAACTTTAGTTCCAGCAAAAACGCTCAATAAAATAATTTCGAAAATACCAGTGATTGGAAGCATTGTTATTCCTAAAGAAGTTGGGGAGGGCTTATTTGGTATTAGTTTTAAAATGAAAGGTCCAAAAGGGAAGATTAAAACAACTATAAACCCCATAAAAACATTAACCCCAAGATTTATTCAAAAGATTATAGAAAGAGATAAAAAAACTAAATAAGTTTAATTAAAAAATGTTTTTTTTTGCCGTACGAAAGTTTAAGAATATTATTTTTAAAATCTTTTAGATGGAGAATTTTTTTTTCACTTTCAACAGTAACATTATTAATTTTAAACCCCCTATTAGCAATCGCTCTTCTTGCTTCACTTTTTGAAGATAATATTTTGTTTTCTGATATTATATCTAAAATACTAATACCTTTTTTTATTTTAACAGTCTTAATTTCAATCTCAGGTAAGGCTGCACCAATGCCTCCACTTTCAAATGTTTCTGAAGCAGTTTGTTCTGCATTTCTTGAGGCTTTTTTTCCATGAAGTATTCTAGTAGCCTCATTAGCAAGTAAAATTTTAAGTTTATTAATATTTTTTTCGTTATTAACAATATTTTTTACTTCTTTTGGTTCAATTTCAGTAAAAAATTTTAGAAATTTTTCAACATCCCTATCATCAGTGTTTCTCCAAAATTGCCAATAGTCGTATGGAGCAAATTGATCCTCATTTAACCAAATAGCTCCTTTTTCGGTTTTTCCCATTTTAGCTCCTGAAGCTAAAGTAATTAATGGGGAGGTCAAACCAAAAGCCTCTTTTTGTAAAATTCTTCTTATTAAATCTGTTCCACTAACTATGTTGCCCCACTGATCTGATCCTCCTATTTGTAAAATACAATTATTATTCTTAAACAATTCATAAAAATCATAAGCTTGTAAAATCATGTAATTAAATTCCATGTAACTAAGTGACTGTTCTCTCTCCAATCTAAGTTTTACACTTTCAAAGGTAAGCATCTTATTAATTGTAAAATGGCTTCCAATGTCTCTTAAAAACTGAATATAATTCAATTTAGTTAACCATTTCGAGTTATCCACGAATAAAGGAGTTGTCTTAGTGTTCGTTGTGTCTAAAATCTTATTAAAAACTTTCTTTATACTTTGAATATTTTTTTTAATTACTGCACGTTTTAGCATTTTTCTAGTGGTATCTTTTCCAGATGGATCTCCGATAAGTGTTGTACCACCTCCCAAAAGAATAATTGGCCGATGACCATGTTTTTGCATAAGCTTTAAAATCATGATTTGCAGCAAACTGCCAACGTGTAGACTACTTGCAGTACAGTCAAAACCTATATATCCAGATATTGGTTTTTTATCACAAATTTCACTTAGTTTATTAATATTTGTGCACTGATTAAGGTAACCTCTTTCTTGCAATTCTTGTAAAAACTTATTTTTCATAGTGCTATTTAGTTAAGCAACTATTATACAAAAATTGTTATAAATAAATAAAAATATGCAAAAAAATTGGATCTCATTGGGTTTAATGAGTGGCACTTCTGGGGATGGAGTAGATGCATCTATTATTGAGACAAACGGCATAGATCAATACCATTTAATCAAAGACAAATATTATGGATATGACTCGGATATTTATAAAGATATTCACAACTTGAAAGATAAAATTCATAAAAGCGAACATTTAGAAATTTATAAAAATGAAATAAACAATTTAGAGAGAAAAATATCAATATTTCACGCAAAAATTATTAAGGAACTTAATGTTTCTGATGAAACACTAATAGGTTTCCATGGACAAACTATTTATCACAATCCCAAAGAAAAAATATCAAAACAGTTAGGAAATGGAAAACTTTTAAACCAATTGACTAAAAAAAATGTAGTTTTTGATTTTAGGAGTAACGATATTTTAAATGGAGGACAAGGTGCACCCCTAACACCTATTTTTCATCATTTGGTTTGTGTTCAAAATAAAATTCAAATACCAGTTTGTTTTCTGAATATAGGAGGGATTGCAAATATTACTATAATTAAAGATAGAGATAATCTTTCAGAATTGTACAGTAAGGATATTGGACCAGGTAACTGTTTAATAGATAATTGGGTAAGAAAAAATTCTAAAAAAAAATTTGATTATGATGGTAATCTTGCATCAACTGGTACAAGAAATGAGATAATTTTCGAACAAGCTCAAGAATTATATATGAATAGGAGTGATCAAAAAAAATTATCATATGATACGAATGATTTTGACGTTTCATTTGTAAGAGGATTAAATCTGGAAGATGGGGTAAGGACGCTTACGGATTTTACAGCTAGTATAATTGGTGAGGAATTATCTTTGGCTTTTAAAAATTCCAAAGAAAAAATTAAAAATGTATTACTATGCGGCGGAGGTAGATATAATAAATTCTTAATAAAAAAGATTAAAGAAAATTTATCCTCAGGTATTAATTTAGATTTAATAGATAAATATAAAATTAATGGTGACTTTATAGAGTCCCAAGCATTTGCTTTTCTTGCCGTCAGATCTGTAATGAAATTACCGATTTCATTTCCTAACACTACTGGATGTAATAAACCAAGTTGTGGGGGTAAAATAATTAAAAATTAAATTAAAGCAGTTTTCTCCTTTAAATACTTTTCAATTTCAGATGTTAATTCTTTTTCTTTATTTTTGAAAAAATGATTACAATTTTTTATTTTGGAAAAGATTACTTCTACACCTTTTTGGCTTTTAATTCTATTATCTAGTTCAATAATACTCTCTTTAGTAACTAATTCGTCATTTTCACTATAAACTACTTGGCCTGATGTAGGACACGGCGCTAAAAATGAAAAATCATAAACGTTTGGCTGTGGTGAAACAGCAATAAAATTATTTACCTCTGG
>CACBFE010000011.1 GCA_902538445.1 uncultured Pelagibacteraceae bacterium | reverse complement strand
GTTTCAATAGTAATTGTATTATTATTAATAACTTTTATGATTATTTATTTTAGATTAATCGGAAAGAAGGCAAATGAAGTATAAATCCTTAATAATAACTTTATTTGGATCGTCATTTTTTTTAGCAACAATTATTTGTATATGGAAAATAATGGCAACTTTACAAGGTCTAAGTTTTACAAATCTTAACTTTAATTTTAATCTATTATTATCATTAGGACTAACTATTATTTCTATTTTAATTGGGAATAAATTTAATCATCTTTTAAAAATTTTTTTATTATCTCTTTTATTTACGATTTTATATACATTTATAAGTGATAGCTCTCCCCTATGGTTTTCAATAGGTATTTTTTTATTAGCTTTATTTTTTACAAATAGACTTAAAAAGTATGATTTTAAATATTTAAACCAAGATTTTATATCAGAAAAAATTGTGTTTGAGTTTTTATCTTTGTTTGCAATTGTATTTTTTGCGTTGGTTATATTATTTCCTTTTTACATTATGTTTGTTACTAGCTTTAAAACGCAGACAGCTCTATTGATTAATCCTCTAGATTTAAGTATTGATTTTTCAAAAGATATTTTTGAAATATTTAAATCATACTTTGTAATTTTCAAAACTTATGATTTTGGTAGATATATTTTAACAAGTTCTTATGTATCAATTGGAACTGTTTTGATAACCCTTTTATTTGCTATTCCAGCTGCTTATGCGGTTGCAAGATTAAATTTTTTTGGAAAAACTTTTCTATCAACGTCAATACTAATAATCTACATGTTTCCAGCCATAGTATTAGTAATTCCACTATACACTGTTTTTAGTCAACTAGGTTTAAGAAATTCAATAGAAGGATTGCTTATTGTCTATACAGCAACTACTTTACCAGTGGCGATTTATATGCTTCAGGGTTATTTTAGAAGCATACCCAAAGAAATTGAAGAGGCTGGTTTAATCGACGGACAAAACTGGTTTGGAATAATAATTAAAATAATTATTCCTCTAAGTTTACCTGCTATTGCTTCAGTATCATTATACGTATTTATGATAGCTTGGAATGAATTTTTGTTTTCACTAATGTTTTTAGATAATCCAAAAACATTTACATTATCCAGAGCAATAAATCATTTAACTGGTGATGCTGAAACACCAAGGCAATATTTAATGGCTGGATCAGTCATAGTCACTTTGCCAATTCTCTTAATTTTTGTATATTTTGAAAAATATTTAGTAAGCGGATTAACAGCGGGAAGTGTAAAAGGATAATGAATAATAAAATAAAATTTGCAAAAAAAACTTTAATTAATAATAGAAGATCAAATTATACTTTACCTACTAATACCAAACTTTATCCAGCTCAGTGGAATTGGGACTCAGCTTTTATTGCCTTAGGATATTCTAATTTCAATTTACATTACTCATTTAAAGAAATTGAAACTTTAATTTCTGGACAATGGGACGATGGAATGATTCCACACATTCTTTTTCATATTAAGGATATAAATTATACACCTAACTATAAGGCTTGGAATTGTGGTAGAAAAATTTCCTCATCCGGAATTACTCAACCACCGATATTATCAAGTATTTTAAGGATAATTATTGAAAGAAAAAAATTTTCAAAAGAAGAGATAAAAAAATATCAAACTTTAATATTAAAAATTAAAAAAAATTTAGAATGGTTTATTAGATATAGAGATCCAAAAAAAACTGGTTTAATTTCTATACTTCATCCATGGGAAAGTGGGTATGACAATTCTCCTTTATGGGACAAACCTATGAGCAAGATCAAAATAGAGTCTAAACTTAAATATAAAAGAAAAGATAATAAAATTGTTGAAAAAAATCAAAGACCATTAAAAATAGATTACGATAGGTATGTAACAATAAAAAATCACTTAAGGCGACTGAATTATGATCCTAAAAAACTTTACTACAAATCAAAATTTAATGTTGTTGATGTAGGATTTAATTCACTTTTTTTAAAAGCTTTAAAAGATCTAGATTTTTTACTAAAATTTATAGGTAAGAGCAGTTCTTCATTAAAAAAATATATTCTTTTAAATGAAAGTAAACTTATAAAATTATTCAATTCAAAAAAAATGAAATTTAAAAATAAAGATCTAAAAAATAAAATTTCAATAGAGGTACCATCAATAACTAATTTTTTCATGCTATTTGCAGATTTAAACAATAATTTAATTAATAGAGGATTAATTAAAAGTCTAAAAAAATATTATAAAGACGATAAATATATTTTTCCTTCAATAAGTTCTAAACATAAATCTTTTGAGGAAAAGAGGTACTGGAGGGGACCGGTATGGGTAAATTGCAATTGGATTATTTATCAAGGTTTGAAAAATAAAGATAAAAAGTTTGCCAAAATTATAAGAAAAAAGACTATAAATTTAATCGAAAAAAAAAAATTTCGTGAATATTATAGTTGTAAGTCAGGTTTAGGTATGGGCGCTAAAAATTTTTCTTGGACTGCTGCCTTATATCTAGATTTTAAACTTAATAGAACTTAAAATCTGATATATATCTCTAAATATCAAAAAAATGGAATTTAAAAAATACAATCATAATATAGAAGAAAAAAAAATCTCAGATTTTTGGATTAAAAAGGGTTTATTTAAACCAAAAAAAAGCAAATTTAATAAAAAATTTTCCATAGTAATCCCTCCACCTAATGTAACCGGAAGATTGCATATGGGACATGCTTTAAATAACAGCCTTCAAGATGTTTTAGTCAGATTTAATAGGATGAAAGGGCTTGAAACTCTATGGCAGCCAGGAACTGATCATGCCGGAATTGCAACCCAAGCAGTTGTAGAAAATAATCTTTTAAAAGAAGGAATTAAAAAAAATGATTTAGGAAGAGAAAAATTTATTAAAAAAATTTGGAAATGGAAAGAAGAGTCTGGTGGGATTATTTTAGATCAACTAAAAAAACTAGGTTGCTCTTGTGATTGGTCAAGAACTAGGTTTACTATGGATAAAGATTTATCTAAAGCTGTAATTAAAGTTTTTGTTGATCTTTATAAAAATAAGCTGATTTACAAAGATAAAAAATTAGTTAATTGGGATACTAAACTTCAAACTGCTATTTCTGATTTAGAAGTTGTCCAAAAAGATGTTCAATCACAATTATATTATATTGATTATACAATCGAAAACTCTGATCAAAAAATCACAATCGCAACCACAAGGCCAGAAACTATGATGGGAGATACAGCAGTAGCTGTAAACCCCAAAGACGAAAGATATATTAATTTAATTGGAAAAAATGTTTTAATTCCAATTGTTAATAGAACTGTAAAAATTATTTCTGATCATTATGCTGATCCTGAACAAGGTTCAGGAGCTGTTAAAATTACACCTGCGCATGATTTTAATGACTACGAAGTTGGTAAGAGAAACAATTTGGAAATATTAAATATTTTTGAGAAAAATGGCAGAATAAATAAAAATGGGGTCAAAGAATTTCATGGTTTAGACAGATTTGAAGCAAGAAAGCTTTTAATTAAAAAATTGAAGGAAATAGGCTCCCTAGTAAAAATTGAAAATATTAAAAATAAAGTTCCATATGGAGATAGATCAAACACTATAATCGAACCTATTTTGACAGAACAATGGTTTGTAGATGCAAAAAAATTATCAAAAAAACCTATAAAGATTGTTAAAGAGGGCAAAACCTCTTTTTTTCCAAACAACTGGTCCAAAACATTTTTTCAATGGATGAATGATATTGAGCCCTGGTGTATATCTCGACAGATTTGGTGGGGTCATAGAATACCTGCTTGGTATGATGAAAACGGAAATATTTTTGTAGCTGAAAATGAAAAAGATGCAGAAAAAATAGCAAAGAAAAAAAATGGGAGTAAACATTTTAAGTTAAGACAGGAAACGGATGTTCTAGATACCTGGTTTTCATCAGCTCTATGGCCTTTTGCAACTCTTGGATGGCCAAACAAAACTAAAGAACTTAATAAATTTTATCCAACTTCAGTTCTTGTTACTGGTTTTGATATAATTTTCTTCTGGGTAGCAAGGATGTTGATGATGGGAAATTATTTCAGAAAAAATACACCTTTTCATAAAGTATATGTTCATGCCTTGGTAAGAGATGAAAAGGGGCAGAAAATGTCAAAGTCAAAAGGTAATGTGATTGATCCATTAGATTTAATAAATGAATATGGAGCAGATAGTTTAAGATTTACTTTAATTTCGATGGCCTCTCCAGGACGAGATGTAAAATTATCAAAAGATAGAGTTACTGGGAATAGAAACTTTATAACAAAAATTTGGAGTGCAAATAATTTTTTAAAACTTAATAATTGTAAATTAGATAAAAAAATAAATTTAAACTCAATAAAACTTCCTATAAACCATTGGATTTTCAACGAATTTATAAAAACACAAAATTTAATCACAAAAAATATTGAAATATTTAGGTTTGATGAGGCCGCTAGGCACGCATATCAATTTATTTGGCATTCCTATTGCGATTGGTATTTAGAGTTCTTAAAACCTATTTTAAATTCAAAAAATAAAATTGAAATTAAAGAGGCCAAGGCTTTCTCATCATTTATGATGGCAAATATTCTTAGAATACTTCATCCATTTATTCCTTTTTTCACTGAAAAATTGTGGTCTTTAAATGCTTATAAAAAGATTTTCAATAATTTTTTAATCTGCTCTAGTTGGCCAGATTTTAAGAAAATTAATAAATTTAGCAAAAATCAAAATAATATAAATGATTTAATTGAAATAATTTCTAACATTCGATCTACTAAAGCAGAGTTAAAAATTACACCAAAATTATATTGTGATATATTTTTTGATGATAAATCAGGAAAATTAATGAAATTGGTAAATAAAAATTTAAATTTGATAAAACAAGTTGGTAGAGTAAATAACGTACTTACAACTAAGATAAGAGATAAAAATTCAATAGACATCTTAGTTCTTAAGGAAAAACTTTCATTAAATTTTAATGAGGATGTAAATTTAGGATCTCAAAAAGAGAGAATTTTACAAAAAATTGAGACAATTAATAAACAAATAACTAGTTTAAATAATAAGCTCAAAAATAAGGCTTATGTGACAAATGCACCCAAAGAAATAGTTCAAAATGATAAAAATTTAGTTAAAGAATTAACTATTGAAGATGGAAAATTAAGAAGTATTGTATCTAGTATTAATTAAATGTCTAAAATTGATAAAAAAAAACTACCCAGTCGTCATACATCTTTAGGCCCAGATAGAGCTCCACATAGATCTTTTTACTATGCAATGGGAGAAACCGAACAGGATGTGGCGAAACCGTTTGTAGGAGTAGTATCCACTTGGAACGAAGCTGCTCCTTGCAACACAGCTTTAATGCGACAGGCACAGTCAGTTAAAAAAGGAGTGAAAGAGTCTGGTGGTACGCCAAGAGAATTTTGCACGATAACTGTAACAGATGGTATTGCCATGGGTCATGAAGGCATGAAATCATCTTTAATTTCAAGAGAAGTCATAGCTGACTCCGCAGAACTGACGGTGAGAGGACATTGTTATGATGCATTGGTTGGTATTGCTGGATGTGATAAATCTCTTCCAGGCTTGATGATGTCTATGTTGAGATTGAATGTACCTAGTGTGTTTATTTACGGTGGATCAATTTTGCCAGGAAAATTTAAAGGGAAAGACGTTACAGTTGTAGATGTGTTTGAAGCAGTAGGTAAACATTCCTCAGGCAAAATGTCTTCTGAAGAATTAAGAGAATTAGAATTAGTAGCTTGCCCAAGTGCTGGAGCTTGTGGGGGTCAATTTACAGCTAATACAATGGCGTGTGTATCGGAAGCGATTGGATTGGCTTTGCCTTACTCAGCTGGTACGCCAGCCCCATATGAGGAAAGAGATAAATATGCATATGAGAGCGGTCAAGCGGTTATGAAGTTATTAGAAAAAAAAATTAAACCAAGAGAAATAGTTACTAAAAAATCTTTAGAAAACGCAGCAACAATTGTGGCTGCAACTGGAGGCTCCACTAATGCAGCTCTTCATTTACCTGCATTAGCTAATGAGATAGGTGTAAAATTTGATTTAATGGACGTTGCAAAAATATTTAAAAAAACTCCTTATCTTGCTGACCTAAAACCTGGAGGAAAATACGTTGCAAAAGACATGTGGGAAGCTGGCGGTGTTCCTATGTTACTAAAAACTTTATTTGACGGAGGATATATCCATGGCGAATGTATGACAGTTACAGGTAAAACTATGAGAGAAAATTTAGTTAATATTGAGTTTAATACTAATCAAAAAGTTTTAAGAGAATTTAACAACCCACTTTCTCCAGATGGTGGAGTTGTTGGATTAAAAGGAAATTTAGCTCCAGACGGAGCAATCGTAAAAATTGCAGGATTAAAAAAATTAAAATTTACAGGTAAAGCCAGATGTTTTGATAATGAAGAAGACGCAATGAAAGCAGTACAGACAAAAAAATACAAAGACGGTGATGTTATAATAATCAGATACGAAGGTCCTAAAGGTGGACCAGGAATGAGGGAAATGCTGTCAACAACTGGGGCTATTTATGGTCAAGGCAAAGGTGAAAAGGTTGCACTTATAACTGATGGAAGATTTTCAGGAGCTACCAGAGGTTTTTGTGTTGGTCACGTTGGTCCAGAGGCTGCAATGGGTGGTCCAATTGCACTTCTTAAAAATGGAGATGTAATAGATATAGACGCAAAAAAAGGATCAATTAATGTAAGACTTACTAGCGCACAATTAAAAGCTAGAAGAAAAAAATGGAAAGAAAAAAAATCAAGTTTTGGATCAGGAACGATTTGGAAATATGCTCAAACAGTAGGACCTGCTTATCTCGGTGCTCCAACACACCCAGGTAAGAAAAAAGAAGTTAAAGAATATTCAAAAATTTAATGAAAATACGTCCAGTAATTTTATGTGGCGGTTCTGGTTCGAGGCTTTGGTCCAATCAAAAACATCATCAACCAAAGCAGTTTATTGATTTTGGAAATTGGACGTTATTTGGAAAAACTCTAGAGAGGGTTAAAAATTCGATATTTGATTATCCAATAATAAGCACTAATAAAAAATATTTAAGTGAAATTAAAAAACATTTAAGATTAAAAGGTTTTAAGAAATACAAAATTATTCTTGAACCAGCAAAAAGAAATACCGCTCCTGCTATACTCTGTTCAGCATTAATAAAAGAAATACCTGAGAATCAACCCTTAATTTTTTTAACATCAGATCATTTAATTGAGAAAATAACCCAGTTTAATACATCTATTAAACAACACCAAAAATATTTGACAGATAAAAATATCTTTTTATTTGGCATTAAACCATCTAACCCTTCATCTGAGTATGGTTATTTTTTATCAAAACGACTAGGCAATAAATATAAGGTTACAAAATTTATTGAAAAACCAAATTTAGAAAAAGTGAAAAAAATCATTAAAAATAATGCTCATTGGAATTCAGGAATGTTTTTTCTTACAAAAAAATCAATAATCAATAACTTCAAGAAGCATCAAAACAAAAACTTTATTTATTGTTCAAATTCTGTGAAAAAATCAAAGTTTAAAAATAATATTTATTATCTTAATAAAAATCATTTTTTAAAATGCAAAGCAATTTCTTTTGATTACGCTATTTTGGAAAAATCAAAAGATATTAATGCTATAAACTTAAATATATCTTGGTCTGACTTAGGTAGTTGGAAAGAAATTTGCAAAGTCTACGATAAATTAAAGAATAAATATCAAAAAAAGAAAAATATTTTTTACAGACCTTGGGGTAGGTATACAAACTTGTATAATGGTAAAAATTTTTTAATTAAAGAAATTTATGTAAAACCTAAAGGAGTTTTAAGTCTTCAAAAACACTTTCATCGTTCTGAACATTGGGTTGTAACACAAGGAACTCCAAAAATAACTCTTAATAAAAAAAAATTTTTTTTAAAAACAAATGAAACTATTTTTATACCAGTTCAATCTATTCACAGAATAGAAAATCCATATAAGAAACCAGTTAAAATAATTGAAGCTCAATTAGGGTCAATTTTAAAAGAAACCGATATAGTAAGATATAAAGATATATACGGTAGAGTTAAATAATTTCAAGTTCAATGGGTGTATGATCAGATGGTTTTTTCTCGGATCTTGGTTTCTTATTTATATTAATTGATTTAATATTTTCAATTAAACTGTTCGAAAGTAAAAAATGATCTATTCTCATACCATAATTTTTTTGCCATGAACCTGCAAAGTAATCCCAAAAGGTGTATTCTTGTTTTGTTTTATTTTTAAATCTATAAACATCTTTAAAACCTAAATTTATTAATTCTCTATATTTTTTTCTTATTTCTAATCTACCTAAAGCATCGTTTTCATATCTTTTAAAATCATGAACATCTATTTCTTCTGGAATAATATTAAAATCTCCGGCTATAAGAATATTTGAGTTTTTCTGAATTTTCTTTTTTACATTTAATATAAATTTTTTTAACCACTCTTTTTTATATTCATATTTTTCTGTATCTACAGGATTTCCATTTGGAACATAAATATTTATAAGTTCTACCTTTTTTTTTTTTAATTTTAACTTAGCAGTTATTATTCTTGATTGTTTTAAATCATCTTTAATAAAGCTATTATTAATTTCATCTAATTCAAGTTTTGAAATAATAGCAACACCATTGTAACTTTTTTGACCGAATACATATGATATGTAACCTAAACTCTTAAACTCATCGATCGGAAAATTTTCATTTTGTGTTTTAATTTCTTGTAGTAAGAGTAAATCAGGGTCAGAGTCTTTAATATAATTCTTAATATTTTCTATCCTTGCTCTTACAGAGTTGACGTTCCAAGATATAATTTTCATTAAACAGAGAAAGAAAGGCCACAACCGCACGAAGCAGTAGCTTTAGGATTCTCAATTACAAATGACTCTCCAATCATCTCTTTTTTAAAATCAACCACAGACCCAGAAATTATTTCAAGTGATGATTTATCAATAATTGTTTTTCCAAATATAATATCATCTTCATTAGATTTTGAGTCAAAACCAAAGTTATACTTAAAACCAGAGCATCCACCTCCCTGAACGGTGATTCTAAAATATTTTTTTTCACTACCTATTGTAATCAAATTTATTTGATTTAAGGCTTGATCAGTGAAATTTAATTTCTTTTCCATAAACGATATATATTTAGTATATAATCTATGTAGTTAGCATGCAAAAAAAATCAATTAGAAATCTATCTAAATTTGCAGTTCCTCTCATGTCTAAAGAACGGTTTTTTAAGGAAAAAAAAACTGATTTAAGGAATGATTTTCAAAGAGACAGGGATAGAATTATCCATTCAACAGCATTTAGAAGATTAAAACACAAGACACAAGTTTTTGTAAATACGTCAGGAGATCATTTTAGAACAAGAATTACGCACTCTCTTGAAGTCTCTCAAATAGCGAGAACACTTTCCAAATTTTTTAATTTAAATGAAGATTTGTCAGAAACTTTGAGTTTAGCACATGATTTAGGACATACACCATTTGGTCATGCAGGAGAGGAGGTATTAAATTACTGCATGAAAGATTACGGAGGTTTTGATCACAATATTCAAACATTAAGAATTATAACTATACTAGAAAATAGGTATTATGAATTTAAAGGGCTTAACCTCTCAATTGAAACACTAGATGGTCTAATAAAACATAATGGACCTGTTAAAGATTTAACTAAATTGAATAAAATTTTAGGTAATAATTTTTTTAAAAAAAAAATTGATTTTACCTTAAACTCATCTTTAGAGGCGCAGATTGCTTCTATATCAGATGATATAGCCTATAATAGCCATGATCTTGAAGATGGATTAAAATCTGGTTTATTTAATTTAAATCATTTAAGGAATATTCCAGTGCTCAATAAAATAATATCAAATCATACCAAAAGATTAAAAAATTATTCAATAGATTTGGTAATCAGACAAATTATAAGAGAAATAATAAATGAGATGGTAAGAGATGTTATAGAAACAACTAAAAAAAATATAAAACTTTATAAAATTAGAAGTTTAAACAATATTTATAAAACAAAAGAACAAATAGTTGCTTTTTCTGAGAAAATGAAAAAATTTGATAAAGAAATTAAAAGCTTTTTAAAACAAAAAATGTATTTCCACAAAAGTGTAAATTCAAATACCAATTATGGAAAAAAAGTGTTAACAAAACTGTTTTTTAAAATTAAAAAAAATCCAAAAAAATATATAAATATTAAAAAATACAGTGACTCGAGCACAGAGCGTATAATATGTGATTATATTGCTGGTATGACAGATAGATATGCAATAAATCTATATAACCGAATAAAATGAATATTTTTGAATACCATTTAACTGAAATTAAAGAGGTAATTTTATCAAAAAAAAATAATTTAAATCTCAACGAGATAAATGATTTTAAGGGAGTGAGTTTAGAAGTTCCCCCTGATCAATTTAATTATGATTTATCATGTAACATTGCAATGATTCTTGGAAAAAAAAATAAAATTAGGCCAAAAGAATTAGCTTTAAAATTGAAAGTTATTTTTTTAGAAAAAATAAGTAATTTTTCTTTAATTGAAATAGCTGGTCCTGGTTTTATGAATATTAAACTTTCTAATTCAGCACTATTAAACAATATAAATTCAATATTTAAAAATAAAAAATTTTATGGGTCAGTTAAAGATAATAAAACTTACAATATAGAGTTTGTTTCAGCAAACCCAACAGGACCTATGCATGTGGGGCATTGTAGGGGAGCAATATATGGAGATGTTTTAGCTAATTTACTAAAGTTTAATGGAAACAAGGTAACTAAAGAATACTACGTAAATGATTATGGGGAGCAAATAAAATTTTTTGTGGAATCTGTTTATTTTAGAATACAAGAAATAAAGTATAATAAGAAATTTCCTAAGCAAGAAAATCTTTATCCAGGCCTTTATATCAAAGATATCGCCTCTAAAATAATTCATGAAAATAAAGATTTTACATTTAATGATTTCACAAAAAATTTCGAATTTTTAAAAAAAGAGTCCCTTAAAAAATCAATGGAATTAATAAAAAAAGATTTGAAAAATTTAGGCATTACACATGATAATTTTTTTTCCGAGACTGAAATAGTTAATAAAGATTTGGTTACTAAAGCCATTAAAATATTAAAAGAGAAAAGATTTGTTGAAGAGGGTTTCCTACAGCCCCCAAAAGGAGAAACAAATGATAATTGGAAAAAAATGAAAAGACTTATTTTTAAATCTACATTATTCGGTGATGATGCGGATAGAGCACTTCAAAAAAATGACGGTTCATGGACTTATTTTGCCAACGATGTTGCTTACCATATGAATAAAGTGAGTAGAAACTATGAAAATTTAGTTAATGTGCTTGGCGCTGATCATACTGGTTATACAAAAAGGATTAAAGCTGCAGTTTCTGCTTTATCTGATAAAAAAGTGAAAATTAAATGTGTAGTTTGCCAATTGGTGAAACTTTTTAAAAATGGATCACCTTTTAAAATGTCAAAAAGAGCGGGTGAGTTTATTTCAGCACAAGATCTACTAAATGAAGTAGAAAAAGATCAAATTAGATTTATGATGCTCAATAGAAGCAATGACGTCGAATTAGATTTTGATTTTGATAAAGTAAAACAAAAAACGAAAGATAATCCAGTTTTTTATGTTCAATATGCTTATGCAAGAATTAACTCAATTATAAGATCTTTAAATATAAATTTATTTGAAAAGATAAACCTAAAAGAAGATAAATTTAATTTTAACAGCATAGAAGAAAAGATTATAAGAAAAATTTTTGAATGGCCTAAGATTATAGAATCAACATCAAAAAAATTTGATTTACATAAAATTCCATTTTA
Organism: uncultured Pelagibacteraceae bacterium; assembly: GCA_902538445.1. Classification (GTDB taxonomy): domain Bacteria; phylum Pseudomonadota; class Alphaproteobacteria; order Pelagibacterales; family Pelagibacteraceae; genus Pelagilacustribacter. The sequence continues at coordinate 16,357 of CACBFE010000011.1, read as the reverse complement.
TTTGTATGAGCTTTCAACTTTATTTCATTCGTATTGGAGCAAGGGAAATGAAAATAAAGACTATAAATTTATTGAAAATGATAAAATTAAAAGAAAAGAAATTTTATTGGTTATTAATCTTATTGCCATAGTGCTTCAAAATGGTATGAGAATACTTGGAGTGTCACTACCTGATAAAATGTAATGAATAAAGTGATCAACATTTTGTTTATAGCAGTTATATTATCATTTTTTATGGTTACTTATAAATATTATTCATCAAGTCAAAATATTGAAAAAAAAAATTACAACAGAAACAATATTGATGAAATTATAAATACTAAGATTTCAAATTTACCAATATTAGAAAACGATACAAAAAATGTTATTGAATTTAATGATGGATTTTCGAATGATATTAAGAATTACAAACCTAGAAGTTTTTGGAATTTATTAAAGGCGAAATGAAAAAAAAAGCTATAATAATAAGCATAAAAGGATTAACTTTAAGCAACAAAGAAAAATTACTGCTATCTAAAGAAAAACCCTGGGGGATAATACTTTTTAAAAGAAACATACAATCATTTAATCAATTAAAAAATTTAATTAAAAAAATAAGAAAAAACACCAAAGATAATAAATTTCCTGTTTTGATTGACGAAGAGGGGTCTAGTGTTTCAAGATTAAATAATATTTTTAGTAATAATTTAAATGCTTATTTATTTGGTAAGTTTTATGATAAAGATAAAAAAACCGCTATTCATTTATACAAACATTACTTGAACTCTTTATGTAAAAATCTAAACATAATAGGTATAAATATCAATACGATACCTGTACTAGATGTTTTAAGAAAAAATACTAGCAAAATTATAGGAAAAAGAAGTTTTTCTAAAAAAAAGGAAATTGTAAAAGAAATGGGGGAAATTACTGTCAAGGTGTGTCGTGCAAATAAGATATTAAATGTAATTAAACATATTCCTGGGCATGGATGTTCAAAAATAGATAGTCACAAAGCGCTACCAAAAATAGATTTAAATAAAAGTACGTTAAATAAAATCGATTTTTACCCTTTTAAAAATTCTTCAGCAAAATTAGCAATGACAGCTCATATACTTTATAGAAAAATAGATTCTACAAACGTATCAACTTTTTCAAAAAAAATAATTAAAGAAATAATCAGAGAAAAAATAGGATTTAAAGGTATTTTAATGTCAGATGATATTTCAATGAAAGCTCTCAATCATGATATAGTTCAAAATGCTAAAAATTCTTTGGCTGCAGGTTGTAATTTAGTTTTATATTGTGCAGGTAATATTGAAGACAACTTCAAATTGATAGAATCCGTACCTTACATCGACAAATTTACTTCAAAAAAAACATCAGAAATTTATAAAATTTTAAGGTAAAATTATTTATGGAATCAAAGAATATAAAACAAATAGCTGTTAATATTCCGAACTACAGTGGTCCCCTTGAAGTTTTGTTAGATCTCGCTAAGTCCCAGAAAGTTGATTTAGCAGAAATTTCAATCACAAAATTAGCTGATCAATTCTTAGAATTTATAAAAAATACTAAAAATTTAGATTTAGAGACGGCATCAGAATATTTATTAATGGCTACATGGTTAGCATATTTAAAATCAAAACTACTTCTTCCAGAAGAAGAAGATGACGATTTTAAAGCATTAGAGGTAGCAGAAAAATTGAAATTACAATTGAAAAAATTAGAGTTAATAAGAATACTATCAGATCAAATGTTACAAAAAAAAAGATTAGGTGTTCACATTTTTACTAGAGGAATGAAGGGTGGAATTAGATCTATAAAAACTCCAGTCTACGATGTTTCACTTTACGAATTACTAAAAAGTTACTCTGATATTCAAATGCAAAAAACTTTTCAAAATATAAGTATTCCAAAATTACCAGTTTTTTCAACCGAGGAGGGCATAAAACAAATTAAAAATAATTTAGACAAGATCAGCAATTGGGAAAATCTAATGAAATTAATTCCAAATTTTTATCTTAAAAATAAAATGGAAAAAACGGGGATAGCTGGTATTTTTACAGCCAGTTTAGAACTTGCAAGAGAAGGTATAATTGAAGTGTCTCAAAAAAAAATGTTTGAAAAATTAATGATAAAAAAGCAAAATAATGTCTAACAAAAAAACAAATATTATAAAATTTCCTGCATCACCATCTAAATTGGAAAGACAAGTTGAAGCTATTTTATTTGCTGCATCTGAGCCCATAGATATTGAGACAATTGAAAAAAGAATTAGAACTACAACAAATATAAAAAAAATTTTGTTAAATATTAAAGAAATTTACAAAAATCGAGGCATTAATTTAGTTTGTATTAAAAATAAATGGTCTTTTAGAACTGCTGATGATTTATCTAAATTGATGTCACTTCAAAAATCTACTCAAAAGAAATTATCTAAGGCAACTATTGAGACACTATCAATCATAGTCTACCATCAACCAGTTACAAGATCTGAAATTGAAGAAATTAGAGGTGTAACTTTTGCTTCTAACACTCTAGAAATTTTACTCGAGTTAGATTGGGTTAGGCCCGCGGGCAGGAAAGATGTACCTGGAAAACCTATTCAATATGCAACAACTGAAAATTTCTTAAATCACTTCAATATTCAAAAATTATCTGATTTACCAACCATAGATGAGCTTGGATCAGCTGGTCTGATTGATACTTCAACTATTGATAAATCGATATTTGGTACAGGCAAATTCTTTAAAGAACAGTCAATCAATGACAAACAAAATATTTATAAAGAAATAGATGATGCTCTCAAAAAAGCTCCAGAGGAAGAAAAATAAACTTATTTATTTAAGTTAAATTATCGTATATAAAATACATATGGGAAATATTGGTTGGACAGGTATTATAATAATAGCAATTTTAATTGTTATTCTTTTTGGAAAAGGAAAAATTTCTAGCATAATGGGTGACCTTGCAAAAGGCATCAAAAGCTTCAAAAAGGGTATGTCAGATGATAATTCTTCTGAAAATGACAGCTCTAATAATAATTCAGATAACTCAAATCCAGAAAATAAGTAATCTAATATGCCTCAAATAGGTTGGTTAGAGATTTTAGCAATTGTTATAATTGCAATATTAGTCTTAGGTCCAAAAGAATTTCCAATTGCTTTAAAAAAAATAGGATCCTATTTCGGCAAACTAAAAAATACTTTAAGCAATTTTCAGAGAGAAGTAAATTCAGTTACTGACAATATTGATTTAGAAAAAAATATTAATAAAAAAGATAATAAAAAAAAGAATAATACAGATAATGAGTGATAACAATTCTTTTACGAGTCACTTTGTAGAATTACGTTCTAGATTAATAAAATCATTAGTATTTATTTTAATAATTTTTGTAATTTCTTACACCTTTGCTGAGCATATCTACTCATTTTTAGTTAAACCATACGCAGAGGCGGTAAAAGACGATTCCACTTCTAGGCGTTTAATTTTCACAGCTTTACACGAAACTTTTATTACTTATTTAAAAGTGGCATTTTTTTCAGCTATATTTATAGGAAGTCCATTTTTAATAATACAAATATATAAATTTATTGCACCTGGTTTATACAAAAATGAAAAAAAAGCATTATTACCTTATTTAATTTCAACACCGATCCTTTTTTTGTTTGGGGGTATGTTAGTTTATTATTTAGTTATGCCATTAGCTATAAAGTTTTTTTTATCATTTGAGTCAATGGGGTCTAATACAAACTTACCCATTCAACTAGAGGCAAAAGTTAATGAATATTTATCTTTAATAATGAGATTAATTTTTGCTTTTGGAGTTAGCTTTCAGTTACCAATATTACTTAATCTATTGGCTAGGGTAGGAGTAGTCAATTCAGAATATTTAAAAAAAACTAGAAGATATGTGATTGTGATTATTTTTACAATTGCAGCAATTTTAACTCCTCCAGACCCAATAACCCAGGTAGGTCTAGCAATACCTCTTCTATTACTTTACGAATTATCTATAATAACCGTACGATTCACTGAAAAAAAAAATAAAGATAAAGACATAAAAAATGCATAATTTAAAAGATTTAAGAAAAAACCTAGATACATATGTAAAATCTTTTAAAGATAGAAACGTTAACTTTAATACTGAAGATTTTAAAAAAAAAGACTCCTTTAATAGAGATTTAATTAATAAAAAAGAAAAATTAGAACAAGAAAAAAAAATACTTTCTAAATCAAAAGATAAAAAAAATTTTGAAAAATCAAAAAAAATTTCTTTAGAGATAAAAGATTTAATTGAACGGCAGTCTAATTCTCAAAAAGATTTAGATAAGATTATTTTTTCTTTACCAAATCTAGCACATTATGATGTTCCCGTCGGAACTGATGAAAAATCAAATAAACTAATAAAAAAAGAAGGAAATATAAAAAATTTTCCATACAAAATAAAATCTCATATTGAGTTAGGAAAAAAAAATAACAATATTGATTTTGATACCTCAATTAAATTATCTGGATCAAGATTTGTAGTCTTGAAAGATAAGTTTGCATTACTCGAGAGAGCACTAATCAATTTTATGTTAGATACTCATATAAATGAGTTTAAATATACTGAGATTTCACCTCCATTAATAGTAAATGAAGATGTAATGTTTGGGACAGGCCAACTTCCAAAGTTTGAAGAAGATCAGTTTGAAATAAAATTTGAAAACTCGGATCAAAGAAAGTTCTTAATACCAACTGCAGAGGTAGCTCTAACCAATTTGGTGAGAGGTTCGATAATTGATAAAAGGTTTTTACCTATTAGATTTGTAGCAGCAACACCATGTTTTAGAAAAGAAGCTGGTAGTTACGGCAAAGACACAAAAGGTATGATTAGACAGCATCAATTTTATAAAGTCGAACTTGTAAGTATAGTCCAGCCAGATAAATGTTTAGAGGAATTAGAGAGAAAGTTAAGTTGTGCAGAAAGTATTCTTAAAAAATTAGAAATACCATATCAAGTAGTATTACTTTCTTCAGGAGATATGGGTTTTAGTGCTGAGAAAACGTACGATATTGAGGCTTGGATACCATCTGAAAAAAAATATAGAGAAATATCAAGCTGCTCATCTTGTGGTTCTTTTCAAGCTAGAAGAATGGGAGCTAAATATAAATCAGACAGTGGAAATGAATATGTAGGGACTCTTAATGGATCTGGTTTAGCTGTTGGAAGACTTATGATTGCTCTGCTAGAAAACAATCAAAATGAAGATGGCTCAATTAATATCCCGAATGTATTAAAAAAATACATGAATAATCTAGAAAAAATTTAATTATAATTTACTTGTTTATCCAAAGTTTTTAATATAATTGTTCTTTCATGAGCGGACAAGGAATAGCCCAGTTTATACCACTTATATTAATCTTTGTAATATTTTATTTCTTTTTAATAAGACCTCAGCAAAAGAGAGTTAAAGACCATAAAGCTATGGTGGAGTCTTTAAAAAGAGGTGATGAAGTTATTACTTCAGGCGGTATTATAGGCATTGTTGATCGTGTAATGGAAGATGATCGAATAGAAGTTACGATTGGCGAAAACACAAAGGTTCAAATAATTCGGTCTACAATAACAAGTTTACTAAAAAAAGAAGAAATTAAAAAATAATTCTTTTTCGTGTTAAATTTTTCTAAAATAAACGTTTTAATCATTTACTTTTTATTTTTAATTATAGCTATATTTTCATTTTTAAACCTACAAAATGATAACAATAAATTAATCAATAAAAAAATAAACTTAGGTTTAGATCTTCAGGGAGGATCTTATCTATTATTAGAAATCAATTCAGATAGTTTAGTTAAAGAAAAAATTCAATCTAAAGTCATCCCTACTAAAAAATTACTTAAGGAAAATAATATAAATTATAAAAATTTCAAAATTAACGATAACAATTTATCGTTATCAATAGATGACTTGGAAAAATTTGATTTACTATTTAACTCTAGAAAAAATAATCTAGTAAATCCTTATATTGATAATTATAGATCTTATGAACTAGAATATAAAAAGATTAATAATAACCAAATCGAAATCTCATTTTCAAAGTTTGGATTACTAACTATAAATAATTCAGCTTTAAAACAATCAATCGAGATAGTTAGACGTAGAATAGACGATGTAGGAACGAAAGAACCAACAATTCTTCAAAGGGGTGAAAAAAGAATACTCGTGGAGCTTCCCGGACTGAAAGATCCCGAAAGAATAAAAGCCTTATTAGGTAAAACGGCCCAACTAAATTTTAGACTTGTCTCAGATAATAATGAATTTGGAACTGATGAGTTAACATCTGAAAATGGGGAAAAACTTAATATTAGTAAAAGAATCATTATTAGTGGAGAAAATCTAATTGATGCTCAGCCGAGTATTCAAAATCAAAACAATGAACCAACAGTATCTTTTACATTAGATAGGCTAGGAGCACAAAAATTTGGAAGAGCAACAACTGATAATGTTGGTAAAAGATTAGCTATTGTTTTAGACGGTGAAATAGTAAGTGCTCCAAATATCAATGAACCAATTACTTCTGGTAATGGAATGATTTCAGGAAATTTTACTTTTCAAGAAGCAACAGATTTAGCATTATTGCTTAGATCCGGGGCTTTACCTACACCATTAATTGTAGTTGAAGAGAGAACAGTGGGACCAGATTTAGGTGAAGATTCAATTAAATCTGGAATTACATCTTTAATAGTTGGCTTTGTTTTAGTTATCTTATTTATGCTATATAAATACAAAATTTTTGGACTTATTGCTAATATAGCCTTAATTGCAAATTTATTAATGTTAACTGGTGTTCTTACAATTTTAGAGGCAACACTTACATTACCAGGTATTGCTGGAATTATTTTAACCGTGGGTATGGCTGTTGATGCTAATGTTTTAATTTTCGAGAGAATAAGAGAGGAATTAAAAACAGAAAAATCGATAATCCATGCTTTTGACTCAGGATATGCTAGAGCAAAAATAACAGTTTTAGATGCAAATATAACTACTCTAATTGCTGCTATTATTTTATTCGCTTTTGGTTCAGGTCCAGTTAAAGGTTTTGCTATTACTCTAGGTATCGGAATTATTACAACTCTTTTTACTGCATATTTTTTAGCAAGACACCTTACTTCATTGGTCGTTTTTAACACAAAAAACAATGAGATTAATATTTAATGACAAATTATAATTTTTCCTCAAAATTTAAGCATGCCAATATTTTCTCAGTAATAATATTTTTAATAAGCATTATTTTGATTGCATTTAGAGGCTTAAATTATGGAATTGATTTTAAAGGGGGCACGCTTATTGAATTAAGATCGAATAATACTGAAGCTTCTTCAATAAGGGATGTTCTTAAAAATATGGATTTAGGAGATGTTAATGTAAAAAAATTTGGTAAAGAAGGTGATTTTTTAATAAAAGTTGAACAAAAAGGGGATAATAATAAATTAATTCCGGAAATTAAAAAAAACCTATCTGAAAATTTAAATTCTGATGTTAACTTTAGACGGGTAGAAAATGTAGGTCCAAAAGTTAGCGCAGAGTTATTACAATCTGGTATAATTGCTATTTCATTGTCTTTAGCGGCAATGCTTTTTTACATTTGGGTAAGGTTTGAATGGCAATTTAGTATAGGTTCTATCATAGCATTATTTCACGACGTAATAATAACATTAGGTATTTTTTCACTTTTATCGTTAGAGATAAACCTTTCAATAATTGCCGCTGTATTAACTATTGTTGGTTATTCAATGAATGATACTGTGGTAATATATGATAGGATCAGAGAAAATCTAGGAAAATTTCATAAGTTAGATATTAGTGATATAGCAAATTTATCCATTAACGAAACTTTAGCTCGAACAATTATTACATCTATCACTACTTTATTAGCATTATTCTCAATATTTATTTTAGGTGGTGAAATTTTAAGAGGTTTTTCTTTTGCTATGATTTTAGGTGTTTTAATAGGTACATATTCTTCTATATTTGTAGCTTCACCAATTTTAAAATATTTTAAAGTAAGTTATAAAACCATAGAAAAAGAAGAAGAAAAAATAGTTCCTTGAAATTAATAAAGATTCTGGGCTGCCACCATTGATAACAACATTGGTAAAGATAGAAGTGTATTTGTTCTTGAAAATAACATTGCAGTTTTAGCTGAAGCAGCTTTTACTTCTGGAGTAACCTCAATTATTCCAAGTGCTTTTTTTTGATTAGGCCAGATTACAAACCAAACATTATAGGCCATTATTAAACCCAACCACATGCCAATACCTATTGCGGTATTTTTGCCTCCAGATCCATCAAGACCTAAAATCATTGCGCTATGAACATATCCATTTATCCATGCTAAAATTAATCCCGATATAACCGTGATAGCAGCTGCCCATCTAAAATAAAATAGTGCCGCTGGAGCAATTACTTTACCTATTGCTGGTTTTTGTTCGTCAGGAATTTTAGGCATATTTGGGATTTGAACAAAATTGAAATACCACAATAAACCTATCCACATTGTTGCAACAACAACATGAATAAGTCTAAACAACCAGCTCCAAAATATCGTATCAAAAGCAAAACCATCACCAAAGAAATGTAGACCTAAGAATAATAAAATAGCTATACCTAAGGAAAGATGAATAGTTTTTGGGAGTGATTGCAATATATTTGTCATGATTCCACTATAACATAATTTTTAATTTCAGGCAGTTTTTTTCATAGGATTTTCACCCATAATTTCTTTAATAAATTTTCCCGTGTAACTTTCTTTGATTGTAGACACTTTTTCGGGTGTACCCTCAGCAATAATTTTTCCTCCATTTACACCTCCCTCAGGACCCATATCAATAATATGGTCGGCTGTTTTGATAACATCTAAATTATGCTCTATTACTACTACTGTATTTCCAGTATTTGCGAAAGCTTGAAGAATTTCTAATAATTTTTTTATATCGTGTGAATGTAATCCAGTTGTGGGCTCATCTAATATATATAAAGTTCTTCCAGTTGGTCTTTTTGATAGTTCTTTTGCTAATTTGATTCTTTGAGCTTCACCGCCGGATAACGTTGTAGCTTGTTGACCTATTTTCATATAACCAAGACCTACATGTTTTAGGGTTATTAATTTTGATCTTATTGTTTGTATATTCTCGAAAAACTCACATCCCTCGTCAACAGTCATATCTAGAACATCTGCAATATTTTTATTTTTGAATCTGATTTCTAATGTTTCTCTATTATATCTTGCTCCTTTACATGTATCACATGGAATAAATACATCAGGTAAAAAATGCATTTCATAAGTAATAACTCCATCACCTTCACATGTTTCACATCTCCCACCTTTTACATTAAAAGAATACCTGCCAACTTTGTATCCTCTTGCTTTTGATTCTGGCAACCCTGCAAACCATTCCCTAATAGGTCCAAAAGCACCTGTATAAGTAGCAGGGTTTGATCTAGGAGTTCTTCCAATTGGGGATTGATCAATATCTATTATTTTATCTATTAATTCAGTTCCTTTAAAACCAGTGAAAGCTTTTGGAACTTTGCGGCTTTTATTTTTATTTAACATTAAATTAAAAGCATTATACAAAGTATGTAAGATTAAAGTTGATTTTCCACTTCCGGAAACTCCTGTAACACAAGTAAAAGTTCCAACTGGTATTTTTAAATCTACCTTTTTTAAATTATTTCCACTTGCACCATTTATTTCAATAAATCTTCCATTTTTTGCAGATCTTCTTTTTTTTGGAATTGCTATGAATTTCTTTCCAGACAAATAGTCACCAGTTATACTTTTTTCATTGGAAATAATTTCTTTGACAGTTCCATTAGCTACTATTTGTCCTCCATTCAATCCAGCTTCAGGTCCAATATCAATAATATGATCTGAATTTTCCATGGTTTCAATATCATGCTCAACAACAATCACAGTATTTCCTAGATCTCTTAGCTTTTTAAGAGCTTTTATCAATTTTTTATTGTCTCTTTGATGTAAACCAATTGAAGGCTCATCTAATACATATAATACGCCTGTAAGGCCTGAACCTATTTGAGAAGCTAATCTTATTCTTTGTGCTTCTCCTCCAGACAGAGTACCTGACTCCCTTGATAAAGTTAAATAATTTAAACCAACATTTAACAAGAAGTTTAACCTCTCGTTTATTTCTTTTAAAATGTGTTGTGCTATTTTATTTTCTCGTTCAGTTAATACATTTTGTAAATTTTCAAACCATTTTTGAGCATCATCAATTGATTTTTCAGTAACTTCACTTATATTTAAAGAATTAATTTTTACACAAAGTGCTTCATCTTTTAGCCTCATCCCTTTGCATTTTTCACATGCTGTTTCGCTTTGATATTGAGAAATTTCTTCTCGTTTCCACTCACTATCTGTTTCTAAATAACGTCTTTCTAAATTATTAACTACACCTTCAAATGTTTTTTTTGTGGTATAAGCTTCATAACCATCATCGTATGAAAATTTTATTTCTTCTTCATCCGAACCATATAAAATGATATCCTGAATTTTCTTTGGTATTTTCTTCCATGAATCCGTCATTGATATTTTATAATGTTTAGCAATTGATGCTAGAGTTTGTGCATAGTAAAGAGAGGTAGACTTAGCCCAAGGTTCAATTGCTCCATCCTGAAGGCTTTTTTTTGGATCTGAAACAACTAGATTTGGGTCAACATTGAGATTGTGTCCTATTCCCTCACATTCTTCACACGCACCATAAGGAGAGTTAAATGAAAAAAGTCTTGGTTCAATTTCCTCAATAGTGAAACCACTTTCTGGACATGAAAACTTTGAAGAAAAAGTTAAAGTTTCTCGTTTTCTAAATTTTTTAGGCAATGTTTCATTTTCATACTCTACGACTAATAATCCATTTGAAAGATTCACAGCAGTCTCAACGCTGTCAGCTAATCTATTTCCAAGACTTGAATTAAGAATTACTCTGTCTACGATTATTGAAATTTCGTGCTTTAGTTTTTTATTTAAATTTGGAAATTCATCTATATTAAGGTATTTGCCATCAACTTTTATTTTAGTAAAACCTCTTTTTTTATAATTTAAAATTTCTTTTTTATATTCTCCTTTTCTACCTCGAACTATCGGCGCAAGGAGATATATACTGCTATCCTTTGGTAGTTTCTTTATTTTATCAACCATTTCACTTATTGGCTGAGAAACGATAGGTTTTCCTGTAAAAGGAGAATAGGGAATCCCAACTCTAGCGAAAAGGACTCTCATATAATCATAAATTTCGGTTACTGTCGCTACAGTCGATCTAGGATTTTTTGAGGTATTTTTTTGCTCAATAGAAATAGCTGGACTAAGACCTTCAATTAAATCCACTTTAGGTTTTTTCATCTTATCAAGAAATTGTCTCGCATAAGAAGATAAACTTTCAACATATCTTCTTTGACCTTCAGCATATATCGTATCAAAAGCTAAAGATGATTTTCCTGATCCAGATAGTCCAGTTATAACAACTAATTTCTCTTTTGGGATCTCAAGAGAAACATTTTTTAGGTTGTGTTCTTTAGCCCCTTTTACAACGATTTTTTTCAACATTTTTTTTCCTTAAAATAACATACTCCTTATAATTATAAGGTAATTATGATATAAATAATCATTATTATAAGTAAATAATCAAATTTTACTCAAAATTATTATGGCTGGAAGTTTAAATAAAGTACAATTAATAGGTCGTTTAGGCGCAGACCCAGAAATCAAACAAATGGTAAATGGTAAAAGTGTTGCTAGACTTAGTATTGCAACTAGCCAAAGTTGGAAAGATAAATCTAGCGGAGAGAGAAAAGAAAAAACCGAGTGGCATAGAGTAGTGATATTTAACGAAGGATTAGTAAATGTAGTTCAGCAATACGTCAAAAAGGGCGCCAACGTTTATGTTGAAGGTCAATTAAGTACTAGAAAATGGAAAGATGAGTCTAGCGGTCAAGATAAATATTCAACAGAAATAGTTCTTCAAGGCTATAACTCGAGCTTAACAATGTTAGATAGCAGGAGCACTAATGGAAATTCAAATCTAGTTTCTGAGAATAAAAGTTCATTACCTAATGACAACCTAAATCAAGACAGCTCTGATTTAGATGATGAAATTCCTTTTTAAAATTTCATGGAAAAAAATACTGTAGAGAATAAAAAATTTAAGCCTATATTTGTACAAGACGAGATGAGCTCATCGTATCTATCTTATGCAATGAGTGTAATAGTTAGTAGAGCTTTACCAGACGTAAGAGACGGTTTAAAACCTGTTCATAGAAGAATTATATATGCAATGTATAAAGGTGGATATGACTGGTCTAAACCTTTTAGAAAATCAGCACGTATAGTAGGAGATGTAATAGGTAAATATCACCCTCATGGAGATCAATCTGTTTATGATGCTTTAGTAAGACTCGTTCAAGATTTTTCAATGAGTTTACCCTTAATATCTGGACAAGGCAATTTTGGATCAATTGATGGAGATCCTCCAGCTGCTATGAGATACACAGAGACAAAACTTGGTAGAATTGCTCAACATCTAACAGAAGATTTAGAAAAAAAAACTGTTTCTTACAGAAGCAATTACGATGAAACTGAAAAAGAACCTGAGGTGCTACCCTCGCAATATCCAAATATTTTAGTTAATGGAGCAGGCGGTATTGCCGTGGGTATGGCAACCAGCATACCACCACATAACCTAGGTGAAATTATTGATGGCACTATCGCGTATATAAATAATAATGAGATAACCATTTCTCAATTAATGAAACATGTCCCTGGTCCTGACTTTCCAACTGGAGGCATAATTATTGGGAAAGATATAATTAAACAAGGATACAATAAAGGGAGAGGTTCATTTAAAATTAGGGGTGAAATTGATTTGGAAGAGATCAAAGGTGGAAGAGAAAAATTGATAATAAAATCAATTCCATATCAAGTTAATAAATCTTTATTAATTGAGAAAATTGCTCAATTAGTAAGAGACAAAAAAATTGAAGGTATAAGAGACATTAGAGACGAGTCTAACAGAGAAGGTATTCGTGTTGTTATTGAGTTAAGAAAAGGAACTGAGCCAGAAACAATAAGGAGACAATTATATAAACTCACAAATATAGAAAGCTCTTTTGGTTTTAATACTTTAGCTATCGTTAACAACAAACCTAAAATTTTAAACTTAAAAGAATTTATTTCTGAATTTTTAAAATTTAGAGAAGATACTGTTATAAAAAGAGTAAAATTTGATTTAAAGAAAGCAGAGGAACGAGCCCATATTTTGATAGGCTTAGCAACTGCAGTTGAAAATATAGATGAAATTATTAAAATCATTAAAAATTCTAAAGATGCTGATATAGCAAAAAAAAATTTACTTTCAAGAAAGTGGAAAATTAAAAAAAGTATAAAATTAATCTCTTTAATTGAAAAGAAAAAAAATATTTCAAGTTATTCACTTTCAATTGAGCAGGTAAACTCAATATTAGAATTAAGATTACAAAAACTTACTGCTTATGGAATAAATGAAATAGAAAATGAAATAGGCAAATTAGCTGAATTAATTGTCAAGTATAATAAAATAATTAACTCCAAAAAAGAGCTCTACAAATTAATAATTAATGAATTAGAAAATATAAAAGATAAATTTTCTTCACCAAGAAAAACAAAAATAATTGATGCGATACTTAATTATAATATAGAGGAAACCATTCAAAAAGAGTCTGTTGTAATAAGTATAACTAATCAAGGCTATATAAAACGAAGTCCATTAAGCTCTTTAAAAGCTCAAAAAAGGGGCGGAAAAGGGAAAACAGGAATATCAACAAGAGAGGAAGATTTTGTTGTTCAAATATTCACCGCGAATACTCATACGCCAGTTTTATTTTTTTCTACCCAAGGATTAGTTTATAAAATTAAAGCTCATAAAATACCTGAAGGAACATCTGCTTCAAAAGGTAAATCAATATTCAATATTCTTCCTTTAAAAAGCCATCATTCCATAAGTTCTATTATGCCTTTGCCTGAGGATGAGTCTGAATGGAAAAAATTAATGGTTATCTTTGCTACATCTAAAGGAAACGTAAGAAAAAATACTTTAGAAGATTTTGTTAACATAAATAACAATGGAAAAATCGCAATGAAATTAGACCAAGATGATAAAATAATTGGTGTCAAAATATGCAGAGATGATCAAGACATTTTATTAAGCACACATCATGGTAAATGTATAAGATTCAAATCAAAAAAATTACGATTATTTAAAGGCAGATCATCAAAAGGTATTAAGGGGATCCAACTTAAAGAAAAAGATAAGGTAATTTCTTTATCAATATTAGACAATACAAATTTAGATAAAAAAACCATCAATAGGGATAAAAAGATAAAAAATGGAGTAGATAAATTTATTCTATCTGTTTCAGAAAATGGGTATGGAAAAAGATCATCGTATTTAGATTATAGAGTTACAAATAGAGGAGGGAAGGGAATTATTGGTATAATAAATTCACCAAGAAATGGGAACATTTCATCATCATTGATTGTAGGCGATACAGATGAAATAATATTATCTACTGATAAAGGTAGTATAATGCGTTGTGCTGTTAAAGAAATTAGAATAGCGGGTCGTAATACTCAAGGTGTAAGAATAAAAAAATTGTCTGGTAATGAAAAAGTTGTTTCTGTAATTAAGATAGAGGACAATATTCAATAAAATGAAAATTGCAATCTATCCAGGAACATTTGACCCAATTACTTATGGTCATATAGATGTAATTAAAAAATCTTTAAATGTTTTTGATAGACTTATAGTTGCAACAACAGATAATGCTAATAAAAATTACCATTTCTCAATAGACGAAAGAATAAATATAATCAATAATTCATTATTTAAAGATCTTAGATTGAACAAATCTAAGATCAAAGTTGTCTCTTTTGATGATTTAACTATTGATCTATGTAAAAAATATTCTGCCAGTACAATCATTAGGGGACTAAGAGCCGTATCAGATTTTGAGTATGAATTTCAATTAGCAGGTATGAACAAAAAACTTAATTCAAAAATTGAAACTATGTTTCTAATGTCAGATGTTGAAAATCAAATTATTTCTTCAAAATTTGTTAAAGAAATTGCAAGTTTAGGCGGAAATATTAATAAATTTGTAACAAAATCCACAGTTAAAGTTTTAAAAGATAAATTTTGATGAAATATTTTACCTATTTATTAATACTTTTATTTAGTTTAAAAACTACTAATTCAATGGCTCAAAATGATATTATGATATTAAAATTAGAATATGGTGAAGTGGAAATAGAACTTTATCCCGAAAAAGCACCAAACCATGTAAAAAGATTTAAAGAGTTAGCTGACAGCGGTAAATACGATGGTGTTGTTTTTCATAGAGTAATAGATGGTTTTATGGCACAAACTGGAGATGTAAAATATGGTAATTCTAACAATGCAGATTATAACTTATCATTGGCCGGCACAGGAGGCTCAGATTTACCTAATTTGAAATCTGAATTTACAGATATAGCTCATACAAGGGGAATTCTTTCTGCAGCAAGATCTGCAGATCCAGATAGTGCGAATAGTCAATTTTTTATTTGTTTCGATTCCGCTCCCCATTTAGATAGACAATACTCAGCGTTTGGAAAAGTGATCAAGGGTATGGATTTTGTAGATATGATCAAAAAAGGTAATCCAAACAGTGGAGCAGTGGATGATCCTGACAAAATAATTTCTCTAAAATCAAAATAATATTTAATGTCAATCAAGGAATTTTCTTTTGAGTTAATTACTCAAGATCATAAGGCTAGATTAGGTAAAATATCCACACCAAGAGGTATTATTGATACTCCCGCTTTTATGCCTGTAGGAACTCAAGGAACAGTTAAAGGAGTCTTCACTGATGATATTTTACAAACTAATACTCAGATAATTTTAGGAAACACATATCATTTATTATTAAGACCCGGTATTGAAGTTTTAAATAAGTTTAATGGTTTACAAAATTTTATGAATTGGCAAAAACCAATTTTAACTGACTCTGGTGGTTATCAAATAATGTCTTTATCAAAGTTTAATAAGATTGATTTTAAAATCGGTGCTATTTTTAACTCACATTTGGATGGAAAAAAAATAATTCTAAGCCCAGAAAAAAGCATTCAAGTCCAAAAATCTATAAATTCTGACATTATAATGGTTTTAGATGAGTGTCCTAAATTAACAAATGATAAAAAAATATTATCGAAAGCAATTGATGTTTCAACTAATTGGGCAAAACGATGTAAAATAGAATTTGGAAATGAAAAATCAAAAGCTCTATTTGGTATAGCTCAAG
>CACBFE010000010.1 GCA_902538445.1 uncultured Pelagibacteraceae bacterium | reverse complement strand
CGAATTCATTTATACAACTTTTGACACTATTGAAGCTGAAAAATATATTAAAATTTATTCACAAGTTTCAAAATGGGAATCGGTAACCCACTGTTACTATATAAAGATATTAATTAATAACTGGACCGATGAAGAATTTGAAATTGTAGACAAGAAAACTCGTAAAGTCGATAAAATACTTAAACCTCAGTTTGAGTATTATTTATTTGATAAAAAAGAATTAAAATTTGTCAAATCAAAGTCTAATGATTTTAATGTAATTCTTGATCATTTCGAAAAAGCAGAAAAAAAACCAAGCAAATTTAAGCTAAGAGAACCAGAAAAATTTGAGTTTTTGAATGACTATGAATTAGATGAATTAAAAAAAGTATATTCTACTAGATATTTTATGGATTATATCTCAAGGTATATTAAAAAAAATTTAATCGATGTAGATGGTTTTATAATTAAAAGTGAAAAAATAATGATCGTAGAAATAAAAGAAAAATTTCCAATTAAAAACAAGATAAGACCAAACGAGCAAAATGAGTGGTCTTACGGTTGGGATACAAGAAGATTATTATGGTATGATTATATTTCAAAAAAATTAGATCTTGACGTTTTGTATATTATAAAACAAGTGGCCTCCAAAGAAGATAGAGCTCTTTTACAGTGGGACGCTATCCTACTTAAAGAATTCTTAAAGGGTGTTTCATGGAGCTTTAGCCGAGGAGGTGGGGGTGGTGAGGATACTTTATCCGTGCCATATTTACATTTCGATAAACTAAATAACTTGTTAAATAAATTTTAATATATTTTTAGCTGGAATTGTTTTTTTTATCCATTGAGATGGAATATTTTTAAAACCTTTAAGTGCAGCGAAGTAAGCTCCGATATAATTACATCTAGATGCATTACATCCGCCGGCTTTAATAGTTTTTATATTTGCTGACTTATAATTGCTTGAAGAGATAATACTATGAGTTGCACTAAGGAAATTTCCAGGATCTGAACACGCTTTTCCTAGCTTTCTAACCAAACTTATGTGGTTTTGTTTTTTAAGTCTATAAACTTTTTTAATATTTATAATTACCTCTTTGAAGTACCTATTTTTTTCATTCATTTTGATAAATTTTTTAACAGGATTCTGCGCTCCTTGACTAGCTAAATTTATAATTTTTAATCTAGCTAACCCATAAACTTCATTAATATTAGAATTGGCTACAGTTCTGATAACTTTTTTTGCTTCTTTATCATTTTTACTCACTAAAAAATAATAAGGTAGTGCGCCTGTAAATCCGTCACTTTCATTAACTTTTGTCCCGCCTGTAATACTTTTCTTTGCTTTAATATTCTTAATTGTTTCAATGAAATTTTGATGTATCCAAGGGCCATTCAGAGGTTTTTTCCACTTAATTTTTTTATATTTTTTTCTTTGTTTTAAACTCGCATAGTAATTTGAGCCAGGTCCAAAGTGCCTTACTATATTTTTTTTGAAGTTTTTAAGAATATCAGATTTCTTTTTAGAAGTAATAATTGTTTGAAACATAACTTGACCAATATCGTTGTAGCCTGAAACGTTACCTGTTTTGATAGAGTAAAATGGACTTTTGTTCTCTTTTAAAAAAGCTATTTCCTTTTTTCCCTTAATATATTTTTTTAATTTTTTTGGGTCATACACCCAGTGTAAAGGTCTAGCTGCTGCATCGGCTATTGTAGCGCCCAGAAAAATTTTTACACCTTCATTCATAAATTTATCTTTTTATTTACAGGCAAACTTGAAGTTCTCAACTGTCCACAACCACTTAATGACTTTTCATCAGCGCCGCCACTTCTTCTAACGGTTACAATAAATCCTGCGTTTTTAACTATTTGAGCAAATTCATTTGTCTTATCTTCAGAGATAGGTTTTATTTTGCATCCTGGCCATGTATTCATAAAAATTAAATTTAATTTAGACGGAAACTGTTTCATTACTTTTACTAACTCTTTTGCATCTTCTGGGCTATCATTAATTCCGGACATAAGAGTATATTCGACAAATACTTTCTCTTTGACAACACTAGTATAATATTTACAACTTTTAATAACTTCCTCTAGTGGGTATTTTTTGTTAATGGGAATAATTTTATTTCGTTTTTCATTTGTTCCAGCGTGAATTGAGAGCGCCAAATGAACCCCCACTTCATCGGCAAATTTGATAATTTTATCTGGTACTCCAATGGTTGATAAAGTAATAGATTTCTTGCCCATGCGAATTCCCTCGGGTTCCATTAAAATTTTGATAAATTGTTTTGTTTCTTTATAATTTGTTAGTGGTTCCCCTGATCCCATGAGCACTACTCGACTTAAAAGTCGTTGATCCCCAAAGTCATTAAGGTGTCTTTTGGCTATCATCATTTGCATAACTATTTCACTAGCAGATAAGTTTTTAACTAATAACTGCGTCCCAGTTGCACAATGAATACATGCACTATTCTTTGACATCGCACATCCAACCTGCACTGATACACAAATAGTGTTATGAGATTTACTAGGTATTAATACGACCTCAATTAAATTTTTATTCTCATCATTTAATTCTAAAAGCCATTTAATTGTTTTATCATCTGCGACCTCAGTTTTTAAAATTTTTGGTAGCTCTAAAGATAAAACATTATCTAATTCTTTTCTTAGTTCTAGAGTAACAGTAGTTAAATCAGTAAAACTTGTTATCCCTTTTTGGTATATTCCCTTGTAAAGTTGTTGAGCTCTCATTTTAACTTTACTTTCTTCGACTCCAATCTTTTCAATAAGAAAAGTTTTCAACTCTTCAAAAGTTAAACTGTAAAAGTTCTGTTTTTGCATTTATGGGACTTTATAGACTTGAGCGGGCTTATGAAAGCCCGCCCTATAGAAATTTAAAGCTTTTTGGCTTCTATTTTTTGGTGACCGAGAATTTTTCCTCGATTCCTACCTTCGGACAATTTCAGGCCCGAAGAGCCATTTCGAAATTTTTCGACGGCTTGTCTCGCTTTTGATAACTGCATTGAAAGTTTCTGCTCAGCTTTTTTTACCGCAGATACTTTATACAATTTGCTAAATCTATCAGTCATAGCAACTCCTTTTGTTTCTGCGATCTTTATAATCCCTATAGGATCCAGCATGATCTATGCTGTACACTTTGCAAGATGATAACATCATCTTTTCCATGTGATATGGAATTGTCTAAAACATTAATATATGTATATGAATTGTCAATGGATAATAAGTTTGTATTAGGTGTATGTATTATAGGTTTTGGACTCTTATTATTAATGTCACCTGAAAAACACAGCTGGATTTTCAGCGCTTTAGCGGTGGGGATAGGTACAGGAATAATAATTAAAAAAAGTGAAAAAAATGATAAAGACGATAAGTAATGTCTAAAAAAGTTTTTATTGCATTTGCACATCCTAAATATAAATCTGGTGAAAGTTTCAATTCATGTGTTCGCGATGAATTTATTAAAAGTTCAAAAGAGCGTAACTTCGAAATAGATTTAATGAATATATACGAGGAAAAAACTATTAAGTTTTGGGACGGTAGCCCTCCTGACAATCAAATTTTAGACATTCAAAACAGAATGGAAAAAGCGGATATAATTTTTCTTTTATCGCCCTGTCATAATTTTACAATGGTAGCAGCAATGGAAAATATGTTGAGTCACGTTATAAGCCCTCCATTTGCATTTAAATATAAGAAGATAATTGGAAACTGGGGCGCGCCTCAGCACGGAAAATTGAAAAATAAAAAAGTTGTAATTGGAATGACATATGGATCTCCGTCACCAATTATCACCTTTGCTGTACATCAGATACCAAGAAGAATAAAAAAAATGGTTTTTAAACACCTTTGCGGCTGTGATGTTCTTTATCTCAGGATGTACGAAGTTCTTCCAAATATGCCTCAAAAGATATTTGAAAAACATATGAAAAGTGTGAGAAAATTAGTGCGAAGTTTATAATAATTTAAAATTTTTTTAAAAAGTATATAAGAAAACTATGGAAAGATTAAAAAATTGGATGATTTCAACTGCGAATGTACTCTTCGATGACTCAAAAAACGATCTGAGAAGTTTGCCTAAGGCTGTAAGATTACAAATATTAATTGTTCTTTCTTTTGTATGGTCGACTGTATTTAGTTTATACGTTTTTAGCGTAACAACTTTCATTTTCGGGTGGGCGGGAGTCGTATGCGCTCACATTGGCTTAATCATAGCAGTGTACTTAACATTTAAATTTTTTCATAAAAAACAAGAGCACCCAGTAAGCGTTTTCCAATCAGGAAACTACAACCCTGCAAAAATATTTTCAGTTTTTTTTATAATTTTTTTCATTTTTATTTTCACCAAAGGCATTGATGTTTTGACAAAAACAAATTCTTACGAAACACCTTATGATGGACCGGATACAACGACTGAGGAAAGAATTAAAAGATTTGTAAAATAACTATTTCATAGTTAAAATTATTTCATGAAATTATTAAGAGTCGGTGATATTGGAAGTGAAATTATTGCTACTTTAGACGGTAATAATAAAATTAGGGATCTTTCCGATCATATTAAAGATTTAAATCCTCAAACAATAAATGATGAAACACTTAATAAGTTAAGAACGATTGATCTTTCAGTACTAAAAGAGATTGATTCAAAAATTAGAATTGGAGCTTGCATCTCAAATCCCGTAGATTTTTTAGCAATAGGTTTAAATTATAAAGCACATGCGGAAGGGACCAAATCAAAATTACCAACTGAACCAATTGTTTTCAATAAAAGCTCTGGATGTATTCAGGGTCCTAATGATCAAATAGTAAAACCTAAATCTGCTAACAAAATGGATTACGAAGTTGAAATTGGAATGATTATTGGTCGGGAAGGCAAATATATTAAAGAGGAAAATGCTCAAGATTATGTATTTGGCTATTGTATCGTTAATGACATATCTGAAAGGTCTTGGCAAAAAGAAAGAGGTGGTCAATGGATCAAAGGTAAATCTATAGCAGGACCAACAGGACCTTACCTTGTGACTAAAGATGAAATAAAAAACTTAAATAATATTAATTTAGCGTTAGATGTAAATGGCAACAGAAGACAAACTGGAAATACAGAAAGAATGATTTTTAATTTCAATTTTTTAATCTCTCACTTAAGTCAATTTATGACTTTATATCCTGGGACAATTATCACTACCGGGACACCTGCGGGTACGGCAATGGAAATGGAAAAACCTGAATTTCTAAAAGCAGGTGACAAACTTCACTTAAAAGTAGATGGACTAGGTGAGCAATTCCATGAAATAATAGATGAATAATTATGTCAAAAAGATATTCAGGTAAAAGTCAAAAAGATAGAAGCTTTATGAAAAAAGCAAAGTTATCTTTAAAAGAAAAGAGAAAGCTTAAAAGAGAGAGAAAAAATAAATAATGTGCGGAAGATATAGTATTCGGAAACCAGTTACTAAAACCGCTGATTTGGTAAAAACAAACATTAAGGTTGAGGATACAGATAATTATAATGCACACCCAACTCAAAAGTTACCTGTAATAAAATCCTATTCAAATGGTAAGGCTCTTGAGCTCTATGAGTGGGGATTAGTTCCGAGTTGGTCTAAAAAATTAGATAAGTTTTCCCCCCTCATTAATGCAAGAAGAGAAACCCTAATGGAAAAAGTTACTTTTAAGAGTCTTATCCAGACATCAAGATGTATTATTCCAGCTGATGGATATTATGAATGGAAAAGAGAAGATAAAACAAAAACTCCCTATTATTTTTCAAAAGAGGATGATGAATTGATGTATTTTGCTGGGATATATCAGAATAATCAGTTTTGTATAATTACAAGAGAGGCTACTGAAAAAATTAGTACCATCCATCACAGAGAGCCAATGATTATTAATCAAAGCCAGATTAATAATTATTTGAACATTAAAAAAGATGCTATGGAAATATTAAACTCTGTTAAACCACCCAATTTAAAGTTTCATGAGATATCAAAAGATGTTAATAATCCAGTAAATAATGACCCTGCTTTAATTAAACCTTTGAATTAAATGAATTTATCTATCACACCAGGAAAAAATAATGTTGGAGCTTATATCAACGACATTAATTTAAAATCTCTAGATCAAGATCAAGCAACAGAAATCAAAAAGATTTTAAACCAATTTGGCGTGATATTTATTAAAGAACAAAATCTTGATCCTGAAACTTATCAAAATTTTGCAAAAACTATAGGGCAACCTGTAGTGTATCCAAGACTTAAAGGCCTTGATGAAAAATTTCCATTTATAAATGTAATCGAGAGAAAGCCTGATGATAAAAATTTAAGCTTTGGTTCTAGCTGGCTTCACCAGGACACGAGTTATTTATCTAATGATAGACCAAGATATACAATGTTAATGGGTAAGGAAATACCAGTTGGGCAAGGTAATACTATATTCTCATCTGGCTTCAATGCTTACGATAAATTACCAGATGATATCAAACAAAAAATTAAAGATGCTACTGGAGTTTTTTCATCGGCAGGTCCTATAGCAGTAACAAGACTTGAACGAGAAAAAGAAATGGGTATCAAATCTTCAGAAAGTATGGAAGCTGAACACCCAATAGTTATTACTGTTGATGGAAAGAATACCTTATATGTATCTCCAGGACATTTAATGAAAATTAAAAATGTAAAAGAAGATGAGGCTGAATATTTAAAGAATTATTTAGTGGATCATGTAAACAAGGAAGAGTTCATATTTTCATATGAGTGGGCTAAAGGTGATATTTGTCTTTGGGATAATTTAAGCATTCTGCACATGGCTAGTGAGATCAAAAACTGCAGAAGAGTTATGCATAGAATAACGATAAAATAATTATTTTTTTAGAACCGTTAGGTGTCCCATTTTTCTTTTATCTTTAATAGTTTTTTTTCCGTAATCATAAAAGAATTCAGTTTTATTAAATTTTTTTAATCTGTAAGTCTCGATATCTTTTCCTAAGACATTGAACATTTCAGCGTTAGAAATTTTTTTTACTTTTTTTAAACCTAAATCACATACTGCTCTTACATGATTTTCAAATTGGCTAATATTAAAAGCATTTATCGTAAGATGACCAGAATTATGAACTCTTGGGGCAATTTCATTAACTAGCAAGTTATCATCTTGGTCGATGAAATATTCAACACACATCGTACCAACGTAATCCAATTTTTCTGAAATAAGTTTTGCATAATTCTGTGCTTTAGTAAAAATTTCTTTATTAATATCTGCAGGGATTTTTGAATGATTTAAGATTTGGTCTTTATGAATATTTTCTATAGGTTCATAAATATAACTTTCACCATTTAAATATCTTGTAATTACAACCGATATCTCTTTTTTAAGGTTTATCCTCTTTTCTAAAATATAATCAGCTGTGAAACACCAATCTTTTTTCACATCATCAAGAGAATTTAAAACAAACTGTCCATGTCCATCATAACCAAGTGTATTTGATTTCAAAATTCCAGGTAATAAATTCTTATTTTTTTCGACATCTCCAGCTTGTTCAATAAAGGCCCAATCTGTTGTTTTGATGCCTAAATCATTGACGAAAGTTTTTTCTAAACTTCTATTCTGAATTGTTTTATTTATCTCAGGTTTTGGTAAGACTTTTTTACTTAATTCTATTTTTTTTAAAATATCTACTGGTATATTTTCAAATTCAAAGGTTACGACATCGACTTTATCAATAAACTCTATAATCTTGCTTTCATTATCGTATTTTGAATAAATAAATTCATTAGAATAATTTTGTGCAGGTCCTTGTTCATCATCTGATATAACTACTGTTTTTACATCAAGCTTTTTAGCTGCCTGACAAAGTAGCGAGCCTAATTGACCTGAGCCTATAATCCCTAAAGTGATGTCAGACATTTATCGTTTAGGTTTTTTTTTAATAGATTGAGTTTGGAGTCGTCTCCATTTTTCTAAATTAGATTTTATTTTAGAATCAAAATTTCCAATTATAGAGGCTGCAAGCAAACCAGCATTAAAAGCTCCATCGATTGCAAGACAGCCTATTGGAACTGCTTTCGGCATTTGAACCATTGATAGGAGACTATCAAGACCTTTTAGTTTTTTAGTTTCTATTGGAACTCCTAAAACAGGTAAAGTGGTTAAAGAAGCAACCATACCTGGTAAATGTGCAGCTCCGCCCGCCCCACTAACAATTACACCAAAACCATTTTTTTCTGCTGTTTCTGCAAACCGAAACATTCGCTTTGGAGTTCGGTGGGCACTGACTATTAAAGTTTGGTGCTTAACTTTAAGTAACTTGAGAATTTTTTCGCAGTCTTTCATTATGGGATAATCACTTTGCGAGCCCATAATTATGGCTACTTTATTATTAAGTTTATTACTCTTCACAGATTAATTTAACAATTATTGGTATAAAAACAATGGCCTAATATTCATTAGGCCACTGAATAGTTATAGGGGAAAGATGTTAAGCTCTTGCTCTAAAAAGTAGAGCTTTTGGTGAGTTTTGAAGCTCAAATAAAGAAACTCTTCTTAACTTTTTAATAGTTGATTTGTTTTTGCTTTTTTTAATCGCTTTTAATTTCATATACCCTTTATAATTAAGTTTTAGTGGTTTTAGTAATGCTAAAATTGCAAACTTGGTTTGAATTTAGCTATAGATTTAGGCAAAGATTTGTCTGCTATTAGTCAAATTTATATTTTTTCAAACAAATTTATTGGAAGTTTACTAACAGACCCATTGCTGTCTATAACTGCCAATTCAACGTTTGCTGTTACTAATATCTCATTATTTCTAAAAACCTCTTGCAACAAGTTAAGTCTCACCGGTGATTTATTTATAACTTTCGTTTTAACCTCTAAATTGTCCTCAAAATTTGCAGATTTTAAGTACTTAATATTACATTCTCTTACGACAAATATAGAATTAAATTTTTCTCTCAACTGTTTATGGTTAAGTTTTAAATGATCATAAATCATCTCTGTTCTTGCTCGTTCAATAAAATGTAAATACCTTGCATAATAAACGATACCTCCAGCATCAGTATCTTCATAATAAACTTTTGTTTTATAAATATGGTCTGCCATATAATTGACAATAATCTTTAAAGAGTTTCATTTCAACAGAGATAAATTTTTCTTTTTTTTGACTTATTTAAGCCAAGCAAATTCCAGATTTTTTAATTAATTTTAAAACATGAAAATATTATCTATTATATCTCTAGTGCTTTTGTTAACTAACTGTTCAGGCGGTAGTGTGGCTAAAATTGGAAAACGTTGCACTGTAGCTGATGCTGACCAATTACAAGAATCTTCTTACGTTTGGATAGTAAGTAAAGAAGCTCGAAAAGATTTTGACAAAAGAATTAATAAGTCAAATTGTCTAGACAGTTAAATACTTATTTAAATTTAAATAATTTATGATAATAAGGGGTATGAATTTACCCCTTATTGTTGCTTGCGTTGTCATCATCTTAGCTTTAATTATTCTTCCATTGATTGTCTCTTATAAAGCTGAAAAAAAAGATAAAAGTAATAAAAATGAATGGGATAAAATAAAAGTATATGGAAATAAAATTAACAACAAAACTAGAGAAAAATATTAATAGAAAAAATGAAAAAATTGTCATCTTTTCTAATAATTATTCTTCTTTTTAATATAGAGCTTGTTGCAATGGATCATAAGCCCTACCACCACATTTATAAGGATGGAAAGTTATTTGCCTTTAGGAACCTTGAGGGAGGTCCAAAAAGAGATCCTAATTTTAAATGGGATTGGAAGGTCTTCAGAGAAGAGAAGAAGAAACTTAAGATCGATTATCCGCCCGAACATGTAATTGATAAGCAAATAGTTTTACAAAATCTTGAAAAATATAAATCTGATTCTTACGTGATGTGGCTTGATCATGCGAGCTTTATAATTAAACTTGGTGACACTACAATTATTACAGATCCAGTTTTTGAAAAGAATTATGGACCTATGATATTTGGTCCCAAAAAATACATAGATTCTCCTTTAACTCTTAAAGAACTTCCTAAAATAGATTTATTTTTGCTGACACACAATCATTATGATCACATGAGTATTCGTACAATAAAAAACTTTCCTCATAAGAATACTAGAGTTCTAGTGCCTCTTAAGCTTGGAAAATATTTCACAAGGAATGGATATAAAAAAGATAATGTTAAAGAAATGGATTGGTTTGATAAAATCAAAATTAATGATGAAATCACAATTACAATGCTTCCAAGTCAACATTGGTCAAAGCGGTGGATTTGGGGAGATGGAAATACAAATAGAACTCTTTGGGGTAGTTTTTTAATTGAGTACAAAAATAAAAAAATCTTTTTTGCCTGTGATACTGGACCAGCACCATTTTATAAGGAATTAGGAAAAAAATATGGTCCCATCGATTTAGGTTTTGGAAATTTGGGTGCCTACAATTTCTATCCAATTGTTCCGGTCAAGGACAAATCTACAGCTCACGCAAACCCTGAGGAGCTTTTATCTTTAATGAAAGACTTAGAAGTAAAGAAAGTTATAGGAATGCATTGGGGTACAGCAATATTAAGTTTGGAGCCAATTTGGGAACCTCCTGTAAGGTTTAAGGAAAATGCTGAAAACTTCGGCTACAAAAAAGAGGAAGCAATAATATTTAAAATTGGTGAGATTAAAAAATTAGATGAACTTATTAACTAACTTTTCTTTTATTTCTCTCACTATCTAATAATTTTGTTAAGGCATCAACCATTGCATCTGAAGCTTTGAATATTTCATTGGGCTGAAACTCATGTGTAGTATGATTGTCAGGATCAGTTTTATCCTCAATTATTATTCCTTCTTCTGGAGAATTATTCTTTATATAAATTAAGATTAACCAATCAGCTTCGATAGCATCATCCCATTTTATATAAATTTCTCCTGTTTCGAATCTTTTATCAATACATCTAATTATACTTAAATATTTTGGAATGTATTTTTTATTCAATTGAAAACATAAGCTGTGAGCTGATCGATAAAAACTTTCAAGAGCATACTCGATCTTTTCTCTTTCTTCATTATATACTCTCTCTTTTTCTAATAATGATTCTTTATTATCAGTCTCTTCTACTTTTATACCTAAATTTGCAACTCTTTCTCTTATTGCTTCATTTATTTTTTGCTCTCTGATTATCTTATATTTTTCTTTGATCTTATCGATACGTTGTTGAACCTCTTCGTAAGATTCTCTTTGTTGGTTTAAAACATATTTTTCAAGGTTTTTAATTTCTATTTCTTCTCTTTTTCTAAAAAGATCAATTTTTTTCTCTAATTTAATTTGTTCTAAAAATTGCCTCTGTTTTTCTGCTCGCTCCTCTCTAAGTTCAGCTTGCTCTAACTTAATGAATCTTTGTAAATCTAGTTTTCTTTCTTTTTCTAACTTCTGTTCTTCTTTAAGTTCATTTTTTTTTGCTTCTAAAGCCGATTTTTCTTGTTCTAATAATCTTTTCTGAGCATCTCTTTTTTCTTGCTCCATAAGTTTTAATTTTATTTTCTTTTGTTTTTCTCGCTCTTCTAGAATTATTTTTCTGACTCCTGAAACTTTATTTGAAATACCTGTAAAGAATGCTTGTAAAGTTTGGTCTAAATTTATATTTAATCTAAATATAGATTTAATTTTATCATTTAGTCTTAATAAGCCTGAAACTATAGCCCTTGTTTTTTGACTATTTTTATTTGATCTCTTTGATTTTAAATTTTTCTTTAATTTTAATTTTGCTTTACTTCTTGTTTTTTTCTTTATTGGTCTATTTGATTTCTTCCTATTTCGAATTTTCTTATTTTTTATTTTTTTTCTCTTATTTTTAGATTTCCGAATTAAAGATTTTTTTGGCTTTTTTTTCTTAACCCTATTAGGTTTTTTTTTCTTCTTTTTCATAATGGCTATTAATTAAATAGCACTTTTTATGAATATATATAGTCTCTTGTGCGGTGAGCAGATTGAAAGTTTTTAACAATTTGTAATTGAAAAACGACTAAATCCTTATACCTAAAAGCTGCAGCACAACTTGCCATATAAAACTCCCACATTTTTACAAATTTTTCGTCAAATAAATCTTTCACTTCTTTTTTTCTTTCTAAAAATCGCTCTAACCAGCTTTCTAAGGTTTTATCGTAATGTCTTATTAGTGTTTCAGTATCTGCAACAATTAAACCAGTTTTTTCAATTGGATTTATTATTTGGCTAAAAGATGGGCAAATACCTCCAGGAAATATATACTTTTGAATAAATTTATTAGGTGCTGTGGGTTTATCTACTACTCCTATGGTGTGTAATAAAAATATCCCATCATCTGTCAAAAGTTTGTTAATTGATTTAAAAAAGGTGTTATAAAATTTTCTACCAACATGCTCAAACATTCCTACAGAAAGAATTCTATCGTACTTTCCTTTTGCCTCTCTATAATCCATAAGCTCAAATTTTACTTGGTTATCTAAATTAAGTGCTTTTGCTTTCTGTTTACAATATTCTATTTGATTTTTGCTGAGAGAAATTCCAGTAACTTCACATTTTTTTTGTTTAGCAATTTCAAAAGCCATGCCTCCCCAACCACATCCGACTTCTAAAATTTTTTGTCCTTCTTTAATGTCCAATTTTTTCACAATATGGTCTATTTTATTTTGTTGAGCTTCCTCTAAAGTTTTAGTGTCGTTTTTCCAATATGCACAAGAATATAATCTATGAGTTTTGTCTAAAAAAATATCATAAAGTTTTTCACCTCGAGCTCCGCCAATATCATAGTGATGTTCAACATTTTTTCTTGATTTACCTGGTAAATTAAAATTCGTTATTGTTCTCCATGCTTGGTATATTTTTTTTGTAATTAGACTTGTTGTTGAAATTTCATTTCGGCCTAAATTTTTAATAAGTTCCATTAAAAAATCTTTCATCGATGCATTTTCTATTTCAATTTCATTTCTCATGTATGCTTCTGGAAATTCAAGTTCTGGATCTAGTAATAATTTCCAACTTAAGTTATCTTGAAGTAATTTTACAGTAATTGGTTTTTCAGTTTTAGGGTTTCCGCAAATATACTTTTGGCCTTTTGCATCTATTAAAATTATTCCACCTTCTTTAAAAATTTTTGTAAATATTCTAGCTAAAATCATAATTTATGCTGCTAAATTTTTTTCTTTTAAAAATTCTAACTTGTTTAATTTATCTATTAGTTCTTTTTGTTTTTCCTTAGATAATAAGACTAAAGGTGGTAAAATATTTTTAAATTTTTCATCTTTAACCGACAGAAAACTGTGAAGAGCTGAAATCAAATTAAATTGATCAAATGTTTCTCTAACATCAATTAACTTTTTATTTTTAGATTGCGGAATTGTATTTTCAAAGTCATCGAATACTTTTCTTGCTAAAGAATGTGTAACATTAGTTACAGCTGATATACATCCTGAACAACCAAGTTCTAGACCTTTTAAAAGTTTTGCCTCTGAACCTGGAAACATTAAAAAATTTGGTAACTTCAAACTTTCAAATAAATTATAACTTGAGTCTTTACAACCAATTATATTTTCTGGAAAATCTTTAACAAGTCTATTCACCATTTCTGCTGAAAATTTATAACCGCTTAGCTTTTCAAAATTATAAATAATAATTTTAACTTTTGGAGTAGCCCCAATTAATCTTGAATAAAAATCAAAAACTCCCTCATCTGTATTTCCTTTGTAATATGCTGGTGGCATGATTAAAAACTCTCTAAAGTCATATTCCATAGCATACTTAATTAGATCAATATTTTCATTTAGGGAATTATTTCCAGTTCCTAAAAAAAATTGTTTTCTTAATTTATGGCTTGCAATTTTAGCTATAAGTTCTTTCTTTTCATTTGTTGAGATTAATTGACTTTGGCCTGTTGAGCCAAAAAAGAAAACTCCATGTAAGCCACTTTGAATAGCTTCACTTGCATGATTAATCGTTGCATCAATATTTAATGTTCTGTCAGCATTAAGAACACTTAACCCTGCCGCGAACACTCCTTTTTTAATCATAATCTTACCCAAATTATTATATCTAAGTTATATTATTAAATTTAATAATGAAAGTTTTAGTAATTCAACCAAAAATTGGTATGGGAGATATGGTAATTTATTTGCCATATATTCATGCTATTTCAAAAAAATATCAAACACCTGTGTCTATTTTAGTGAAAGAAAATTCGCGTGCCAATCAACTTTTGGCTGAGGATAAACTAATTGAGGAAATTTTAATACTGGACCGAACAAAAAACAATACTGGAACTCACGACGGTCTTTCAGGATTCTTTAAATTAAGTAAAGATCTTAAATTAAAAAAATTTGATAAAGTTTTTATTTTTAGTAGCTCTTTAAGATTATTATTAATAACTAAAATGGCTGGAATAAAAAATATCTCACAATATCCATTGTTTAGAAAAAAAGATAATATTGTAACATCTGCTAAAATTTTCACAGAAAATGAATTAGGTATGATTGTTTCTACGCAACCAAAGCTTATAATTAATGGTGATAAGGTAAAAGAGGCTAAACAAAAATTTTCTAAAGAATTCAAACACATTTGTTTAGGCATATCTGCTAGTGGTCCTACCAAACGATGGGATATCAAAAATTTTATAAATCTCTGTATTAATATTAACGCTAGAACACCTTCAAAATTTTATTTAGCAGCAGGCAATAATGATAAAGACTTGATTGATCAATTCCTTAACTCAAAACTTTCAAATAACTGTATTTCATTTAAAGACTTAAAAATAATTGAAACATTACCAATTATTAAAAACTGTAATCTTTATATTGGTAATGATACTGGTTGGTTACATATATCATCAGCCTTAGGTGTAAAATCTTTAGCACTATTTATGGATAGCCCAGTTCAAGCTTATGGCAAATACTCAAAAAATATTGAAGTTATTGTGCCTGAAGGAGAGACAGAGGAAACTACGAGTCACGATACCTTAGGAGCTGATAAAATTTCTTTTGAAAAAGTTCTTAATAAGTCGATTGAACTTTTAGGTTAACTAAAATCAGTTTTAATTATTTTTTCTTTAGCTTCATTTACCAATTGGCTCAGTCTCTCTGTTTTAACTTCACGGTTCATGTCTGGATGGATTTTTTTTTGTAATTGGTTGGCAGCCTTTAAAACATCTTCTTTACTACAACCTCTTTTTAGACCGAGTAATTTATAAGCTTCATCATTAGAAACACTTGAAGAACCTTGTGTCTGGCCAAATTGGCCCTGTGAAAATCTTCCAGAATTTTTCAAAAACTGAATTAATCTCCAAAGCTGTATTACTTGCAATATTGTCAGGCCCTTGATTTTTAATCCACTTAAAATCACTAATAAAAACGGAAGTGAAAAAATGTATTTTCCTGCAAAAGTAAAAAGTATTGCTAAAATAAGTGAAAAATATACTGCAATTTTTTTAATAGTTGTCGCAATTTTTTTTGAACTAGTTCGCGCAAACCAGCTTAAGAAAAGATAAACAATGACAAAGATGCAAATTCCTATTAATACCGTATTCATATAATCTACTTTTATGAAAACACCTTACCTTAGGAGGCAAGAGGAAGTAAAGACCGCACATGGTTACACTTGGTCTGATTATTACTCATGGATCCATCAATCTAATTGTCTAGAAATCTTACAGGATAAAAGCAAACTTAATCCTGAAGTAAGAAAATATTTAGAAGAAGAAAACGCTTATACAGAACAAAATATGAGCGACACTAAAGAATTACAAAAAAAATTATTCAAGGAAATTGAGGGAAGAATCAAGCTAGAGGACGAAAGTTTAAAATATAAAGATCGAAGATATGAATATTGGTCGAAAACTACAAAGGAAGGAAACTATACTAAATACCTTAGAAAGAAAATTGGGGAAGATAAAGTAGAAATGTACTGGGACGGCGATAAAGAAGCTAAAGGTAAAAAATTTTTTAATGCTGGTGATATTGAGGTTTCCAACAATGACGAAATGCTTGCTTATTCAATTGATGATAAGGGAAGTGAATACTTCACTATATATGTGAGAAATATTAGCGATGGAAAAATTATTGGTGAACCGATTTTTGAAACTGCTGGTGGAATAACTTGGGCTTATGATGATAAATCTTTTTTTTATAGCAAACTCGATAAACTTCACAGACCAAGGCAAATATTTCAACATGTTTTAGGAACCTCACCAAAAGATGATAAATTAATTTATAACGAGACTGATGAACGTTTTACAGCATCACTTTACTTAACATCTGATGAAAACTATTACATGATATCTGCTACAGAACACACAACTTCAGAAATCTACTATATTCATAAAGATGATAAAAATTTGGAGCCAAAATTGTTTATTAAACGTGAAGATGGTGTTCAGTATTCAATTAACAGTTGGGCAGGATATTTTTGGATGAATACAAATAAAGATGCTGAAGATTTCAAAATAGCTAGATGCTCACATAAAAATATAAGTCAATGGGAAGATTTTATACCTGCAAAATCAGGAACTTTAATAGGGGGATTAACCTTTTTAAAAGATTGGATAGTTCGATCAGAAATCTCCAATGCTTTATCAAAGATTTATGTAAGAGATATTAAAACTAATAAGGAGGAAGAACTTATTATTACAGAGGAAAAAGTCATTAGTCCTGGTATTAGTTTGATGCAAAAAGATAAAGATACTGACTGGATTAGAATAGGCTATGAGTCTCCTAAAACACCTTCAAGAGTATTTGAGTATAATATTAAGACTAAAGAGAAAAAATTAGTTAAAGAACAAATTGTTCCCTCTGGACATAATAGGGATGATTATATTGTAGAAAGACTTGAGGTAGAAGGTCATGATGGATACTTAATTCCAATTACTATTACAAGACACAAAAAAACTAAATTAGATGGGTCAGCACATGTTTTGCAGTATGGGTATGGCTCATACGGTATGTCTTCTCCAATTGGGTTTTCATCTTCAAGACTAAGCCTTATTAATCGAGATATAATTTGGGTAACTTGTCATATTAGAGGAGGTCTTGAAAAAGGTATGGCGCACTGGAAAGCTGGAAAAATGTTAAATAAAAAAAATACCTTTTCTGATTTTATAAGTTGCAGCAAATATTTGATTGAAAAAAAATATACTAGTATAAAAAAAATAATTATTTTTGGCGGAAGCGCTGGCGGTTTGTTAACTTCCAATGTTGTTAATCAAATCCCTGATCTTCTTTTAGGTGCAATTATGGCTGTTCCTTTTTGTGATAACCTTACCACAAATATGGATCACTCGTTACCATTGAGTCTTGGTGAGCTTAGAGAATTTGCTGATGCTAAAAATAATAAGAAACATTTTGAGTATATCAAATCGTACGCACCGTATGATAACTTAGAAAAAAAAGACTATCCTCATATTTTAATAACTACTTCACTTTCTGACTCCCGCGTTTTATTCGACGAACCAACGAAGTATTGTGCTAAGTTAAGATATCTAAAAACAGATAACAATTTGCTATTTTTAAAGTGCGAGATGGACGCAGGCCACTCAGGAAAAAGTGGAAGAACTTCTGCAATCGAAGAAGTTGCTTTTGATTATGCTTTCGCTTTAAAAATTTCTGGAAAGTTAAACGCACCTCTTGAAAATTAAAAATTAGTTCCTAAATATAAAGTATCAGTCGCCTAATGGGACTGACAATTAACCTTGCTAACAAAGGAGGATATATGACAAGTAAGGATCTATCGATCTTTAATTCACTTAGACCTTTTAGCGTGGGCTTCGACGATATGTTTGATCAGTTCGAGTCTATGTTAGGGAATGGCAGTGTCGTACAAAGCAATTACCCGCCATACAACATCCGAAAAGCAGGCAAAGATAAGTATGCTATTGAAGTAGCAGTTGCTGGCTTTAATAAAGATGATGTTGAAGTTGAATATGAAGATAATCTTTTAACAATTAAAACAAAAGACGTTAAAAGAACTGAAGAAAAAGAAGGTGATGAAGTTATTCATCGAGGAATATCGCAAAGATCTTTTGCTAGATCTTTCACAATTGCAGATGATGTAAAAGTGAATGGTGCCGAGCTAAAAGATGGTTTGCTAACTATTTCTTGTGAAAAAATCATACCTGAAATTAAGAAAAAAAGACTTATTGAAATAAAATAAGTTTACCTTACTTGCGGAGTTTATACTCCGCAGGTAACCTAAAAACAGTTTTTACTACTAAAACCAACTATAATATTTTTAGGGTTGACCTCAAATTTACGTTCACATTTAATCTTATATTTTTTTGTAAAATAAACATAATTCCTATTTCTAGTTTTTAAAAATTCAACTTTGTCAGGTTGCCCATAAAAACTTTTTAAATCCTCCTCGGATTTATTTAACCATTTACTTAATTCTTTTTTTTCTAATTCTGTTGTTTGGTCTATTTTGTTTGTAACTGTTTCACAACTAGCTAAAGAAATTAAAAATAATGTGTATAAAAATGTAAAAAATAATCTTTTCATCTTAACCCTTATTTTATAACGAAAAGTTATAAACAGATATATTTACTATTAGTTGTATCTCATCAGATATGCCTGATTTAGTTAGGATTTTGATACTCATATAGAGTAATAAACTCAGAACGGAGGTTTAAATTTTATGATGGATAAATATTTTGAGTATAGAAAAAATAAAACAAATTTTAGAACTGAAGTAATCGCCGGTGTAACAACTTTCCTAACGATGGCATACATCATGTTCTTAAATCCTTTTATTCTTTCTGGTGAATTTGCTGGAACAGAAAAAGGTTTTTTTGATTTTGGAGCAGTATTCACTGCAACAATTTTAGCAAGTGCTTTAGCCTGCTTCATAATGGCGGTTCGAGGAAAAACCTGGCCTGTGGGATTAGCACCTGGAATGGGGATCAATGCCTTTGTGGCATATGGTGTAGTTGCTGGACAAGGTTATACACCACAAGCAGCTTTAGGAGCTGTTCTTGTGGCAGGAGTAATCTTCTTAGCAATTTCATTAACACCGTTAAGAGCTTGGTTAATTAATTCAATTCCAAAAAGTTTAAAACTTGGAATCGGGGCAGGGATCGGCTTGTTCTTAGCAATTATTGGTTTAGAAATTATGGGAATAACTGCAGATCATCCAGTAACTTTGGTTACTTTAGGTGATATTAAAAACCCTTTAGTTCTCTTAGCTTGTGCAACTTTCGTGTTCATGATTGTTTTAGAAAAAATGAAGGTCAGAGGAAATATTATAATCGGAATTTTACTCTTTAGTATCATTGCGTGGGTATCTGGATTAGCTAAATTTAATGGTGTGGTAGGTTCAATCCCTCCAATGACATATCTATTTGAGTTTGATCTTAAAGCTGCACTTTCAGCTGGTATGGCTTCAATTATTTTTACTTTATTATTCATTGACTTTTTTGATACAGCAGGAACTTTAACTTCTGTTGCTAACGTGGCTGGAAAAGTTGATAGAAAAGGAAGAGTACAAGATATTGATAAAGCAATGTTATCAGATAGTGTTGGTACAGTCGCAGGAGCTATGATGGGTACAACAACTGTTACAAGTTATGTTGAGTCAGGTTCTGGTGTAAAAGCAGGTGGAAGAACAGGAATGACTTCTTTGGTCATCGGTGTTTTATTCTTAGCTTGTTTATTTTTTGCACCTTTAGCAACTAGTTTACCAAAGGAAATAGATGGAGCAGCTTTACTTTATGTTTCAATTTTATTCGTAAGAAATATTACTGACATAGAGTGGAATGATATTGCAGAATCTGGTCCAGCCGTGCTTGCAATGTTAGTAATGCCGCTTACATACTCCATCTCAAATGGTATTGCTTTAGCGTTCATTGCTTACGCACTAATAAGAATTTTTACTGGTAAATTTGGTAAGACTTCGCCTGCAATTTGGGTAATCGCAGCAGCTAGTGTATTAAGTTTTTACGTAGGCTAATGATTTTAGGGCCAGTTTATGCTGGCCCTTTAACCTCCTTGATGTTTTTTAATTAAATCCTCTACTCTTACTTCCTCATAATGTTCAAAAGGTTGAACAATCCAAGGATTACTATTTAATTTCTGAGCACAATAATCAGGCTCAAATGTTGAGTCTTTCTTTTTCCAGAGAACAGCAGTCTTTATTGATTTTATTTTTCCTTGTAAGGGAGGGTATTTTTTAAGCCACTCAATACTTTTGTTTAAAGTTACTCCGGTATCAGATAGGTCATCGCACAATAGAATATTTCCTCTCATCTCTTGAACTGTGGAGCTCATTTCTCTTGAAAAAACCAGCTCGCCTTGTTGATCCTCAGTTCCTTCTCCAGAATAGGACTCTACAGCTAAATAAGCACATTTAAGTTTAAATACTCTACTCAGTACGTCTATGATGGGAGCTCCACCTCTCATTATGCCAATTAACATGTTAGGTTTAAATCCACTTTGGTGGATTTGTATTGCAAGTTTTTCTACGATCAGATTATATTCTTTCCAATCAATGATAAGTTTATCTGCCATAAAAAAAGTTAATTTATTTTAAAGGAGTTGTAAATGAAAGGTTACGTAGTTTGTGTTTATAAAGATATAACTAATGAGGAAAAACTTAAAGAATATGCTGTAAAAGCTAGAATCGCAGTTGAAAAATATAATGGCAAATTTCTAATCAGGGGAGGAAAAGCTACTGCTAACGAAGGTGAAAGTTCGCCTAGGACTGTCGTAATCGAGTTTCCCTCTTATGATGAAGCAAATTTATTTTACAAATCAAAAGAATATCAAGAAGCACACGAAATTTTAAAAGGTCACGCTATAAGACACCATCAAACTATTGAGGGTGCTTAATATTGTATTGGCTCATTATCTATTGACCGCCATAAATACCAAGTTGCTACTGAACAATAAGGTGTAAACTTTTTATGAAGCTTGTTAAGGAATGTTCTTGGAGGAAAGTATTTCTTATTATAATTATTCGAAATAGCTCTAAGTAACCCTATATCTTGTAAAGGCCATATATTTGAACGATTAAATGTAAATAATAATATCATTTCTGCTGACCATCTTCCTATTTGTCTCAATTCAGATAAGTATTCTATAGCCTCCTCATCAGTCATTTTTTTTATTAAGTTAGGCTTAAAAGTTTTATTTAAGGTTCTCTTAGCTAAATCTTTTATACCTTTGACTTTTTGTTTGCTCAGGCCACATCTTTTTAAACTGCTGAATGATAATTTACTTACAGTTCTTGCGTTTATCTTATTTTTACATTTTTTCTTGAATTTAAAAAAAACTGAGTTAGCGGCAGCAACACTAATTTGTTGTCCTATAATACTTTTACATAGAGAAAAAAAAACGTCATTACGTGTCACGAGACTTCCATCTTTATAATTGTTAATTAGCTTTTTCATCACTTTATCTTTCTTCGATAAAATTTTCTTAGCTCTTGCCCAATATTTAGGAGGCTTGCTCATGTTCTGGGAGCAATGATTTGTTTCTTTAATTTATTCTCTCTCATAAAAATTATTAAAGAACTAGCGATGACTAAGGAAGCTCCGAGCAATGTTAAAATTTTTGGAACTTCGCTCCAGATAAAATATCCAAAAATAATTGCAAAAACTAAACTCAAATATTTAATCGGGGTTACAAGCGACGCTTCTGCTAATCTATAACTTTGAGTTAATAATAAATTGGCTACACTACCGCATAAACCAAGAACAAAAAATAAAACAAAATCTATGAAAGTTGGCATTATCCAATCACTAAAGAAAATTGTTCCTAAACCCAAAAGAGAGCAAAGTAATGTAAAATAAAATGCGATTGTATAATTGGCTTCTGTTTTAGATAAAGATCTAACGCTAATAGCTACACAGGCAAAAAATATACAAAATACAATTGGCGTAATATAATAATAATTTAAGTCTATAAACGCTGGTTGAACAATTAATAGCATTCCAACAAAACCGAGAAATACAGCCGACCATCTTTTTATTCCAACCTTTTCAGATAAAAAAAAGATTGATGCTATTGTAACGAATATTGGTCCGCCAAATGTTAATGAAACTACATCGGCTAATGGTAATTCTCTTAGTCCCAAAAATAATGCAATTATTGCAAGGGCTCCACTTATAGCTCTGAAAGCATGAAGACCGGGGCGTGAGGTTTTGTAAAAAGAAAATATTTTATCTTTTGGTATGATAAAAATTATTGGTATGAAACCTATAAAAAATCTTAAAAAAAGCACTTGGCCTACTGGATAATAGTCTAACCATTTTACACAGATGTCCATAATGGAGAAGCAGATTACGCTTCCTACCATGTACAATACGCCTATTTGATTTTGTGTTAACAATTTACTATCCTTTCCTCTTCAAAATATATTAGATAACTTATGCAGAAATGTACACTTGCACTTGGATGTTTTTGGAAACCTGAGGAAAACTTTAAAAGCAAACCAGGTATATTAAAGACCGAAGTAGGTTACGCAGGAGGAATTAGCGCGAAAACAACCTATGAAGAAGTATGCACAGGAAACACTGGTCATGCAGAAGTTGTAAGGCTTACCTTTGATGAAAATAAAATTTCATTTAAAAAAATATTAGATTTATTTTTCAAAATGCATGATCCAACACAAAAAGATATGCAATTTCCAGATGTTGGAACTCAATATAGAAGTGAGATTTTTTATGAAGATGAAAAGCAGAAACAAGACGCTTTGGAAATTTTAAAAGAATTTAACGAAAAATTAGATGGTAAAATTCAGACAAATATCTCAAAAATTAAAAACTACAATAAAGCTGAAGAATATCATCAAAAATATATTGAAAAAAACAGATAATGAATCAATTAGTAACTACAGACTGGTTAGATAAGAATATTGAAAAAGTAAAAATTTTAGATGCTAGCTGGCATCTTCCAAATGCCAATAGAAATTCATTTGAAGAGTACAAAACAGATCATATCATTAACTCTATATTCTTTGATATAGATAAAAATTCAAATCAAAAAACTAATCTTCCGCATATGCTTCCGTCTAGAGAAGATTGGGAAATGATTGTATCTAATTTAGGAATATCTAATTCAGATCATATAATTGTCTATGACAACTCAGATGTTTTTAGTTCTTGTAGGGTTTGGTACTCTTTTTTGTATTTCGGTCATGACCCAAAACTTATATCAGTATTAGATGGAGGTTTTAAAAAATGGACAAATGAAAAACGTTCCACTACTAAAAAAATAATTAGCTTTGACAGATCTAAATACATTGCAGTTGAAAATACATCTCTTGTAATAAATAAAGATGAAGTAAACAATAATATTACTAATAATAAATTTCAATTGATAGACGCCAGAGGAGAGCAAAGATTTTTAGGCTTACAGCCTGAACCTCGAAAAGAACTTAAAAGTGGAAACATTAAAGGATCAATTAACCTGCCTTTCAGAAAACTTTTAAGAGAAGATAGAACTTTTAAAAAAAAAGAGGACTTAATTGAGATTTTCAAATCAAAAAAAGTATCAATTGAAAAAGAAATGGCTTTTACATGTGGTTCTGGAGTTACAGCATGTATTTTAGGTCTAGCTAATTCCATTATAAGTGGTAAAAAACCTATTATCTACGACGGTTCATGGGCAGAGTACGGATTAGATTAAAAAATATGAAAACTTCATCAAAAATTAAAACTTTTCTAATAATTTTTTTTATAGCTATTTTTGCAATCATAACAGCGAGGCACTTTATAGGTCTTCATTTTAAAAAAAAATTTAGCGTGAGACCAGCTCCAGGCGTAATCGTATCCACAGTTGAAAAATCACTTTTTTATAAAAGTATTGAAACTTTTGGTACTGCAATTGCTCAGAACTCAAAAGCCTATAGGGTTCAAGCAAGTAATATTAATGGAAAACTTAATCTTGAAAATAGATTCGTAAAAAAAGGAGAAAAAATACTTTCATTAAAAGATGGGGGAAGCTTAATAGCAGATTTTGCTGGCAAGGTAGGGAAGAGGGAAATAGCTCAAGGTGTCTTAGGTTCGGAAAGTTTAATTATTACACTTGATGATCTTAAAAAAATTGTAATTGATATTAAAGTTCCTGAAAATTATGTAGGTGTTCTTAAAACAGGACTTAAAGCTGAGGTTAATAGTTCTGCTTACAAAAAAATTTTTAAGGGTAAAATAGAAACAATTAGTTCTCGTATTGACCCTTCTACCAGATCAATTCTTTCAAGAATAATAGTCGATAATTCGAATTTTGAAATTATTCCAGGTCAACTAATGACTGTAAAGATTATCTATGATGAAAAAAATCAAATTGGTGTGCCGGAAAGTGCTGTAACAATTCAAGGAAATACAGCATTCGTTTATACTGTAAATGAAGATACCGCTGAAAAAAAGAATATTGAAATTGGTAAAAGAAATTTTGGTAAGGTTTCTGTTATATCTGGATTAAATGAAGGTGATCTTGTGATCAGTGAAGGTGTTTCTAAAGTAAGAGATAAAGGTAAAATAAAAATTATTACTTCAACCAAATAAATGTTTTTAACTGACCTTTCAATCAAAAGACCTGTTGTAGCCTCAGTAATGAGTTTGGTTTTAGTTATATTTGGTTTAGTCACTTTTCAAGAAATACCAACAGATGAATTGCCTGATGTGCAGCCACCAGTTGTTACAATTCAAACTGAATATAGAGGGGCTTCGGCTGAAATAGTTGACACACAAATTACACAAAAAATTGAAGATTTTGTTGGAGGAACTCCAGGATTAGAGACTATTGACTCTTTCAGCGAAGATGAAAGTTCAAGAATTACTCTAACTTTTGAAACTGATTTAGATTTAGATGATGTTGCTAACGATGTTAGAAGTTCTGTGTCCCGAGTTTTAGATAACTTACCAGAAGGAGCTGAACAACCCGAAATATTCAAACAAAGTGCAGGTATGCGTACAACAATGTGGTTGTCTTTCAATTCTGAAACTATGTCTGACTTGGAGCTAACTGATTACGCAGATAGGTATTTAACGGATACATTTTCTACAGTTGATGGAGTAGGTCGAGTCAGACTTGGTGGTCAAAGAGAATTATCACTAAGGATTTGGTTGGACCCTATTGCGCTTGCTGCAAGAGATTTAACTACCGAAGAGGTTGAAAACGTACTAAGAAAAGAAAATGTAGAATTTCCAGCAGGGAGAATAGAATCAAAAGATATTGATCTTACGATTAAGTTAAATAAAGCCTACAGTAATTTAGAAAATTATAAAAATTTACCTCTTAAAAGAGCAACTGATGGATCAATTATTACACTTTCTGATGTTGCAAGAGTAGAGCTTGGTGCAGAATCCACACGTACTTTATTTAAAGGTAATGGAAAGCAAGTAGTCGGAATAGGAATTTACCAGCAATCAGATGCTAATACTATTGCTGTTGCAGATGGAATTAAAAAAAAAATTAAAGAGCTTAAACCTAGCTTGCCCCCAAATACAACATTAGAAGTTTCATTTGATAGAAGTAATTATATTAAAGCTGCAATTAAAGAAGTTTATAAAACCCTTTTTATTGCTTTAATTTTAGTAACTATAATTATTTACCTTTTTTTGGGAAATATAAGAGCTTTGGTAGTTCCTTTGGTAGCTTTACCAGTCTCATTAATTTCAACTTTTTTAGCAATTTATATTTTTGATTTTTCAATCAACCTCTTTACTCTTATGGCTTTAGTATTAGCCATTGGAATTGTTGTAGATGATGCGATTGTAATGTTGGAAAATATTGTAAGAAGAATAGAATTAGGAGATACCCCGCTTGTTGCAGCATTTAAAGGAGCTAAGCAAGTTTCATTCGCAATTATCGCTACAACAGTCGTTTTGGTTGCTGTCTTTGTCCCATTAATTTTTATTAAAGGAATTACAGGTGTACTATTTACACAAACTGCAATCACACTTTCAGCCGCTGTCATTATATCAAGTTTTGTGGCTTTATCTTTGAGCCCAATGTTGGCGAGTAAATTTCTTAAGCAAAATATGAATAAGTCAAAAATAGTTTTAAAATTTGAGAAATTTTTAAAAAATTTAACTTATTTATATAAAGTATCTTTACTAGGTTGGATCAAAAAAAAAACGACGATTACAATCTTTCTATTAACCACATTAGCTCTAACTTTATTTTTTTTCAATTTTACAAAAAAAGAATTAATAGCTCCTGAAGATAGAGGGGCGTTCTTCGTAATCGTAAAAGCCCCGCAAGGTTCTGGGTTTAATTTTACAAAAAATAGAGCCGAAGAGATTGAAAATCTTTTATTACCTAATGTAGGTAAAGGGGAGTACAGAAAATTGATAATGAGAGTTCCAGGGTTTGGTAAGTCTTCAAAACAAGTAAATAGTGGTTTTATTATTGTGCTACTTGAGCCTTGGAAAAAAAGAGATCGTCATGGAGTTCAAATAATGAGAGAATCTTTTGGAAAAATTTCAAGAGTACCAGGTGTGTTAGCTTTTCCAATTATGCCTCAAGGAATAAGAACAGGAGGGATTGAGAGCCCTGTACAATTTGTTATTTTAGGAAATACGTATGATCAACTTATTGAATGGAAAGAAATAATAAAAAAAGAGGCAAGAAAAAACCCAGGACTTACCTCAATAGAAGATGATTTTGATCTAAACAAACCTCAATTAAATGTAAAAATAGATCAAAAAAAAGCTGCTGACCTTGGAGTTTCAACGGAGGATATAGGTAAAACCATTGAAACAATTTTTGGATCTAGAAGAGTTACTAACTTTACTAGAGACGGTAAAGAATATTCTATTATCCTTCAAGGAGATATTAAAGATAGACAAGAGCCTGATAGTATAAGTAAAGTTTTTGTAAGATCAAAGAACAACAATAAACTTGTATCGATCTCTAATCTAGTTGCATATGATGAGGAAGGTCAGTCACCGTTCCTTGCAAGATATAATAGGCAAAAGGCTGTTACTATTTCAGCAAGATTGGTTGGTGACTATTCACTGGATGAAGCGCTTAAATTTTTAGTCGAAGTGGTTGATCAAAATACTCCTCAAGCCAAAATAGCTTATAAGGGTGAAAGCGAAGAATATAAAAAGACTAACACTGAATTATATGTAATTTTTGCACTTGCTTTGATAACTGCATATCTTGCAATGAGTGCACAGTTTGAAAGTTGGAAACA
This sequence comes from uncultured Pelagibacteraceae bacterium, assembly GCA_902538445.1. Taxonomy (GTDB): domain Bacteria; phylum Pseudomonadota; class Alphaproteobacteria; order Pelagibacterales; family Pelagibacteraceae; genus Pelagilacustribacter. The sequence continues at coordinate 4,502 of CACBFE010000010.1, read as the reverse complement.
TCCATTTACAATTATGTTAACTGTTCCAATGGCTATACTTGGTGGTTTACTAGGTTTACTAGTGGTCGGTTCATCATTAAACGTTTACAGCCAAATAGCTTTAATAATTCTAATAGGATTGTCCGCTAAAAATGGAATTCTAATTGTTGAATTTGCAAATCAATTAAGAAAAGAAGGTAAAAATTTAGAAGTTGCTGTATTTGAAGCAGCGGCAATAAGATTAAGACCTATACTTATGACGAGTTTATCTACAATTATAGGTGTTTTGCCTTTAATTCTTGGAACTGGCCCAGGAGCAGCAAGCAGACTTACAGTCGGAATAACTATTTTTGGTGGAATGCTTTTTTCTACCTTCTTTACGCTTTATGTAATTCCGACGATTTATACAATTGTTGGAAAAAATACAAAAAGAATTGATGCAGTTGAAATTGATCTTAATAAACAGCTTAAAAAATAATATATTTATTTTTATCTAAATTTTTCTTACATAGTATTAGTTGTTTTCTATAATTGTTTGCCATATCTTTAACTGACTTTGCGTAAATTATAGCCTTCTTATCTTTAGAATAGTTTTTATAATCACCCCAACCTTTGTAATAAGCTAAGTACTGCTTATATGGATCCTTCTTAGAAATTTTTAAAATCTTATTGGTTTTATGAATATACCAACCTATAAAATCAACAGAGTCTTTAAATCTAGCTCTTGTGGCTAAAGGACTATTTGTTTCTCGTTTATATTGTTCCCACGTTCCTTTTACTGCCTGTGAGTACCCAAATGAACTTGAAGGTCTCTTGAAAGGAATAACTTTAAATAATTTTTGTCGCGGCGGCTTAGCTAACCAATTAAAATCGCTTTCTTTTTTGACAAAAGCTAATTGTAAATGGATAGGAGCTCCCCATTTTTTATAAGAAGCTTTTGCATGCTTGTACCAAAGATATCTTTCCTCAAAAATCGCACAACTATTATGAGTATTTTTAGGAACTGAAGAACAAGAGCTTATTATGATTGAAACTGTAAATAAAATAATTTTTTTAAAATGAATCACTTACTCATTTATACTAAAAATTAGTTTAGCTTTCTCCACTTTTCTGGCATTATAAAAGATCCCTTCCACACACCGAACTTATTTTCTTTTGCATAAGCTTCGTCTCTCACATAATCTTTTGAATATCTTTTGTAAGCTACTGCATTACCATTTCTTACCATCCATTTATTAAGATTAATTTTATCTTTAAAACAAGTAGCTAAAAATCTTTTGTACCTATCTTTTGATGACGAAATGCATTTTATTTTTGAATTATTAATTTTATCTACCAGTTTTTTTTTTGCCATGACACCACATGAATAATTTTTATTAAATTCAAAACCGATTATTGCTGAAATTTTTAAAAATGGTTTTTTACATTGTTGTTTGATTTCTGGAGCATCAATTCCTTCTAGTCTTATCTTTTTATTATTAATATGCACAGTGTCACCATCAATTATTTTTGGCACTCCATAAATTTCTGTACTATTTAGCGTTTGGGCTAAGAAAAACGTTAAGATTAATATTAAAGGTGTTTTCGCCATTTTATAAAACTATTAATTAATAAAATTATAACTACTCCAGAAAAATTAGCTATTAAATCATGCAATTCAAAAGCCCTATTAGGAACTATTAAGTGAAAAATTTCTAATATGCAGGAAATAAATAGAATAAATAGATAATTAGTAAAGATATTTTTAATTCTTAATCTGACTATTATTACTAATACAGTAATATAAGAAAAAAAAATTAAATGGTTTATAGATGTTCCAATTGGATTGATTATTAAATTTGGTTGTTTGCCTAGGTTACCATATAAAAAATATCCTATTAAACTTCCAGGAAATAAATACAGAATAAGCAAAACTAATAATGAAAAATAGTAAACATACTCTGTTAATTTAAATATAGTATTTTTCATTAATGATTAAATATAGTACATAATAGCTATTTTAACTATTATGACTAAATTAATTCTCACAAGACATGGACAAAGTGTTTGGAATGCAGAAAATAGGTTTACAGGTTGGGTAGATGTAGATCTTTCAGATAAAGGGGTCCTAGAAGCAGAAAAATCAGGTCAGATCATAAAAGATTTAAACATTAACATAGATATCTCTTATACGTCGTATTTAAAAAGGGCAATTAAAACTCTAACAACTATTCTTAAAAAAAATAACCTAGAACTAAAATTCAATACTGCTTGGCAACTTAATGAAAGGCACTATGGATCTTTAACGGGTTTAAACAAAGAAGAAACGAAAAATAAAATTGGTGAAGAACAATTTAAAAAGTACAGGAGATCCTGGGATGTAGCCCCTCCTCCTATGGAGGAAAAAAGTGAATACCTAAATTTATTCAGTCCACTGAATGCTAGTATACCTGTGGGAATGACCCCATTTACTGAGTCCTTAAAAAGTACATATGACAGGGTGGTACCTTTTTATGAAGATGAAATTAAGAAAAATCTTTTAGAAAAAAAGAATATTTTAATTTCAGCTCATGGAAACTCTCTGAGAGCTTTATGTAAATATTTATTTAATATTTCGGATACAAAAATAAATGAATTAGAAATACCAACAGGTAATCCGCTGTTAATTGAATTTAGTGATAATTTAAAAATTGAAAAATATTATTATTTAGACAAGTCCAGAGCTAGGGATGTAATTTTTAATCAATAATATTAAGACTTTGAATTTTTCTATACATATTAGAAGTATTTAAGTGGTAAAATTTTTGATTACTTTCTAAGCCCATTAAGTTTTTATTTTTTATTAATTCATTCCATACTTTATTCAGTGAAAAAACTTCTGATTTTTCATTCTTGAAAACACTTCTGTTAATAATTTGCAATCCAGTAAAAATAAATTTATTTTCACTATCCTTAGAAATTTTTTCATTATCTAAATTAAAATCTCCTTTAAAGGAAGGATCAATAGATAATTTCTTGTTCACTAAAAGTAATGTCGGTTTATTATTCTTTAAATAAATAGCCTCTAAACTCTTTAATTCTGCTAGATAATGCTTACTCCAAACAGTATCTGGATTAATTACAAAAAAAGGATTGTCACCAAAATTTTGTGTACCCTTAAGTACACCTCCGCCTGTGTCTAATAGTAAACTCTCTTCATTAGAAATTGTAATCTTAACTTTAAATTTCTTACTATTAATAAATGATTTAATCTGATCAGGAAGATAATGAACATTGATACTTATTTCTTGCACACCATAACTGATCAATAGATTTATCGCTCTTTCTAATAATGTATTATTATTTATTTTTAATAATGGTTTAGGAGTTTTTAGTGTCAAAGGCTGCATTCTTTTTCCTAACCCTGCTGCTAAAATCATTCCATATTTAATATTCATATTTTATTTAATTTTTTAAGTTTTTTAATAGATAGGTGTTTATAAAATAATAATTTTAAATTTTTGAGTGTTGGATTTTGCAATCTTTTTTCTATAAGCGTCCATGTGTAAGGTAAAAATTTAAGATAATGATTTTTGTTATCTCTTTTGTATAAACGCACGAATATTCCTAGTATTTTTAGATTTCTTTGCACTGACAAAATATCAAAGTCATTTTTTAATTTTTTTATATGATCGTTTTTAAGGTTTGAATTCTTATGGTAAAAATCTAATAGTTTATTTTGTAATTGATTCGGTAATTTTATTCTTACATCGTCAATTAAGGATGCAATATCATACAAAGGATTTCCAATAATTGCATCTTGGCTATCAATTATTCCTAATTTATTTTTATTAATCATTACATTTGAAATATGAAAATCTCTATGTACGAATGTATTATTTTTGAAATTTAATTTTTTATATATTTTATTTAATTCAGATCTAAGAATTTTCTTAATCTTACTAATTTTTTTGTTTTTGAGAGCATAGTTTAAATACCAATCAAAAAACAAATCAGATTCTTTGTGAAGATTAGATAATGTATAATTTGGTATTTTAATTTTTAGCTTTTCAAATTTATAAAGTTTTTTTACTTTTATTTTTTGTATCTTAATTAATAATTTTATTAATGATTTATAGCTATTGAGTTTATTTTTTTTTGAAATTACATGATCGTAGAAGGATTTTTCACCTAAATCAGATATTTCGATCATATCGTTTTTATAATGATTGCTTATTAATTTTGGAGCATTAATCCTGTTGTGATTAAGAATATTATTTATCACCACATATACTGCAAGATTTTTAAATTTTTCTTTTTTAGCAGAGACAATAATTGAGGTTCTGTTATTTTTTTTTAATCTATAAAATTCTCTAAATGAAGCATCTCCTGAAATTTTTTTCAATTTATATTTCATTTTCAAAATTTTTCCATTTGTTAACCCCATTTATTTTTATTTTTCTTTCCTTATCATTTTCTGCGTACTCTAAATGAATTTCTAATTTATTAATCAATGTTGTTTTAATTAAGTCTGGCCATTCTATAATTTTAATTGTTTTTTCATT
>CACBFE010000009.1 GCA_902538445.1 uncultured Pelagibacteraceae bacterium | reverse complement strand
TGGTGTGCAAGTTGACTTACCGGAGTCTGCAGCAGACTCTTTACCAGACGACCAAGAACCTTTAACCTTAAGCATTAATTCTAAAGGTGAAATTTATATACAAGAACATCAAGTTACCTATCAAAAAATGATACCCAAACTATTGGCTATAGCAAAAAACCGAACTGATACGAGGATATATGTGAGAGGCGATAAAAATATTAATTACGGTAGAGTTTTAGAGGTAATGGGAACACTATCTGGAGCAGGCTTCTCTAAAGTAGCTTTAATATCTGAGCCGTATAAGAATTAGGATGAATCATGATAAGAAGTTTAATTTACTCAATCACATTTCATTCATTACTTGTCTTACTAACTATTTTAAGTTTACCATTTATGCTAAGAGAACCAATTGACCTTCCTCCAATAGTTTCAGTAGAGTTAATCCAAATCACAGATAAAACAAGCATTCCTTACGCGCCAAAAGCAAGAAAAATAATTGAAGAAACAAAAAAAAAAGAGGAGGAAAGGTTAGTATCAGAACAAGCACCACCGGCAGCTAAAGCAAAAGAAAAACCTGATAGAATTCCTCTTCCAAATGAAAAAAAAGAGGAAAAGCAAATAATTAAAAAAAAACAAAATCCCGAGGAGGTAAAACCTGAGATAAGGCAATCTTCAGAGTTTGAGAAAAAAGAAATAGTGGATACTAATCAAATAGCAGCATTAATTGATAAAGCTAAAGAAGTAGAAGCTGTTAAAAAAAAAGAAAAAGAAAAAATAACTCAAAGTAGTCAAAAAAACTCCTTTGCAACTGGCCTGACATTATCTCAAGAAGATGCTTTAAGAGCACAAATTTTTGGTTGTTGGAGTGTTCCTTTAGGATTACCATATGACAAAGATTTGCTTGTGAGAATTAAATTACAGCTAAAGAAAGACGGCACAATAATAAAATCTGAGATTTTGGATCATCAAAGAATGAATACTCCTGGACAAAAATTTTATAAAGTGTTAGCTGAAAGTGCTTTAAGAGCAGTTAGATTATGTCAACCGCTTAAAGTTCCACCGACTGGCTACGATAAGTGGAAAAATTTGCAATTAAACTTCAATCCAGCTGAGATGTTAGAAGGATAAGATGAGAAAAGCTCTATTATTTTTTTTTATAAATATTTTTTTGATAAATAAATCGTTTGCCTTAATAGAAGTTGATATTACTAGAGGTAATCTTGATCCTTTGCCAATAGCTATTTCCCCACTTCATGTTGATATTAAATCTGAAAATTATGAGGGGATTAAAATTAAAGATCTTGGTGAAGATATTTCAAAAATTATTGAGGATAATTTTAGAGCAACCGGTCTGTTTAATCCTCTTAAAAAAGAAGCTTTTGTTCAAAAACCAGATATCGCTCATTTGAAACCAAGATTTGAAGATTGGAGATTAATAAAAGCCCAGGCTCTTGTTACTGGAAAGCTATTAGTTTTAGATGGAAAATTAAAAGTTGAATTTAGACTTTGGGATTTAGCAGCTGCAAAGGAAATGACTGCTTTAGCATTCACAACTACACCTTCAAATTGGAGACGAGTAGCACACATCATTTCTGACAAAATTTATGAGAGACTGACTGGTGAAGAGGGATATTTTGACACAAGAATAATATATGTTTCCGAAAGTGGCCCAAAAGAGCAGAGAGTAAAAAAATTAGCTATTATGGATCAAGACGGAGCAAACACAAAATATTTAACTCTAGGTAATGAATTAGTTTTAACTCCAAGATTTAATCCTACAAATCAAATGGTGACTTACATGTCATACTTTAGGAATATGCCAAGAGTATACTTATTAGATATTGAGACTGGAACACAAGAGGTAGTAGGAAATTTCCCTGGAATGACATTTGCACCAAGATTTTCGCCAGATGGAAAAAAAATAGTAATGAGTTTTGCAAAAGATGGAAATTCAGATATTTATACGATGGACTTAGATACAAGAGTTGTAGAGAGAATAACCGATCATTCATCTATTGATACATCCCCATCTTTTTCTCCTGATGGAAAATTTATAGCATTCAATTCTGATAGAAGTGGTTTACAACAAATTTATGTAATGCGAAGCGATGGCAGTGAAGTAAAAAGAATTACTTTTGGAAATGGAATATATGGAACACCTGTTTGGTCGCCGAGAGGAGACTTAATAGCTTTTACAAAAATGCGTAAAGGTAGTTTTTACATTGGTGTTATGAGAGTAGATGGTAGTGGGGAAAGATTATTGACTGAAAATTACTATCAAGAAGCACCCTCATGGTCACCTAATGGAAGAGTGTTAGTTTTTTATAGAGAAACGAAGTCGGGATTAAAAGGAGAGGGTTTTTCTGCAAAATTATGGTCTATTGATATTACAGGTTATAACGAGAGAAGGTTAAAAACAGAAACTGATGCTTCTGACCCATCTTGGTCCTCTCTTTTAACAAAATAGGCAAAGAATCTGAGTAAAATAGACTTGAATATCACTAAATAATTTGAAATAAATCACTAACAAACCTAGGGGAAAAAATGATGTTTAATAAGAATTTAAAAAATATATTACTAGTAATCTTTGCCACTTTAGTTTTAAGCGCATGTTCTACAGCAAAAAAATCAGGCAATATCGATGGAGATGTTTATACTGGAAAAGAAACAGTTGAATATCTAGCTTCAGGGGTTCCTGACAGAGTATTTTTTGCAACTAACAAATCTTCTTTAACAACAGCTGCCAGAGAAACTTTAAGAAAACAAGCAACTTACTTAAGAAAAAATAAAAATCTTAATGTAACGATTGAAGGTCATGCTGATGAAAGAGGAACAAGAGAGTATAACTTAGCATTAGGTGAGAGAAGAGCTAATGCTGCAAGAGATTATCTAATGACTTACGGAATTTCTGGAAATAGAATTGCTGTTATAAGTTATGGTAAAGAAAAACCTGTTAACCCAGCTGGGACACCATTAGCCTGGTCTCAAAACAGACGATCTGTAACTGTTAAAGTAAACTAATTTAAAATTTTACTTAAATATTAGACCCCTTAAACATATTTAAGGGGTCTTTTTTTTGCCATTTTATCTAATTAAAAAAGAATCATGTTAAATGACTTTAAAAATTCAAAAATTTTAACATTAATTATATTTTTATTTTTAATTAATTATGTTTCCGCCGAGGAGGAAGAAATTTACCTAAAGTCAATATCTGATCAAATTCAAGTTATAACCAAAGATCTTAAAACTTTGGAAAAAGCTGTTTATCAAAAATCTGATATTATGAAAAAAAAATCATCAAGTTCAATGAGTTCAGATGGACTAAATGAAGATATAATGACCAAACATTTACTTAAATTAAATGAGATAGAAGATCAATTTAGAGAATTAACAAATAAATTTGAAGAAATTAATTTCAAATTAGATAAACTTTCAACACGTGTAACGAAAATTCAATCCGATACGCAATTAAGATTTTCTGATTTAGAAAGCGGATCGACCAATCAAACAACAAAAAAACAAAAAGAACTTCCAGGATCAACTAAGCCGCAAGATTTTGGCGCCGCTCCAGGATACCAAACTTCTAATTTACCAAAAGAACAATCAATAAATTCAGTTGAAAGCGCTCAAACGGTTATTGCAGCGGAACCCGAGGCTAGAGATTCATTGTTACCAAATAAACCTCCTAAAGATCAATATGAATTTGCAGTAAGTTTTATGAAAATAGGTGATTATGAAACTGCTGAATTTGCTTTAAAAGAATTTATCGATAAAAATAAGGATCATGATTTAGCTGGAAGCGCCCAATACTGGTATGGCGAAACTTTTAGAATTAGACAATTATATTCTGATGCAGCTACAGCTTATCTTGATGGATATCAAAATTATCCAAAAAGCAATAAAGCACCAGATAATCTATTGAAGTTAGGAATAACCATGGTGCAACTTGGAGAAAAAGATCAAGGGTGTAAAATGATTTCTGGCATAAAAAAAGAATATCCAAAAGCAAACAAGTCTGTGTTACAAAAAGCTCAGTATGAGCAAAAAAAATTCAAATGCAAATCTTAAGAATGGCTTTGGAAACTACAAAGACTTATCAAAAATCTTTTTACATTTTAAAAAAAAACTTGATATCTTAAATAAAGAAAAATATGTAGTCGCTGTTTCAGGAGGCCCAGATAGCTTGGCTCTTGTTGCATTAACAATATCTTATGGTTTTTTTAAAAAAACTAAATTTTACTACGCGCTTATAGATCATAATATTAGAAAAAATTCTAACAAAGAGGCTGAAAAAGTAAAAAACCTACTAAAAAAAAATAATATAAATTTAAAAGTTTTTTTAAATAAAAATAAGATTACAAAAAATATTCAAGCTGAAGCAAGACAAACCAGATATAATTTACTGATGAATTATTGTAAAAAAAATAAAGCGAAAGTTATTTTAACCGCACATAACTTAGAGGATCAGGTTGAAACTTTTTTGATGAGACTATCAAGAGGCAGCGGTTTGAGAGGATTATCATCAATGAATTACTTAAGCAGAATGAATAGCCAAATTAGCTTATACAGACCTTTATTAGATATTAAAAAAAAATTTTTAATTAAAATCTCTAAAATTACCTTTAATAAATATTTTATAGATCCAACCAATAGGAATAATAAATACTTAAGAACTAAAGTTAGAAAACTAAAAAAACCTCTTGAAGATAGCGGAATCAAGTATGAACAAATTTTTAAATCTATTCAAAACTTATCATCTAGCAAAATAACATTAGATGGGCATTTAAATAAAACTTTTAAAGAATTGATTAAAAAAGTTAATAAAGAAATATGTATTAATTTTATTAGATATAAAAATCTTAGCGAGGATATAAAAATTGCTGTCATAAATCAGTCGATTAAAAAACTTAGAAAAAACTATTACGATCTTAGGTCTAGAAAAGTAAATAATTTGATCATAAATATTGAAAAAAAAGACTTCAAAAAGTCTACTCTAGGAGGGTGTGTTTTTTTTAAAAAAGGGGAGAATTTGTGTTTAAAAGTTGAGAAACTCTGACCTTTTTAATAAATTTGTCGCTTTTTGTCATATTTACAACTTATTAAATATTAAAATATACTTGAGTTATTAAAATTAATGATTATCTGAATGTTATATGAATATTAAAAATTTAATTATGTGGGTCATAATTGTCTTACTTTCTGTAGGACTATTTAACATGTTTCAAGATCCTAATAAAATTAACAATGAAAAAAATTCACTAGCATTTTCAAATTTTCTTAACGAAGTAGATGCCGGAAGAGTTGTTGAAGTTCAAATTCAAGGAAATAATATTACGGGAGTGTTAGCTGATGGTAAATCATTTAAGACATATTCCCCGAATTATCCAGAATTAGTCGACAAACTTTCTTCTAAAGGAGTTAGCATTGTGGCTGCTCCACAAGATGATAAAATGCCATCATTGTTGGGAGTTTTATTGTCATGGTTTCCAATGTTATTGCTAATTGGGGTTTGGATTTTTTTTATGCGCCAGATGCAAGGCGGCAAAGGTGGAGCCATGGGATTTGGAAGATCCAAAGCAAAATTGTTAAATGAAGCGCAAGGAAAAGTAACCTTTAATGATGTGGCTGGCGTTGAAGAAGCTAAAGAGGAAGTCGAAGAAATAGTTGAATTTTTGAAAGATCCTAAAAAATTTAGTCGATTGGGAGGAAAAATTCCAAAAGGTGCACTTTTAATCGGCCCACCAGGCACTGGTAAAACTTTATTAGCTAAAGCAATTGCTGGTGAAGCAAACGTACCATTTTTTTCTATTTCGGGATCAGATTTCGTTGAGATGTTTGTAGGTGTTGGAGCCTCAAGGGTGAGAGATATGTTTGAACAAGGAAAAAAACACTCACCATGTATAATTTTTATAGACGAGATAGATGCAGTTGGAAGAAGTCGGGGAGCTGGCTTAGGGGGCGGAAACGACGAGAGAGAACAAACTCTAAATCAGTTATTAGTGGAAATGGACGGTTTTGATACAAATGAAGGAATAATTTTAATAGCTGCAACTAATAGACCAGACGTATTAGATCCAGCTTTATTAAGACCAGGAAGATTTGACAGGCAAGTCGTTGTTGGTAATCCAGATATTATTGGTAGAGAGGCTATTTTAAAAGTTCATGTAAAAAAAATAAGTACCGGTCCAGATGTAAAATTAAGAACGATAGCAAGAGGGACACCTGGATTTTCCGGAGCTGATTTAGCAAATTTAATAAATGAGTCTGCTTTACTTGCAGCAAGAAAAAATAAAAGAGTTGTTACAATGTCAGATATTGAAGAGGCTAAAGACAAAGTGATGATGGGGGCAGAAAGAAGATCTATGGTGATGTCAGAAGATGAAAAAAAACTTACCGCTTATCATGAAGGTGGACATGCAATCGTAGCTTTAAATGAAAAAGCATCTGATCCAATCCATAAAGCAACTATAATACCAAGAGGAAGAGCTTTAGGAATGGTCATGCGTTTACCTGAAAGAGATCAACTATCAGTTACTAGGGAAAAAATGCACGCTGATATTGCTGTAGCAATGGGCGGCAGAATCGCAGAGGAAATAATTTTTGGTCATGACAAAGTTACTTCTGGTGCATCTTCAGATATAGACATGGTTACAAAAATGGCAAAAAATATGGTAACAAAATATGGGATGAGTTTAGAGTTAGGTACAATCGCGTATGGAGAAAACGAAGAAGAAGTTTTTTTAGGAAGATCAGTTACTAAACAACAGAATATGTCAGAGGAAACTGCAAAAAAAATAGACTCAGAGGTTAAAAAAATAGTTGATAAAGGATATGAGAGAGCAAGAAAAATTTTATCTGAAAAAATCGATGATTTACATAAGCTAGCTAAAGCTCTTTTAATATATGAAACACTATCAGGAGATGAAATAAGAGATCTAATTCTTAAAGATATTAAGCCAACTAGATCATTTAAAGATGAAAACGAGGATAACGGAAAAGAATCTTCTGCTCTTGGATCCCTAGGATTAAAACCAAAACCAGCAATTTAACAAACATGAAAAAATATTACACTAGAGCGTGTAATTTTTTTTATGGGTCAAACTCAAAGAAGTTAGTAAAAAAAAAATTAACACTTCCTCTCTGTGGTGATAATTCCATCTCATTTAATCAAGTAGAAATTTTTTTTAGGGACAAAAATAAAATTAATTCAAAAATTTTAAATATAAAAAACTTAAATAAACTACCAAAAGCTATTAAAAAAAAAGTATTAGAGGATATAAAAAAGATAACCGTTGAAAGAGAGTTATTTAAAAAAAGATCCCATGTAATTATGGGAATTTTAAATATGACCCCTGACAGTTTTTCTGATGGTGGTAAATTTAATTCAGTCGAAAAAGCTAAAAAAAGAATATTAGATTTAAGCCGGGCAGGCGCTGATATTATAGATATCGGAGGAGAGTCTACAAGACCAGGATCTAAAATTATTTCTTCAAAAAAAGAACTTCAAAGAGTAAAAAAAATAATAGAAAAATTCAAAAAAAATTTTCCTACAAAACTTTTATCGATTGATACAAGAAAATCTTTGGTTATGGATTTTTCAATACAAAATGGAGCTGATATAATTAATGATGTCTCATGTTTTAAATTTGATCCAAAATCCCTGGACAGTGTTAAGAATAAGAATATTTTGAAAATAATTCATCATATGCAAGGAACACCACAAACCATGCAAATTAATCCATCATATGACAATGTTTTGCTAGATATTTACGATTTTTTTGAGAATGAAATAGAAAAATTTAAAAAATTTAAACATCATAAAAAGTTAATACTGGATCCTGGAATTGGTTTTGGAAAAAACTTGAAACATAATTTGATGATTTTAAATAAGATTTCTTTATTTCATTCACTAGGTTTTCCTATATTAATTGGAACATCTAGAAAACGATTTATTAATGAGATTTCTGAAAAATATGATTCAAAAGAGAGAATTGGAGGCACTTTGTCCTCAACAATTTATTGTTTTTTACAAGGAGTTAAAATTTTCAGAGTACATAATGTTAAAGAAATTAAACAGGGGCTTTTAGTATTTGAAACTTTATTAAATAAATGAAAAAAAAATATTTTGGAACTGATGGGATAAGAGGCACAGTAAATATTGGCAATATTAATGGAGAAAAATTTTTCAAATTTGGTTTAGCAGCTGGAACATATTTTAAAAATCTAAAGAAAAAAAAACAAGTAGCAATAATAGCTAAGGACACAAGATTATCCGGGTATACTCTTGAACCAGCTTTAGTTTCTGGCTTAGCTTCTGCAGGAATGCATATATACACTTTAGGACCTCTTCCAACTAATGGGCTTGCAATGCTTACAAAGAAAATGAAAGCGAATCTTGGTATTATGATTACTGCATCTCATAATCCATTTCATGACAACGGTCTAAAATTATTTGGACCCGATGGAATGAAACTATCTGATAAAATAGAAAAGAAAATTGAAAATTTAATTGACACAAAAATAACAGGTCAATTATCTGAGCCAAAATTACTTGGTAGGGTAAAAAGATTAGAAGATGGCAACGAGAATTATATAAAAATTTTAAAAAAAAATTTTCCTAGTGATTTTACCCTCAAAGGTATGCGCATAGTCTTAGATTGCGCCAACGGAGCCGGATACAAAGCTGCTCCAAAAATCCTATCAGACTTAGGTGCTAAGGTTTTTTCAATTGGTGTTAAACCTAACGGATTAAATATAAATTATAATTGTGGATCTACTTTTCCTGAAATTTTAAGAAAATACGTAAAAAAATTTAAAGCGCATCTCGGTATTGCTCTTGATGGTGATGCAGATAGGGTAATTATGTGTGATGAGAAAGCACAAATAATAGACGGAGATCAGATCATTGCAATGATAGCTAAAAGATGGAAAAAAAAAAAAATTTTAAAAGGAGGGGTAGTTGGAACTTTAATGTCTAACTACGGCTTAGAAAAATTTTTTTCAAGTGAAAAAATAAATTTTAAAAGATCAAAAGTTGGAGATAGGTACGTCAAAGAAATAATGAAAAAAAATAATTTTAATCTGGGCGGTGAACAGTCAGGTCATATAATTTTAGGAAAATTTGCCACAACAGGAGATGGTTTATTGGTCGCTTTAGAAACTTTATTTGCTCTTAGAAAAGGTCAACTGGCTAGTAAATTATTTAAAGTATATGAGCCAGTACCTCAAAAACTACTGAGTATAAAAGTAAAAGATAAAAAAATTATTCACTCCTCCAAATGTAAAAAAGCCATAAAATCTGCAAGCGAACTTATTAAAAATAATGGAAGATTATTAGTAAGGCCTTCAGGAACAGAGCCTAAAGTGAGGATTATGTGTGAGTCATTTAATCTTTCTTTGATGAAAAAATGTATTGATATAATAAAGAAGTCAATCAATTAAATCATGAAACCAAATTCAAAAGTACTTATAATTGCTGGTTCGGATTCCTCAGGTGGAGCTGGTATCCAAGCAGATATAAAAACTGTTACTTCATTAGGATCTTATGCAATGACAGCTATTACAGCAGTTACTTCTCAAAATACTACTGGAGTGAAATCGATAGTATCAATAAAACCAAAGGAGATATCAAGCCAAATTGAATTTTCTTGTAAAGACATAAGACCTAATTCTGTAAAAATAGGGATGTTGCACTCAAAGCAAGTTATTCAGGCTGTTATAAAATCTTTAAATTATATAAAGATAAACAAAGTAGTACTAGACCCTGTTATGGTAGCTAAAGGTGGAGCAAAACTGATAAATGATACTGCAATAATTTTGATAAAAAATAAATTAATGAAAAAAATTTTATTAATAACACCTAATGTTCCAGAGGCAGAAATTTTATCAGGTATTAAAATTAAATCTCCTCAAGATATGATTAAAGCTGGAAAAATTTTAATTAGAAAAGGTGCAAAAAACGTTTTAATTAAAGGCGGACATTTAAAATCAAAACAAATGAATGACATTTTGCTTAACAAAAAATATATTAAAGTATTTAAAAGTAAAAAATATAGATCAACAAATACCCATGGAACTGGATGCACATTATCTTCTGCAATAGCAACATATTTATCATGTGGAAAAGATTTGATTAAATCTTGTGAGCTTGGAATTAAATATGTTAATGATGCAATTAAATCAAATCTTAATTTGGGAAAAGGAAATGGTCCAATAAATCATCTTAATTCAATTAACTTAAATAAGAAATTTAGATAATGAGCAGTGTAGTAGTAGTAGGATCGCAATGGGGAGATGAGGGAAAAGGAAAAATAGTTGATTGGCTATCTAGCGAAGCTGACGTTGTTGTTAGATTTCAAGGAGGTCATAACGCCGGTCATACTTTAGTAATTGGTAAAAAAATATTTAAATTAAGATTATTACCCTCAGGAATTGTCAGAGAAGGAAAAATTTCAATTCTTGGTAATGGAGTTGTTATTGATCCATGGTCTTTATTAAGTGAAATAGAGGAAATTAAAAAACAAGGTGTAAGCGTAACTCCCGAAAATTTCATGATTTCTGAGTCAGCTTCGCTAATTTTGCCGTTTCACAAAGAGATGGATGAGATTAGAGAAGACACCGCTGGCAAAGAGAAAATTGGAACTACAAGAAGAGGTATTGGTCCTTGCTACGAAGATAAAGTTGGAAGAAGATCAATAAGAGTTATGGATTTAAGATCAGAAAGTAATTTAAATACCAGATTAGAATATGTGTTATCACATCACAATGCTATAAGAAAAGGTTTAAATAAAAAGGTATATGAAAAAGATGAATTAAAAAAAGAATTATTGAAGATAGCCCCTGAAATTCTTAAATTTGCAAACCCTGTTTGGCTAAAAATTGATCAGTTTAACAACGAAAGAAAAAAAATTTTATTTGAGGGTGCTCAAGGTATACTTTTAGATGTAGATCATGGAACTTATCCATATGTTACATCATCTAATACCGTGCCTGCAACGGCCGCAACTGGTTCAGGATCGGGTCCTAATAAAATTAGCTACATCCTAGGAATTACAAAAGCCTACACAACTAGAGTGGGTAGTGGACCATTTCCAACTGAGTTAAAAGATGGAATTGGTGAAAGTTTGGGTAAAAGAGGTAAAGAATTTGGAACTGTCACTGCTAGAAAAAGAAGATGTGGCTGGTTTGACGGAGTTTTAGTAAGACAAACAATTAAAATTTCCGGGATTAATGGGATAGCTTTAACAAAATTAGATGTTCTTGACGAATTAGATGAGATCAAAATGTGCATTGGATATGAATTAAATGGAAAAAAAATAGACTACTTACCAGCAGCCTCCGAAGATCAGTTTAACATTAAACCAATTTATAAATCTTTTCCAGGTTGGAAGATTAAGACACAAGGAATAAGAAATTTGAAAGACTTGCCTGACAAAGCTTTAAGATATGTTCACGCTTTGGAAGATTTTATAGGAGCTAGAATATCAAGCATTTCTACAAGCCCTGAAAGAGACGATACAATTTTAGTGGAAGACCCTTTTAAAACTTAATTAGAAGGTAATAAATTTTTAGCCTTACTGGCATTAATCATTGATTTTTGTAATTTTTCAAAAGCTTTAGTTTCTATCTGCCTAATTCTTTCTCTACTAATTTTGTATTTTTTACTTAATTCTTCTAAAGTCTTGGGTTCCTCAGAAAGTCTTCTCTCTTTGATAATTTCTTTTTCTCTATCATTTAAGATTTGCATAGCGCTATTTAATAATTCCTTTTTGTCATCGTATTCTTGTTTTTGTGAAATAAGCAATTCTTGATCTAAACTGTCATCAACCAGCCAATCCTGCCATTCATCTGTTTCACCGCTTTTGATAGGATCATTAAGAGACTTCTCTTGCCCCATCATTCTTCTATTCATATTTACTACTTCGTGACTTTCTACGTCTAATCTTTTTGAAATTTCATCTACATGTTCATCTCTAAGGTCTCCATCTTGACCTGGGGCAATCTGGTTTTTTATTTTTTTCAAGTTAAAAAAAAGTTTTTTTTGAGCAGTTGTAGTTCCCATTTTTACCAAACTCCAAGATCTTAAAACATACTCTTGTATAGAAGCTTTGATCCACCACATTGCATACGTAGCAAGCCTAAATCCTTTATCAGGATCAAATTTTTTTACTGCTTGCATTAAACCTAAATTACCTTCCGAAATTAATTCATTTACTGGAAGTCCGTATCCACGATACCCCATTGCAATTTTTGCAACTAATCTTAAATGACTTGTAACTAATTTATGTGCTGCTTTCAAATTTCCATTCTCTTTCCAATTTTTTGCTAACATGTATTCTTCCTCCGCATCAAGCATTGGAAATTTTTTTATCTGAGCTAAGTAAATTGATAATCCTCCAACCGAAGGTACAGGTAAGTTACTTATTTGATTTTTTTCACTCATTATTTTTATTTATATACAAAATTTATTTTTTTCAATCTGTTAAATTTTCAAGCAAATCCAATATCTTTTTAAAACCATTTGGAAGATCTGAATTAAATTTCATCCATTTTTTGGTCTTTGGATGAGAAAACTCAAGAGTTTTTGCATGTAAAGCTTGACCCGATAGCTCGTTTAATTTAATAAAAAAATTATTATTTATTTTCTTAAATTTAATATTTTTTTTTCCGTATTGTTTATCTCCAAGCAAAGAAGACCCTTTATATTTTAAATGAACTCTGATCTGGTGTGTCCTGCCAGTTTCTAGTTCACATTCTAGCAAACTTATCTTAGGTATATTTTTAATATTAAAAACTCTTACAGTTTTATAGTTTGTAATAGCTTTTTTCCCACTTATATCGCTTACTGACATTAGTTGCCGATTTTTTTTATCTCTTGTTATTAACGTACTAATTTTACCATTTAAGGGTCTCACAACTCCCCAAGATAGGCAAAGATATTTTCTTTTTATAGTATGCCTGCTAAACTGTTCACCTAAATTAGCATGAGCTAAATTATTTTTAGCAATAACTAGCAATCCACTCGTTTCTTTATCTATTCTATGAATTATGCCTGGCCTCAAAAATCCATTAATATTAGATAAATTTCTTTTATATTTATACAATAAGGCATTGACTAAAGTATTTTCATAATTTCCAGCTCCAGGATGAACTACCATGCCCTTGGGTTTGTTAATTACTAAAATATCTTTATCTTCATAAATTATATCTAAATCAATTTTTTTTGGTAAAATTTGTCGATCATTATTTTCAATAAAATTGACAATAATTAGATCCTTAAATTTGATTTTAGCCGATGGCAATTCAAGCACTTTATTATTTAATTTGACTTGTTTATTTTCAATTAATTTTTTTAAAAATGATCTTGTTAATTTTTTTATATTTCCTGCTAAAAAAACATCTAATCTTTTGCCATTATTCTCTCTATCAACAGAAAATTTAATTGTATTATTCATAAATTGATTTAAATTATGCACTTTGCGCCGGTAGCTTCAACTGGATAGAGCGCCGGATTTCGGCTCCGGAGGTTATGGGTTCGACTCCTATCCGGCGCACCATAATTACTTTTTTTTTCTTAAATATTTTTTTTCAATATTTTTCAAGAATCTGTAGAATTTAAATCCTCTTAAAAAGTCTTTAAATTTTTCATTTTTTTGTATAACTTCATCATAGCCATCTCTATTCTTAAATCGTGTTGTATTTTTTACGAAATTCTTATTGATTTCACTATCAGGCCTTCCACTCGAAAAATAATATAAAGCAATTGATTTTCTAGAAGTGTTCTCTGGACAAGCCAATGGTTCAGGATGGCCATGATTGCTGAAGTCATTAGTAGAAAAAATTACAACTTTATTAAAATCAGGTGAAATTTTTTTGACAGCTTTTTTCATATCTTTATCCCACAATTCCAATTTACCACCATAAGACTCTTGCCAATTTTCATTTAGGTAAAGCAGAAGGTTTAATCTTCTATCAATATCTATTTTTGGATGTTTATTAAAATCAGTATGAATTTTAAGAACCCCACCTCTTTTGATTTGATGTAAACCACCTCCAGATAATTCAGGATCCGCAATTAATTCCTCGCTCACAGATGTCAAGTTATTTAAAAAATTCAAAAATTTTTTCGAATTTAGGAAGTTAATAAGAATTTTAGTATTATAAGAAAAATTTTCATATCGATTATAAGATAATTTTACCTCATTTTTTGAATTATATTTTTCACTTTTAGAAATTTTTGATAAATCAGGAAACTCATTTAAAACCTTTTTTAAAAATCCACTTTCAAAAAAGTTTTCAAATACAATATGAGGAAAAGGAGCGTTCTCTTTATAAAGTTTTATATTTTTTTTTGACACCTCTTCGAGATTTTCAAATTTGCTTGATAAAATATTCATTATTTTTATATAATCCAATCTTTAAATTTATTTAAATTATTTATTATATATTTAGGATAAGAATTATCTATATTTACTTTTTTATATTCATAATTTCTACCCCTTATATCTTTTAAATTATTTAAACGAGATGATATTTTTTTTAAATCACTTATTTCAGGAATATTTTCTTCTTGATGGGCACTACTCATTATTTTTGCCCTTAATCCATCAACGTCTTTTAAATCATTAAAATGCCAACCTCCATCAAAAATGAGTTGTGGAGTTTTTGATTTGTATATTTTCCAAAAGGGTCTTTTTTTTGTTTTTAAATTTCTCAGCCATTGAGGAGACTTAAGATATTTTTTTACACATATTTTAGTTCCTGCCCAGTTTTGTTTAGTTTTATTTAAAAGATTTAATTTCAAATGAAAATTTTTTTGAATAAAGCACGCATATTTATTTTTAACAAAATTGAATTCTTTTATTTTGTTTGGATTAGGAATCTCATCTATATCGGAAATCATAATTAGATCATTATCACTAGAATTTTCATACCCTTTTTTTAAAGCATTTCTTTGAAACTGATCTCTTATATGACTTTTATGCCAACCTTTTTTGTTTGACTCAACTTTCGAAGGCAAATCAATTAAAAAATATTTAATTTTATCTTTAAACTTTGGAAAATTCTCAATTTTAAAATTGATTTTTTTTTCTTTACCTGAGTGAGATTTTTTAGCTTCAACAATTACAAATTCATTTACGTGATCTTTAAGTGTATTTAATCTTATATCAAGAATTAAATTTTCATCAAAATACATGAAACAATCAATTAATTTCATATTTTTTTTGTAGAACTTGTAAAGCCAAGTTTCTTTTTATTTATATTATTTGAGGAGCAGTGTAATTGTGTTCGGTCAAAAACTAACAAATCTCCTAATTTCCATTTAAAAATTAAATCAACCTCCAAACCCTTAAGATTATTTATATCTTCATGTTTCAAATATTCATTATAAGTTTCTTTATCAAAGTCACGGCTCCCGAATAGTTTGAGATGCTCTGAAGATCTTTTATTATAACCCTTAGCAGATAATTCTTTAGGATCTATAGAAAAAGTCGTTGAGCACCCATAAAATCGATTTTTAAAAATTATTGTCTCACCTGTGTTTGTAAGAGGTAATAAAGTTTGTTTATAAATAGTTTTTTCAAAGTCAAATCCGGTATCAACATGCAATGTTACAGGCATATAGCTTTCTTGAAATAATCCTAAGCTTTTTGAACCTTCTTTAGTCTCAGGATTATCCATTTCATGTTCACCTATTACTTTTTTTAATTTTTGAGTATATATTTTTTGCAAGTCTTTATTAAATTCTAATGACCATTTTTTTTTAATTATTTTTTGTCTTGTGTTATTTATCTCTACAGGAAGTTCCTCATAAAGATTTTGAAAAGATTTAATTTCCTCATTATCTAAAAATTTTCTTACTACATATGGTTTAGTTTCAAATTTTTTTATTTTTTTGATAAATTTATGCAATCATTCCCCCATATTGATCAGAGTTCCGCGTAATTTAGCTCCATTGTAAGACCAATAAAATACAATTATACCTATTATAAAATATACTAATGAAATAATGCACGCTTTTAATACAGCATAATAGTTAACAATATTATCAATAAGTATACTTCTCATTTCCTCAAACAGATGAACTAAAGGTAGTAATTTCGCTATAGATTGTAGCCAATCAGGTAAAATCTCAATTGGATAATAAATACAACCAAGTGGAGCTAAGAAAAATAAACTTGCCCATGCGATATTTTCGAAAGATGGTCCAAATCGAATTAAACCAGAGGTCACAAGAAGACCTAATGTTACTCCAAAGATATATAAAGATACAAGAAGAAAAACTAATGGAAGGCCAATTTTAAAAATTGAGACGCCAAATAAAGGTATAGCTAAAAAAGCAGCAGGAACTAAACCGATTAAAGTTCTAAAAATAGCTGTAAAAGTTAATGCAGAAATAATTTCACTGATTTTAATAGGGGCAATAAAAAGATTGGTAAAATTTCTGCTCCATATTTCCTCGAGAAACATCATGTTATAACTAATACTAGATCTAAATAAAAAGTCATAAAGAATTGCTGCACTTAAAATTATACCTACTGTATTTTCATAATAAGTTGAATTTAACGTGAAAAATTTAGAAATAAATCCCCAAAGAAAAATTTGAATTGTTGGCCAGTAAATCAAATCAAGAATTCTAGGAAATGATCCTTTTATTAAGTATATATGCCTTAAACTTAAAGCGTAAATTTTATGCCAATTCATCTTTACTCCTTGCAATTTTAAGAAATGTATCTTCAAGGTTTTCTCTACCATGTTTATCAATTAACTCGCTACATGTACCTTCATCAACGATTGTGCCCTGTTTCATCATTATTATTTTATTACACAACCTTTCTACCTCACCCATGTTATGAGAGGCCAACAACATTGTTAACTCATTTTTATTTTTATATTTTTCTAAATATTCTCTGACAAAATCACCAATATCAGGATCTAAACTGGCAGTTGGTTCATCTAAAAAAAGTAATTTGGGTTTATTTATTAAAGATTTAGCTAGTGAAACTCTATTTTTTTGTCCAGATGATAACTCACCAGTTTTTTTATTTAAAAGTTTTTTTAAACCTAAGTCTTCTACTAATTCTTCTATTCTCTCAGTCCTATTATTAACACTATATAATCTTGCATAAACTTCCAAATTTTCTTTTACTGTAAGTTTTTTTGGAAGTTCGATATATGGTGAGGCAAAGTTCATTGAACTTAATAACTTTATTCTATTTTTAGAATTTAATTTTATTCCGTCTATAAAAATTTCACCTTCTGTAGGTGTTATTAAACCTAACATCATACCAATAGAAGTAGTTTTGCCGCAACCATTTGGACCAAGAAGGCCTAAAGTGTCATTTTTTTTAATCTCGAAACTAATCTTGTTTACTGCGATCGTAGATTTGAATTTTTTTATAAGTTTTTTAACTTCTAATTTCATTTAAAATTTTGATGCTCGTTTTATCCTATCATTAATAGCAATACCAGGTCCATGATTAGGAATTTTATTAATTTGAATTTTTTTATACCCTCTTTTTTTTGCTAATCTTAAAATTTTATATAAATTTGACGCAGCTTCATTTAAATCAAAATTTTTACTTAAGGTAAAAAAATCTTTTTTATTATGGAATTTTTTTCCAAGATATATATATGCACTTTTTCCATCATGTTTTTTTTGGTTAATCTTTACAGGTATTCCGGGATAATAATGTTTTTTAAACATTCCTGGTGATATAATTTTTTTATATTTATTGTTCTTTTTTATCTTCTTTTTTAGAATTTTCTCTATTGATTTTTTATCGATAATCCCTGGCCTTAAAATTCTTGGAGAGCCAGTAAGATCAACAACTGTGGACTCAATTCCAATCTTACATTTACCGCTATTTACAATTATTTTAATTTTCTTTTTGAATTCTTCATAAACATCTTTGGCATTAACTGGGCTAACATTAGTAGATTTATTTGCACTAGGCATTGCCAAAGGAAAATTAATTTTTTTTAAAATTGACCTTATAACAACGTGTTTTGGGAATCTTACTGCAACAGTATTCATTTTAGCACAAGCGAAAGGATGTATTCTTGAGTTGGGTTTTTTATTTAAAATAAATGTAATTGGTCCAGGGCAAAAACTTTTATAAAGTTTTCTAAAATTATCATTAATAATAACATCGCTTAATATATTTTTTAAACTGTAATAATGAATAATTAAAGGGTTTGATTTAGGTCTAGCCTTTAACTTGTATATTTTCTGAACTGAACTTTTTGAGTAAGCATTTCCAGCAAGTCCATAAACTGTCTCTGTGGGCAACCCTAGAACATTACCATTTTTAAGATTATTAATAGATTTCTTGAGAATTTTTTTGTTAAAAGAATATATATTTGAATAGCTATTTTTCATAATGTAAATATTATTTAAAGATGAAAAGTGAAAATATTCCAGCTGATATAAAAAGTAAATCATTAAAAGAAACTAGAGACGAAATTGACGAAATTTTAAGTAAATTGGAAAAACAAGAGACTAATTTAGATGAGTCTATTGGCGATTATCAAAGGCTTATTCATCTTAACAAACATATAGATCAATTATTTAAAAAAAAATTCAAGGAAATTTCAGAAAAAAAAAATAATGATTAAAAAAAAATTAATAAAAAATGCTTTTAAAGTTGATAAGTTTTTGATTGATTTTTTAAGTGATCAAAGTCGTTCATTACTGGTCAAACCAATGAAATATGGAATTATTTCTGGTGGAAAAAAAATTAGATCAACTATTATATTAGATGCTGGAAAAATATTTAATTTAGCTGAAAAAAAACTCTTAAATATTTGTGCAGCAGTTGAATGCATTCACTCTTACTCTTTAATTCACGATGATTTACCATGTATGGATAACGACTCTATTAGAAGAGGAAAACCATCAACACATATTAAATTTGGTGAAGCTTCAGCAGTTTTAGCTGGAAGTTCGTTGCTTACTTTAGCCTTCGAAATTATAACGTGTAAAAAATATTCTATAGATTCTAAAAAGAAAAACGAAATTATAAATTCTTTGGCTAGTTGTTCTGGTCATACAGGTATTGCTGGTGGACAAGAACTAGATTTAAAATTTGAAAATAAGAAAAAAAAAATAAATCAAATAATAGATATGCAAAAGAAAAAAACAGGAAAATTGTTTAATTTCTGCTTGTACTCAGTTGGAGTGCTAGCGAATAAAACTTATAAAGAAAAAAAATTTTTAAGTAATTTAGGTGAAGACATAGGTTTGTTATTTCAACTTTCTGATGATTTTTTAGATAAAACAGGATCCAAAAAACTTGTAGGAAAACCAGTTAAAAAAGATAACAAAAAAGGAAAATCAACTCTATTAAACTTAGTTGGAGAGAAAAAAGCACAAAATTATGGAAATAATTTAAAGAGAAAAATATTGCGAAAATTAGAAAAACATGGAAAAAAAGCAGAGGAGTTACGTAGAACGATAAAATTTATTTTAGAGAGAAAATTTTAATGGGCAGACTTATAAAACAAATAAACTTTCCGGCTGATTTAAGAAAGTTTAAAAAAGATGACCTTAAACAAATTTCTGATGAGTTAAGGGATGAGCTAATTGATGTAGTTTCAGAAACAGGAGGCCATTTAGGTGCAGGCTTAGGAGTAGTAGAGTTGACAGTGGCTTTACATTATGTTTTTGATACACCTAAGGACAAATTAGTCTGGGATGTAAGTCATCAGTGCTATCCGCATAAAATTATAACTGGTCGAAGAGATAAAATTAAAACACTCCGTAAAGGTGGAGGTCTATCAGGATTTACTAAACGAACCGAGAGCGAATACGATCCTTTTGGTGCAGCGCACAGTTCTACATCTATTTCCTCAACACTTGGTATGGCGGTTGCAAAAAAATTATCAAATAATAATAACAATGTTATTGCAGTGATAGGTGACGGAGCGATGAGCGCGGGTATGGCCTACGAGGCAATGAATAATGCTGGTGCTCTAAAATCAAAATTAATAGTTGTTTTAAATGACAATGACATGTCTATAGCAAGACCCGTTGGGGCTATGAGCAACTACTTAGCTAAACTTTTATCTGGGAAATTATATTTTAGTTTAAGAGAAACGTTAAAAATGATTATTTCATCTTTTTCGAAAAGGTTTAGCCAAAAAGCTGGCAAAGCTGAAGATTTGTTGCGAAATATTGTAACTGGAGGAACGTTATTCAGTGAGCTAGGTTTTTATTACGTAGGACCAATAGACGGTCATGATGTTGAAAATTTAGTTCAAATCTTTGAAAATGTAAAAAACTCTAATCATCAAGGACCTGTTTTAATTCACGTCAGAACACAAAAAGGAAAAGGATATAAACCTGCAGAAGACTCAGGTGATAAATATCATGGAGTATCTAAATTTAACGTTTCAACTGGAGAACAGGCTAAATCAAAATCAAATATTCCGTCGTATACAAAGGTTTTTGCTGAAACCTTAATAAAACACGCTGAACAAGATACAAAAATTATTGGGATTACCGGAGCTATGCCATCTGGAACAGGTTTAAATTTATTTGAGAAAAAATTTCCAGAACGAACTTTTGATGTAGGGATAGCCGAACAACATGCAGTCACTTTTGCCGCTGGATTAGCGACAGAAGGATTTAAGCCTTATGCTGCAATTTACTCAACTTTTCTTCAAAGAGCTTATGATCAAGTGGTCCATGATGTTGCTTTGCAATCATTACCCGTAAGATTTGCTATAGACCGTGCAGGACTAGTTGGCGCAGATGGACCAACACATGCTGGTTCTTTTGATATAACTTATCTTTCAACTTTACCAAATTTTGTTGTTATGGCTGCTAGCGATGAGTCCGAATTAGTTAAAATGATTAATACCTCAATTAATATTAATGATCGCCCATCTGCTTTTAGATATCCTAGAGGAAATGGAATTGGGGTTGAGCTACCTTCCATAAAAGAAACCCTTGAAATTGGAAAAGGTAGAGTAATTAAAGAGGGAAAAAAAGTTGCTCTAATAAATTTTGGAACAAGATTAGAAGAATGTAAAAAAGCTTCAGAAAAACTATTAAAGAAAGGAATTGATTGTACAATTATTGATGCAAGATTTGCTAAACCATTGGATGAAAAATTAATTATGGAGATAGCATCTAATCATGAAGTTTTAATATCAATTGAAGAGGGGTCTATAGGCGGTTTTGGCTCTCATGTAATGCAATTTTTATCGGATAGAGGAATATTTGATAGAGGTTTGAAATTTAGATCTATGATCTTACCAGATATTTTCATTGATCAAGATACACCTGAGAAAATGTATGAAACCGCAGGTTTGGATAGTTCATCTATTGCTAACAAAGTTGAAGAGACACTTAATTCAAATATTATTTTAGCCAAAAATAGAAATAAGATTTCTAATTAACCACACTGCGCTTTGTGCATTAATAAATGATCAAGTAAAACGCAATTGATCATTGCCTCGCCAATAGGCACTGCTCTAATTCCTACGCATGGATCATGACGTCCTTTAACAGAAATATTTGTGTTCTTGCCCTTTTTATCTATAGTTTTCCTGCTAGTTAAAATAGATGAAGTCGGTTTCACTGCAAAAGATGCAACAATATCTTGGCCCGACGAAATTCCTCCAAGAATTCCACCAGCATGATTAGTTTTAAATTTTATTTTTCCTGAACTTTTTCTTATTTCGTCAGAGTTTTCTTCACCGCTTAAAAATGCAGCATTCATACCCGATCCTATATTTACACCTTTAACCGCATTGATACTCATTAACGCAGCTGAAATGTCAGTATCAAGTTTAGAATAGATGGGCGCTCCTAAACCAACTGGAATTCCAGTAGCTCTCAATTCAATTATTGCACCACACGATGATCCTGCTTTTCTTACTGCTAAAAGATAGTTTTCCCATAACTTAACAGATTTTTTGTCAGGACAGAAAAAAGGGTTTTTTCTTATTTCCGCGTTGTTCCAATTTGACCTATCACATGACATTAAACCTAATTGAGTCACAGCACCAATAACATTAAATTTTTTACCTAAAATTTTTTTTAATACTATTCGAGCAACAGCACCTGCCGCAACTCTACTGGCTGTTTCCCTAGCAGATTGGCGACCGCCCCCTCTAAAGTCTCGAATACCGTATTTTTTAAAATAAGTATAATCAGCATGTCCAGGTCTGAATTTGTTTCTGATAGATTCATAATCTCTAGATTTCTTATCCTCATTGTGAATGATAATTGATATTGGTGTGCCTGTTGTTTTGCCCTCAAAGACACCCGAAAGAATAATTGCTTTGTCTGGCTCTTTCCTTTGAGTAGTAAATTTAGACTGCCCAGGTCTCCTTCTATCCATATCAGCTTGAATATCTTTTTCAGCTAGCGGAATATTGGGAGGACAACCATCAATCACACAGCCTATAGCTGGGCCGTGGGACTCTCCCCAAGTGGTAAAACGGAATATTTTTCCAAAAGTATTAAAAGACATAAGCAAATAATGTATAGTTTATTTTAATAAATATATGAATCAAAAAAATGGCAAAAATTCCCTTGGTATAGACAGTTGCTTTGAAGATTTGGATAATCCGATAGAATTGTTCAAAAAATGGTTTACCAAGGCTGAGAAGACTGAAATTAATGATCCAAACGCAGTAGCGGTTGCTACATCTAATAAAAACAATCAGCCCAATGTTAGAATGGTTTTACTAAAAGGACTAAGTGATAAAGGTTTTGTTTTTTATACTAATTTTAATAGTAAAAAAGGAAATGAGCTTAAGGAAAATCTTAAAGCATCAATGTGCTTTCATTGGAAAAGTTTAAGACGCCAGGTCAGAGTAATTGGAAGCGTAGAGGAAGTAACAAAAAAAGAAGCGGATGATTACTATAATTCTAGACCATATAAAAATCGAATAGGTGCTTGGGCATCCTCACAATCACAAACGTTAGATAAAAGAAATACTTTTCTAGAAAAGATCAAAGAATTTGAAAAAAAATATCCTGATGAAAACAATGTACCAAGACCTCCTCATTGGTCCGGATGGAGAGTTCTGCCAGACGAAATTGAATTCTGGGTTGATGGAGAAGGAAGAATTCACGAGAGATTAAATTATAAAAATAAAAATGGAAAATGGGAAAAGGAACTTCTTTATCCTTAAAAGGATCTATTTAAACTAAAGCTAGTTAAACTTTGCAAGATTCTTTTATCTTCACTATCTGGAAATATTGCTAAAGCGTCGTAAGAAACATTAACAAAATATTCTGCCTTTTTTAAACTTGTTTCAACCGCTTTATATTTAAAAATTAAAGCTAAAGTTTCACTAAAATCTTCTTCAGTTCTTTTATTTTTCTTCATTATTTCTGTTAAAAATTCTTTTTCCTCCTGATTTCCTTTTTGAAAAATTGTAATTAGAGGTAGTGTTACTTTACCCTCGTAAAAATCTTTTCCAATTTCCTTACCAAAAAATTTTTCTTTAGCGTAATAATCGAGTGCATCATCTGCTATTTGAAAAGCAAGACCTAAATTTCTCCCATATGACTCTAGAGCTTTTTTTTCTTTTTCATTACTTCCAGAAATACAAGCGCCTGTTTTTGTTGCAGCAGCAAAAAGAGCTGCAGTTTTCAAATTAATGATATCTATGTATGTTTCCTCTAAAAGATCTGCTTCACCTTTATGTTGTAGTTGAAGCACTTCTCCCTGAGCTATTTTTGCAGAAGTTGATGATAGAAGCTGTAGCACTTCAAGATCACCGTCTTGTACCATGATTTCAAAACATCTGCTCAAAAGATAATCTCCAACTAAAATTGATGACTGATTGCCCCAAATAGAGTTAGTTGTTTTAACTCCTCTTCTCAATGAACTTTCATCGATTACATCATCATGTAGTAATGTTGCTGAATGAATTAACTCTACGCATGCTGCAAGATTAATATCTCTCACATCCTCTTTGTATCCAGTTAGTTTAGCAGATTCTAAAGTTAGCAATGCTCTTAGTCTTTTGCCACCCGATTTCAAATGATGTCCACTCATCTTTTCAATCAAATCAACATCACTTTTAAGTTTTTGATCTATTAAACTTTCAACTTTTTGCAATTTTACTCCGAGCATATTTTTAAGTTCGAGATATGCTGAGTTAGCAGACTTTTTTAGTGGTATAACTGATCCCATAGACTTTACTTACAATCGATTTTATTAATAATAAAATTTTAAATGGTAACGTGGTGACGCACCTATAATTCAACTATAAGTAGCGTAATTTAATATTAAAATTTAATTTATTGCTGCTATAAGAATAATAACAATCATCTTAATTATGTTTTCAATATTCAAAAAGAAAAAAATAGTTCCACATATAAGGCTTACCGGCGTTATCGGTTCAACTGGCCGATTCAACAAAGGAATAGATCTAGCTGGCCAAAGAGAAATACTTAAAAAAGCATTTTCATTAAAAAAGATTACTCATGTTGCTATATCGATTAATTCTCCCGGAGGATCTCCAGTACAATCACATTTAATCTATAGTTACATCAGACAATTAGCAGAAAAAAATAAAGTCAAGGTAATTATATTTGCAGAAGATGTTGCTGCATCAGGTGGTTATCTAATTTCCTGTGCTGGTGATGAAATTTATGCAAATTCAAGTTCTATTATCGGATCAATTGGTGTTATTTCAGCATCATTTGGATTTAAAGATTTGATAAAAAAAATTGGAGTTGAGAGAAGGGTTTATACTGCTGGAAAAAATAAAAGCACTCTAGACCCATTTGTAGATGAGAAAGAGGAAGATGTTAAAAGACTTAAGAGTATTCAGTTAGAATTACATGCTGATTTCATTAAAGTTGTTGAAACAAGCAGAGGCTCTAAACTTAAAGATCCTGAAAAAAATAATATTTTTACAGGTGAATTTTGGACTGGTAAAACATCTTTAAATCTAGGATTAATTGACGGAATAGGAAACGCAGATCAAATTTTAAAAGAAAAATTCGGTGACAAAGTAATTATTAAAAATTTTGAAAAACCAAAAGGATTTATTGCAAGAAAACTATCTTCCTCAATTCAAGATCCCGTTGAGAGACTAGTTAATATCATAGAAGAAAAATCGATGTGGCAAAAATTTGGTTTATAAATGCCAGCTAAAAAAAAAGTAATAAAAAAAATAACTAAAAAATTAAATTTTTTGTCGTTTCAAGATATAATAATTAATTTACAAAAATTCTGGGGTAAAAATGGATGTGTAATTTTACAACCTTACGACATGGAAGTTGGAGCTGGAACTTTTCACCCCGCAACTACTTTAAGATCTCTTGGGCCGAAGCCCTGGAAAGCAGCTTATGTTCAACCATCAAGAAGACCAACAGATGGAAGATATGGGGAAAATCCTAATCGGTTACAACATTATTATCAATACCAAGTAATTATAAAACCATCACCAAAAAATATTAAACAACTTTATCTTAAAAGTTTAGCAGCTATAGGTATAGATGTAAAAAATCATGACATTCGTTTTGTTGAAGACGATTGGGAAAGCCCAACATTAGGAGCGGCGGGTTTAGGTTGGGAAGTCTGGTGTGATGGAATGGAAATAACACAATTCACATATTTTCAACAAATGACAGGTATAGAATGTAAACCTGTGCCAGTAGAGATTACTTATGGTCTTGAAAGACTTTGTATGTTTGTTCAGGGAAAAAATAATGTATTTGATCTAGATTGGAACAATGAGGGAATTAAATATAGAGAAGTTTTCTTTCAAGCTGAAAAAGAATTTTCTGTTTATAACTTTGAATTAGCAAATACTGATACTCTACTCAAAAATTTCGAAAATACTGAAAATGAATGTAAATCTTTACTTGAAAAAAAGCTTTCTTTACCAGCCTACGATCAATGTCTTAAAGCTAGTCATATATTCAATTTATTAGATGCCCGTGGAGTGATCGGTGTCGCAGAAAGGACTGGTTACATAACTAGAATTAGAGAACTTGCGAAAGGTTGTGGCGCATTGTGGTTAAGTTCACAAAGTTAAATTATGGCAGAACTTTTATTGGAATTATACAGTGAAGAAATTCCACCACAACTACAAATAGGAGCTAGATCTCAAATTAAAATATTTATTGAAAACACCTTTAAAGAAGAGAATATAAGGTACAAAGAATTATCGGTTTATTCTTCTCCAACCAGATTAACGCTATTTATAAAAGATCTTGCTGAAAAAATTGAGATAGAATCTAAAGAAATTAAAGGACCCAAGGTAGGATCTTCTGATCAAGTGATCCAAGGATTTCTTCGAGCCAAAAACGTTTTGCAGAAAGACTTAATTGAAAAAGGTACTGAAAAGGGTAAATTTTATTTTATCAAAACAAAATCCCAATCAATTCTAGTAGAAGACTTATTAATTAAAATCATTCCAAAAGCGATTGGATCAATTAACTGGAAAAAATCAATGAAATGGTCAGATCATAATTTGATGTGGGGAAGGCCTCTTAGATCAATCTTTGCTAGTTATAATAATAAAAAATTACCATTTAATTTTGAGCATCTTGATGTAACGGATGAAATAATAATAGAACAAGATTTAGTTACAAAAACAAAAAAAATAAAAGATTTTAAAGATTACCTAAATTTTTTAAAAACTAACAAAATTATTATAGATCATAAAGAAAGAGAAGAGATCATTCTTAAAAAGATCAGTTCATTTTCTCAGTCTAGACAATATAAAGAAAACCTAAATACACAACTTTTAGAAGAAGTAGTTAATATTGTAGAGGATCCAAATTTACTTCATGCAAGTTTTAGTAAAGTTTATCTAGAAATACCCAAAGAAATTATAATATCTACTCTAGAGAAACATCAAAGGTACTTTCCAATTTTTGATAGTAGAGATAGGCTGACTAATCATTTTTTTGTTGTAGCAAATAAAAAAGATGAAAAAAAATTAATTATCCAAGGTAATAAAAGGGTGGTTGAGGCAAGACTAGCAGATGCCAAATTTTTCTGGGATAAAGATAGATCCAAAAATTTGATTAAACAAATAGCTAATCTCAAATCGGTAATTTTCTATGAAAAATTAGGAACTATTTACGACAAAACTCAAAGACTTAGAAAATTAGCAGGCATATTATCAGACGATTTAAATATTAATAAAGAAAAAGTTCAAGTTGCAGCCTCAATTTCAAAATCTGATTTATGTTCAGACTTAGTTGGAGAATATCCAGAACTTCAAGGTATAATGGGAAAATACTTTGCTTTGGCACAAGGTTTTGAGAAAGACGTGGCCAATTCAGTGTGCGATCATTATTTACCAACAGGCCTTACGTCAGTTTTGCCTAAAAAACCTTTTAGTTACTCTATTTCAATTGTAGATAAGATAGATAACTTAGTTGGTTTTTTTGTAATCGATGAAAAACCTACAAGTTCTAAAGATCCATTTGCTTTAAGACGCGCTGCTATTGGGTTGCTTAGAATAATTATTGAAAACAAATTATCATTTAAACTTAGGGATTTAATTAGTTACGCCATAAGACTTTATCAAGAACAGGGTGTTGAAATTAAAAATGATAAAGCAGAAAAACAGATTCTAGAGTTTATTAAGGAAAGAATGCGAAATGTATTAAAAATTAAAAATATCAAAACTGATATTATTGAGGCATCAATCAGTTCCCACGCTGGGGACAATTTCTTAGCCCTTTATAAAAAGACAATTTTAATGAATAAATATAAAAATAAAGGTATTGGGCTTAATGCAATCAGCTCTTATAAAAGAGCCTCAAACATTTTAGATGAAGCCGGAGAAGATATCACTGGTAGACCGGATGCTGTATTATTTAGAAAAGATGAAGAAAAAATACTTCATGAAAAAATAAACGAAATACGAAAGGCATTTACTGTCAAAGATGATAATAAAGACTATGAAAGCCTGTTAATAAAGCTTTCTGAAACAAAAGAATCAACGGATAATTTTTTTGACAATGTTGTAGTAAATGATGAAAATCAAGATATTAAAAATAATCGATTAGAGTTGTTAAAAATGTTCTGTAACACTTTTGATAATTTTATTGATTTTTCAAAATTAGAGGGCAGGAGATGGCAAAAATAGTATTTAGCTTTGACGATAAATCTGCAAAAAAGTTAAAAAATAAAAAAAATATTTTAGGTGGAAAAGGTGCGAATCTCGGTGAGATGGGTAGATTAGGCTTACCCGTTCCTCCTGGATTCACCATAACAACAGATGTTTGTGATCTTTTTTATAAAAATAAAAAAAAATTACCAAAAAAAGTAATTCAAAACATTGAGTCAGAGCTTAAAAATATTGAAAAGAAAACTAAAAAGAAATTCGGTGATCTTAAAAATCCATTACTGGTATCAGTTAGATCAGGAGCTAGAATTTCAATGCCTGGTATGATGGACACAATTTTAAATCTTGGTCTTAATGATAAAACAGTTGTGTCATTAAAAAAGAAAACATCTAACGGAAGATTTGCAAAGGATAGCTATAGAAGATTTATACAAATGTATAGCAATGTAGTTTTAGGCGTAGAGGGACATTTGTTTGAAGAATTAATCGATAATTACAAATTAACTAAAGGAGTTTTGCTAGACACAGATTTAGATGAGAGTGATTGGGATGGTTTAATTATTAATTTTAAAGAGTTAGTAAAAAAAGAAAAAAAAATTAATTTTCCTCAAGATGTAAAAGAACAATTATTAGGAGCTATAAACGCTGTATTTTTATCCTGGGACAGCCAAAGAGCAAAAACTTATAGAAAATTAAATCAAATTCCAGATCATTGGGGTACAGCTGTAAATGTTCAAGCAATGGTGTTTGGAAATATGGGTGATGATTGCTCTACTGGTGTTGCATTTACTAGAAATCCATCAACAGGTGAAAATTCTTTCTTTGGTGAATTTTTAATAAATGCACAAGGCGAGGATGTTGTAGCGGGTACAAGAACTCCTCAATACATTACGAAAAAAGCAAAAAAAGATTCTGGTTCAAACGACCCTTCAATGGAAGAAGCTATGCCTAAAGTTTATAAAGAATTGTCAAAAATATTTCTAAAGTTAGAAAAGCATTATAAAGATATGCAAGATATTGAATTTACAGTTGAAAATAATAAACTTTGGATGCTTCAAACAAGGTCAGGAAAAAGAACTGCTAAAGCTGCAATTAAAATTGCAGTGGATATGGTTAAAGAAAAATTAATTTCAAAAAAAGAAGCAATTAAAAGAATTGATCCAAATACTTTAGACACTTTATTACATCCAACTTTAGATGACAAAGTTAGGAAAGAAGTAATTGCCTCAGGTTTACCAGCATCACCAGGGGCTGCGAGTGGTAAAGTTGTTTTTACAGCTGACGAAGCAGAAAAATTAAATGGAATGATGCAAGATACTATTTTAGTAAGATTGGAAACTTCACCAGAAGATATACACGGAATGCATGCTGCAAAGGGAATTCTTACAGCAAGGGGAGGCATGACAAGCCATGCTGCCGTTGTTGCAAGAGGAATGGGTAGACCATGTGTTTCAGGTTCTAGTGAAATAACAATAGATTATGAATTAAAACAATTTAAAGCTGGAAATGTTATAATTAAAGAAGGAGACGTTATTACTATTGACGGTGGAAGCGGAAAAGTAATGAAAGGGTTAGTGCCTACTGTTCAACCTGAAATTTCTGGATACTTCTCAACAATAATGAAATGGGCTGATGAATTTAGAAAATTAAAGGTGAGAACAAACGCTGAAACCGAAGCAGATAGCAAAACAGCTAGAGATTTTGGCGCAGAAGGAATTGGCTTATGTAGAACTGAGCATATGTTTTTTGATGAAGAAAGAATTCTATCTGTCAGACAAATGATCTTGTCAAAATCAAAAGAGGACAGAAATAGTGCATTAGATAAACTTTTACCTCATCAAAAAGAAGACTTTAAAAAAATATTTAAAGTTATGTCAGGTTTACCGGTTACAGTAAGATTATTAGACCCACCACTTCATGAGTTCTTACCAAAAGCTGAGAAAGATATAGAGGAAGTAGCAAGATCTTTAAATTTATCAGCGAAGGAGGTTAAAGATAGAATAGCAGAACTTCATGAAGAAAATCCTATGCTTGGGCATAGAGGATGCAGGCTAGCCATTTCTTTCCCAGAGATTTATGAGATGCAATGTAGAGCAATATTTGAAGCTATAGTCGAATTAAAAAAACAAAAAGTAAAAGCAGCTTTTGTAGAAATTATGATCCCTTTGGTTTCAACGGACTCCGAACTTAAAATTTTAAGATCTTTAGTCAATAAAATTGCTAAAGAAATAGAAAAAGAAAATAAATTAAAACTTGAATATATGGTAGGCACTATGATCGAATTACCTCGCGCTGCTTTACAAGCAAAATCTATTTCAAAACATGCTGATTTTTTTAGCTTTGGAACTAATGATTTAACACAAACTACATTAGGGATAAGCCGAGACGACTCAGGAAAATTTTTAAATGATTATATTGATAATAAAATTTTCGACGTAGATCCATTTGTAAGCATTGATCAAAATGGAGTAGGTGAGTTAGTGGAAATAGCTTCCTCAAGAGGTAGGAAAACAAATAAGAATATTAAGTTAGGAATTTGTGGCGAGCATGGTGGAGATCCAAAGAGTATCGAATTTTGTTCTAGAACAGGACTTAACTATGTTTCCTGCTCTCCATTCAGAGTCCCAGTGGCAAGATTAGCTGCTGCTCAAGCTGAATTATTTAAATAATAAAGTTGTATCAAATGATTTTGCGCTATGTGTAATTGCCCCGACAGATATTCTATTTATTCCTGTTTTTGATATTTGTTTGATATTTTTTAGCGATGCATTTCCTGAATACTCCGTTTGATACCTATTTTTACAAAGTTTTAAGCACTTTTTTATTAGTGAAGTTTTCATATTATCAAAAAGTATTCTTTTAAACTTTAGACCTAAAACTTGTTTAAGTTGGTTAATATTTTCAATTTCTACTGTAACTCTTTTTTTTGTTTTTACAGCTTTCTTTACCAAATCTCTAAGGCCACTAGATGCACTAATATGATTATCTTTAATCAGGATTTCATCACTTAAATTATACCTATGATTATATCCTCCACCTTTTTTAACAGCATACTTTTCAAGAGCTCTCAAATTAGGAGTAGTTTTTCTGGTACAACATATCTTAGTTTTTTTACTAGTTTTTTTTACAAATTTATCAGTTAACGTTGCGATACCCGAAGCGTGATTAAGAAAGTTTAGTGCAGTTCTCTCGGCAATTAAGATTGTTTTAATTTTAGCTCGTATTTCAGCAATCATTTTATTTTTTTTAATTTTTTTACCATCAGAGATTTTTTTGATAAAGATTGTTTCTCTTCCAATCAATTTAAAGGCTGTTTTGCAGAATTCCATTCCAGCAATTATTCCATCTTGTTTAGCTACGATCTTAGCTTTAATTATTTTATTTTTTGAATTTATGAGTTTAGTAGTTACATCACCTCTAGGCCTCAAATCTTCCTCTAGGGCTTTCATTACAACTTTTTTAATATAAGACTGATTTAATTTTTGCACCGATCTAACGACCAATTTCGGTCATTCTAATTACAGATTTTCTCGCAGCCTCTATAGTTTTATTATCTAAAACTATTTCATTAGTGTCATTTTTTAAACAATCTAAGATTTTTTCTAAATCAATTTTTTTCATATAAGGGCAAAGATTGCAAGGCTTGATGAAAGATACATTTGGATTATCAGCTTCGACGTTATCACTCATAGAACATTCAGTTACCAGCATCACTTTTTTAGGTTGATTATCTTTTACGTATTTAATCATACTCGAAGTTGACCCAGCAAAATCAGATGCTTCAATCACATCCGGTGGACATTCAGGGTGAGCAATGACTTTAATACCTGGGTTTTGATTTTTAATATCTTCAATTTCTTTACTAGTAAATTGCTCATGAACAATACAAGTTCCTTTCCAAGAAATAATTTTAATTTTTGTATTTTTTGCAACGTAATCTGCCAAATATTGGTCTGGAAGAAAAATAACTTTTTCTACGTTTAAAGACTCAACTACTTTAACAGCATTAGCAGAAGTACAACAAACATCGGTTTCTGCTTTTACATCGGCAGAGGTATTAACATAAGATACCACTGGAACACCTGGATATTTTTTTTTTAATAATCTTACGTCTTTTCCAGTAATTGAACTTGCCAAAGAACAACCCGCTTGCATATCCGGTAAAAAAACTTTTTTTTTTGGGTTCATTAGTTTTGCTGTTTCAGCCATGAAGTGAACTCCGCACATTATAATTTTATCAGCGGAAGTTTTGGCAGCCTCCACTGCCAGAGCTAAAGAGTCCGCTGCTATGTCTGCTACTCCGTGATAAATTTCTGGAGTTTGATAATTATGTGCAAGAATAATTGCATTTTTTTCTTTTTTTAATTTATTAATTTTTTCAATTAAAGGAGCATGAATTTTCCATTCATTTTCAGGCACAAATTTTGAGATTTTTTTGTAAATCTCGCTAGAACCGTTTAAATTTGGTTGTTGTACAGACATACTAATTCTAATTTATCAACTTGAGGTTAAATTGTCATTCATTTATTGTCGCATAATCGTTGCGGTCGTGCTGAAATTGGTAGACAGGCACGCTTGAGGGGCGTGTGGGTTTCCCGTGAGAGTTCGAGTCTCTCCGACCGCACCAAATAAAGTTTTTTCATACAAGTCTCTTAGTACTTGTAGAATTTTTGCCATATACCTATATTTTTTTGTTTAACACAAACCATATCCACTTTAATTGAATTATTGTTAAGATATTTTATATATCTTTTAATTTCACTTTTAGGTTTTCCAACTAAATCTGGTGAAGTTAAACAAATTTTCTTCTTAAATTTTTTGAAATAAAGAAAGTCTTTTTTTGGAAGGAAATAATTCTCAAAAAAATCAACCCAAATCCAATTAATTTTATTTATCTTTTTTTGATTAAAGTTTAATTTTTCATAAATGGAATACCTTAAAAATAAATTTTTACTTAATCCTTTGCCAATCATCTCAACAAATTCAGGTTGGGTCAAATTTAGCAATAAAAATTTAAACTTCTTACTAATTAAATATTTGTAAACCTTAAAAGATATACCATATGATTTAATATCAATAATTAAGAAAAATTTTTTAAAACTTTTTATTTTTTTTAAAAAATCAAGACTTTTTTTGAAAGGATCATGATTTATAATAATTTTTTTACCGGATGATCTTAAATCTATTTCTATACCGTCAAATTTTAATTTTTTTAGAATATTAAAGTTTTTTAAATTATTTTGTCTATGAGCGATATATAAAGTCATTAAAGTTTTAAGTTTTTAATATTATTTTTTACCATAACCATTATGCTAGCTTGAGGACTTTCTCCAGTATTTCCAGGAAGAATACTAGCATCGTTTATAAAGATATTTTCATAATTTTTTAATTTGCCTGAGTAGTTGGTATGACAATTTTCCTCTTTCCCACTTCTTAAACTGCTCATTCCATGAACTGAAACTAAATGTAATTTTTTTACGTTTAAATTTTCTGAAACTTCATTTGATTCTTTTAAATTTTTTATCCCTGTGGAACCTTCAATGGGATAGAATATTTTTTCTGCTTCATTTTCAAGAAAAAAATTACTTACTCTATTTATAGCTGATTTTATAAAACTAGTGTCTTTTTGATCAAATTTATAATCAACAAATGGATTTCCAAAGAAATCTCTAACTTGTCCAAATGAATTTGATTTTATTTGGTAAATGTACATACAGTATTTATTAAAGTTTTGATAAATATCTCTTTTAATTTTTTCATTAAAATGACTCGCGGTAGCAAGCATGTAAGGTAATTCAGAATTAGCAGAAGATAAAAGAGCTCCCTCCCTCTCGTATTCTCTCATAAAATATACACTTACTGGATGGTCTGGATCATAACTTCGATTTAAATTCAAATTGGTATCTTTCTTAAATTTAACTAAGACTTTAAAATTTATATGAAATTCAAAATTATTTTGATTTTTTTGATTATTAATTAATTTATTTTTCATTAAGAGATGCGGTGAACTTATTGGACCACAACAAATAAAAAGATTTTTAAATTTTATATTAACTTTTTTTCCATTCTTTTTATCTTTAACTGTTATCATGTAAGCCCTATTATTTTTTGAAAGAATTTTAACGACTTTACAGTCATGAATTATTTGTATATTTTTTTTTAAAAGTGATTTGTGATATGTCGAGTTCATATTATTTTTCTCATTCCCGGTTATTCCATCTGAAAATCTTTCACATTTTTCAATTTTAAATTTTTTCTTATTTGCTATTAAACCCATTATTTCTGAGGCCCCATCTAATTTTGTTATATTTTCAGTTGAAACATTAATTTCTGATTTAATCTCCTCATAGAGTTTTTGAAATTCAGAATAGGAAGTTTTTAACCGCTCTTGTTTGAGCCATTGGTTATAAACCCACTCAGGTGTCCCTGAAAAATATCCGGCATTTACATAAGTTGAACCACCCACACATGAACCTTGACCATACCCTATTAGCGGACCACCGTTGAATGAAAAAATTGGAGTTGCGCCATTATTTTTATATAAATTAGCAATACTTATCCCTATATTGGATTTATTAATTTCATTTATGTTCGGACCCTCCTCTAAAATAATTGAGTCTTTATTTTTTTTAAGAAGCTCATAAGCAACGGTTGAACCACCAGCCCCTGAACCAACTATTACATTTTCATT
>CACBFE010000008.1 GCA_902538445.1 uncultured Pelagibacteraceae bacterium | reverse complement strand
TATATCTTTTTAGCAATTTGAGTTCCTTTTTTTCTATTTTTAATATTTTCTTTAATAATAGAAATTTCTTTTTTCGATAAAACTTTTACATTTTTATCTGTATTTTTTTTTGGAGAAATATTAACCTCCCTTTTTCCTTGATTTTTATTTAAATTTAATTCAACTAAATCAAAAGAATTCCTGGTTTTTTTTTCTATGACCTTTACTTCTATTGAAAGATTTTCTTCGAAATATTG
The DNA here is from genome assembly GCA_902538445.1 of uncultured Pelagibacteraceae bacterium. Lineage (GTDB taxonomy): Bacteria > Pseudomonadota > Alphaproteobacteria > Pelagibacterales > Pelagibacteraceae > Pelagilacustribacter. The sequence goes on along the minus strand of CACBFE010000008.1, from coordinate 35,918 downwards.
ATTAGCTTCTGCTTTATTTACACAAACATGATCTCCACATATTAAAACTGTTTTAGACTTACTGCAATTTAATAAAAACATAAATATAAATAAAAAATATATATGTTTCATTTTAATCCTAAATTTTCAGAGAAGTTATACAATAAGTTCATATTTTGTATAGCCTGACCAGAGGCACCTTTTACAAGATTATCTATTGCTGAAAATATAACAATCTTATTTTTCACTTTTGTTTCACAAACAGATATTTCACAATTATTTGTATTTAAAACGTTCCCTGAACCAATTTCAGTATTGAGTTTAAGGATTCTTACAAATTTTGATTTTTTATAAAATTTTTTAAGAGAATTTCTCAAAATTTTTCCAGACTTACCTTTTTTAGTTTGCACATATATAGCAGTTAAAATTCCTCTAAATGTTGGAAGCAAATGTGGGTTAAAAGAAAAATCAATTTTCTTATTAGTAAATAAAGTTAATTGTTGTTCCATCTCACATACATGTCTGTGATTTTTGGTGCTGTAAGCAAAAATAGACGAATATAGATTTTTATGAGTAAATTTTTTTGTTAAATTTTTTCCTGCACCAGAGAAACCAGACTTTGAGTCGATAGTAATATTTTTTGTGTTAATTAATTTTCTATTAATTAACGGGATTAATGGTATTTGAACAGAAGTTGGATAACAACCGGGATTAGATATAATTCTATATGTATTTATTTTTTTCTTAGTAAGCTCAGGAATAGAATATAAAGAATCTTTAATTAATTTTTTAGCTTTATGTTTTAGTTTATAGTTTTGCTCATAAATTTTAACATTTGAAATTCTAAAATCAGCGGATAAATCAATAAATTTTAATTTTACATTTTGGTAATAATTTTGCTTAATAATTTTTTGAGCCTCACCGTTAGGCAGAGATAAAAAAACTAGATCTGTTTCTTTCCAATTAATCTTATTGATTGAAGAAATTTTAGGTAATTTTTTCTTTATTCTTTTATCAAAAAAACTAATTTTCTTTCCAAGATTTTTTGTTGCACATAGATATTTGATCTTCACTTTTGGATGTTTTGATAACATCAAAATTAGATCTAATCCTGTATATCCTGTGGCACCTATTACAGCTACATTAATTTTATTTTGTATAGACATAATGTCTTATATCACCGTCTTTAACAATAGTTAAATTTAAATGATTATCTTTTAGAAAATTGAAAGCTTCTTCTTGCTTTTCTATGACCGTATTTTTTTCGTTCGACGACTCTAGAGTCTCTCGTAGTAAGTTTATCTTTTTTTAAATTTTTCTTTAAATTTACATCATGGGATATTAACGCTTTAGAAATTCCAAGGATTATAGCACCAGCTTGGCCTGATAAACCACCACCTTTAACTGAGCATTTTACATCATAATTTGATGCAACTTCAGAGATTTCCAATGGTCTAGTTACGATTATTTGATGCACAGGTCTTTTAAAATATTCATTCATTTTTTTACCATTTACATGAATATTACCGGATCCTTTTTTAACCCATACTTTGGCTATGGATCTTTTTCTTCTTCCAGTAGCGTATTTGCTGTCCTTAAAATCCAATTTAATTTTTTTGATTTTTGTATTTGATTGATTAGCTTGTTCCATTATTTTACAAAATTCTTTTTATTAAGTTTACCGAAGTCTATTACAATAGGTTTTTGAACATCATGAGGATGTTTATCACCGTTATAAACCTTAAGTTTGGTAAGTTGCTTTTTTGCCAAAGGACCCCCTGGTAACATTCTTTTAACTGCAAGCTTTAAAATCTGCTCTGTTTTATTTTTCTCTTTTAAAAAGGATGGTGTCGACTCTTTAATACCACCAGGGTGACCTGTATGTCTGTAATATATTTTGTTGGTAAATTTTTTACCAGTAAATTTTATTTTATCAACGTTAGTTACTACAACAAAATCACCATTATCTATGTGTGGATTAAATTTAGATTTATTTTTACCTCTTAAAACTTGTGATATGTAAGCGGCAAGTCTTCCAACAGATAAATCTTGGGCATTTATCAGATACCAATCTTTTTTTATTTCTTTTTTTTTTATAAATGGCGTCATTTTGAATGGCGATTGATACAAAGAATGAGTTAAAATGTCAATTTATTTAGTTCTTAAATAATACAGATTTAGAGCACTTAAAACTAATAAGACACTAATAATTTGATGCATTGAAGCAAGATAAATATTAAGCCCACTTATTAATGTAAAAATTCCTAAAATTACTTGAAATGATAAGAAAAGAATTAATATATTTAGTGGCACATACAAGTAAGTAATTTTTTTTTTATAAATATATATTGTTAAGCATAAAACATATAAAATTATTACATAGGCTAAAATGCGGTGATAAAATTGAACTAAAGAATGACTATTAAAATCTAAAGTGCTTTTTAAATTATCTAAAATAATATCATCAGGAATAAAACTGTTACCCATTTGCGGCCAAGTTTGATAAATCTGACCTGCATCAAGACCAGATACAAAAGCACCTAAAATTATTTGTAAAAATATTATTAAAAGTAACATTTGAAAAATAAAATTATTGCTTGATAATTTAAAAAATTTCTTGTCATTATTAGAAATAATATTTCTTAACAACCAAAATATTATCGAAATTATTACGATAGCAGTTGACAAATGAAAAGATAATCTAAAATGACTAACTGTGATATCATTCACTAATCCGCTTTGAACCATATACCATCCAATAAATCCTTGTAAAACAATTAACGTAAAAATAAAATAACAAGTAAAGAGATATGTTTTTTTAATTTTCTTAGAAAAATGAAAATAAATCAGAAATATTAAAAAAAATAAACCTAGTGCTCTAGCAAAAATTCTATGAATATATTCCCAGTAAAAAATTATTTTAAATTCTTCTAGTGACATATCAAAATTTAACAATTTATATTGAGGAATTTCTTTATATAAATCAAAGTATTCATTCCAAGAATTTTGAGTTAAAGGAGGTAAAATTCCTTTGAATAATTCCCATTCAGTTATAGATAAACCAGAATTAGTTAATCTTGTTAAACCACCAATAATTATTATTAAAAAAACAAGCAATAAAGAAATAGCTAGCCAATAAAAAAATAATTTATTTATTTTCTTCTCGTTTGAGTACATGTTTTAATATATATATATTTTATTAGATAATCTTAAATTTAAAAAATGTCGCTATGGTAAATAAAAATATAATCAAAATTAGAAAAAAATTAGATAAATTAGATAATAACCTTTTGGCTATTATAAAAGAAAGAGTAAAACTTGTTGACATAGTTTTAAAAAACAAGAAGTTTAAAAGAGAAATAATCGATAAAAAAAGAATATCAGTAATATTAAAAAATATTTCAAAAAAATCTAAATATAAGAATATAGATCCAAAAATCACTAATAAAATTTGGAAATCTATGATAAGGGCTTTTATTGATTATGAGTTTAGAAATTTTGGTAAAAAATAGTTATTTACTGTGAGGTGGTAATTTTTTTTCAACAAAATATTCATGTTTTCTTGTGTTGGGATTATATTTCTTTAATTTAAGTTTATCTTTTGCTTTTTCACCTTTTGTGGGTTTTTTCGCATAGTAGATAAATTTACTATCAGGATTGCTTTCAGGCACCATTCTGATTTTAAGATGAGTTTTTTTTGCCATGAGATTTTATTAATTTTATTTTTTTTAAAATAAGTTTACTTTTTGTTTTCAGAGAAAATTTGTAATAATCATCTTTTAAACTATTTGAGTTATCATCGTCAAGTTTTATTGTATTAGACTTTAATAAATTTTTTACACCAGAAATCGACATTCCTTTATTTTTAAGCAAAAATTTAATTTTTTTAATCTCTTCTATTTGTTTATTTGAGTAATATCTTCTTTTGTTAATTTTTTTGGGTTTAATTTCTTTAAATTCTTTTTCCCAATATCTAAGAATATGATTTAAAGGTTTCCTTGTTTTGGGATCTATTAAACCTAATAGTTTAGATAGTTGAGAAATAGTAAGAAATTTACTCATAAATCTTATTCAAGTATTCAGTGATGTATTTTGAAGGTATAAATTTAACTACTTTTCTAGCTGATATTATGTGTTCCTTTTTTGTTTTTGGGTTTCTACCAATTCTTTCTTTTTTATTAAGCAATTTAAATGTTCCTATATTTTTTAAACCTAAATAGCCATTTGATATTCTATTATTAAAAATTTTTAATAAATCACTCAGTATTTTTTTTGATAAATTTTTGGGAAGACCGGTTCTACTACTAATTAAATTTATTAAATCTATTTTTTTAAGGTTTTGTTTAAGCACTTTTTGAATGATCTAGATTTTTTTTTATTTGTGACATTAAATTTCCTTTAACTATTTTATAGCATAAATCAATTGAGTGATAAAAGCCGATTGGGTCAGTTCCTCCATGACTTTTAACAACCGGGCCGTTAAGGCCTAAAAATATTGCTCCATTATATTTTCTAGGATCTAATTTCTCCTTAAATTTTTTTAAAGAAAAGTACGAAAAAATTAAAGATAATTTAGTCACTAAATTTTCTGTAAGTGATTTTTTTAAATTTTTTGTTATAAATTTTGCAGTTCCTTCGGCCGTTTTCAAAGCTACATTTCCTGTAAAACCATCAGTAACTATTACATTCGAAATACCATTCATTATTTCATTCCCTTCAATATAACCTATGTATAAAAAATTATCGTCGTTTGATAATTCTTTCAATCTACCCGAGGCTGTTTTTAATGTTTCTGTTCCTTTGATTTCCTCTGAACCAATATTCAAAAGTGAAACTTTAGGTTTATCTTTAGGATATAAAGATTTATATAAAGCAGCTCCTAATTCTGCAAAATCGACAAGATTTTGATCATTACATTCTATGTTGGCACCCAAATCTAAAACTACATTCATGCCATTTTGATTGGGCCATAAACCTGCTAAAGCAGGTTTGCTAACTTGATCAATCATTTTTAATATCATTCTTGATATCACTAACAAAACCCCCGTATTACCTGCTGATAAACTAATATCTGATTTACCTTCAAGTTGATGTTTAATACAATTCCACATACTAGTATTTTTTGAATTTTTGATAGCTGTAAGAGGTGACTCTTCATTGGAAATGACGCCCTCAGCATTTATTATTTTAATTAAATTTGATGAGATATTATACTTTGAAATCTTTTCTTTAATTATTTTTTCATTACCGAATAAATTTAAAATAAAATCTTCTTTTTTTTTGTATTTATCTAAAAATAATTTTACACCAGCTATAGTTTTGTCTGGTGAATTATCACCACCCATTGCATCAATTGCAATAGAAATTTTTTTAGACATATTATTATAATTAAATATCTAGTATTTTTTTTCCGTTATAAAAACCAGATTTAAGATCTACATGATGAGAAAGTCTATACTCACCACTTTTCTTATCTTCAACAATGTTTACTGAAAACAATTTATGATGAGATCTTCTCATTTTTTTTTTTGAATTAGATGTTTTTCTTTTAGGTACAGCCATAATTAACTTTTAAAATTTTTTAAACCTTCTATCATATTATCTAAAGGGAGTTCAAAGCAAAAGTGAAAAAAATTTGTGAAATATCTCTCAAATTCAATATATTTAGCACTTTTTTCCTCTTTTAAAGATGCAAAATACTTGGAAACCAAATCTTTGTTAATTTTAAAACTCTCATTTTCATCTTTTTTAACATCTATTTTAAGCAATATATCATACAAAATTTTATTGAAATCTTTCATTTTTTTATTAACAGTCACGTCTCCAAAACCTAATTCTCTTAAGTTATATTCAATATTGTTAAAAAAATCATCGTAAGACTTTTGATTAAATTTTGATCTTTTTTTTTTAGTAACAATCATCAGAATTGAAAAATGCATAAACATAAGGTAAATACGTGTTTCGAATGAGTCTTGTAATTCAATTTTTTCATAAAAGAAAATATTCCTAGATAAGATTAATAATATATTATAAAGTTTAGTTTTATGATCAGGCATATTTATTTATATAACACAGTAATACTTTCCTTTTTTTTCTTTTTGACTAATTGTCAAGTTAACACGAAGAATCACGGTATTTTATTTCTAGAAAATAGATACAATATATTAGCAGTCAATGAAAGTAATACTAATGATGTAATTAAAATAGTTGGAAATCCTCATACGAAATCTATTAGTGATGAGAATACTTGGATATATATTGAAAGAATTCTTACTAAAGGAAAATACTATAAATTAGGACAAAATGTTATTAAAACAAACAATGTAATGGTTTTAACCTTTGACAAATACGGTGTTTTAAAAGCAAAAGATTTTTATGATAAAAAAAGAATAGCTGACATAAAATTTACGAAAGAAATAACTGAAAATAACTTAAGCGATAAAAGTTTTGTTGAGGAATTTTTACAAAGTATTAGAACAAAAATGTACGGTGGAAAAAGATAAAATTTAATGTGCTATTACTGCTAATAGTAGTAAAGCAACAATATTTGTTATCTTAATCATGGGATTTACTGCAGGACCAGCAGTGTCTTTGTAAGGGTCGCCTACTGTATCTCCAGTAACAGCAGATTTATGAGCTTCAGATCCTTTACCTCCAAAATTACCATCTTCAATATATTTTTTTGCATTATCCCAAGCCCCACCACCAGCAGTCATTGATACAGCTACAAACAAACCTGTAACTATAACACCTAATAACATAGCACCTAAAGATGATAAGGCTGCTTCCATACCGCCGATTTGTAAAATGATAAAGTAAAGAATAACTGGGGATAATACTGGCAATAAAGAAGGAATTATCATCTCTTTAATTGCTGCTTTTGTAAGTAAATCCACTAATCTACCATAGTCGGGTTTTCTTTTTCCTTTCATTATTCCTGGTATTTTTTTAAATTGTCTTCTTACTTCTATTACAACAGAGCCACCTGCCCTTCCAACAGCCTGCATTCCCATTGAACCAAATAAATAAGGTAACATTCCACCTATTAATAAACCAGCAACAACAAATGGATTTGAAAGATCAAATGTTACTATCACTCCCTCTAAAGCTGATCCTTTAACATTTGAAAAATATTTTATATCTTCTGTATAAGCAGCAAATAAAACCAATGCTCCTAAACCTGCTGAACCTATCGCATAACCTTTTGTCACCGCCTTAGTTGTGTTACCTACAGCATCTAATGCATCAGTAGTTTTTCTTACATTTTTTGGAAGTTTTGACATCTCTGCTATTCCACCAGCATTGTCTGTAACTGGACCGTAAGCATCTAAAGCGACCACCATTCCAGTTAGTGCCAGCATTGATGTAACAGCTATGGCTATTCCATAAAGACCCGCAAGCTCATTTGTGAATAAAATTCCTGCTACAATAATTAATGCAGGAATTGCAGTAGCCTCCATGGAAATTGCTAAACCTTGGATAACATTTGTTCCATGCCCCGTGGTAGATGACTTAGCAACTGTTTTTACAGGCCTATAGTTTGTTCCAGTATAATATTCTGTAATCCAAATTAATAATCCAGTAATAATAAAACCTACAACACCACAAATATATAAATCCATTCCGGTAAAAATCTTGCTATTATTATCATATGTCTGATCAAGACCTACGATTGAATTAGTGACAGGGTATAAAATTAAAAGAGAGGTAATCGCAGTAACAATAAAACCTTTATATAATGCGCCCATAATACTTTTGCTTTTACCTAATTTAACAAACCAAGTTCCAATTATTGATGTGATAATACAAGCCCCGCCAATTGCTAAAGGATAGATCATAAGATTGTAATCAGTTGGGAAAAAAATAGAAGATAATACCATTGTTGCAACAATTGTAACTGCATAAGTTTCGAATAAATCAGCAGCCATACCAGCGCAATCTCCAACATTATCACCAACATTGTCGGCGATTACTGCAGGATTTCTTGGGTCATCTTCCGGAATTCCTGCCTCTACTTTTCCCACTAGATCTGCACCTACATCTGCACCTTTTGTAAAAATTCCACCACCTAATCTTGCAAAGATAGAAATAAGAGATGCTCCAAAACCTAAAGCGACCAAAGCGTTTATAATTTCTCTATTGTCAATATTTAAATTTATTAAGATTACGTAATAAAATGTAATTGATAACAAAGCTAATCCGGCTACAAGTAAGCCTGTAATTGCTCCTGATTTAAACGCTATAGTTAAACCAGATTGCAAACTTTGTCTTGCTGCTTCAGCTGTCCGAACGTTTGCTTTAACGGAAATAAGCATTCCTACATAACCTGCAACACCAGATAGGAAAGCTCCAATAAAGTAACCAATGCCCACTAGATAACTAAAGAAATATGTCACAATTGCTAAAACAATAATTCCTACAACCGCGATAGTCTTATACTGTCTATTTAAATAAGCTTTAGCACCAATTTGTATGGCTTCTGCTATCTCCTGCATCTTTGAATTTCCGGCACTTGATGAAATAATTTGACCGGATAATAAATAACTATAGGCAACTGCTAGTACACCTATAAATGCAATCAAATAAAGTAATTCCAAAAAATTTGTCATGATTTAAAGCGCATAAATGCCAAATTAATATTAAAAACGCAAGCTAAACTTCAATAAAATAACAGTTTTTTACTCAACTTTTCTCAATTCTTTTGATATTTTGTCGAGAATTGCGTTCAAATAACCAACTTGTATTTTTTCCAAAAAATGCTCTGAGGCAATCAAATATTCACTAATAATAACTTTTTTTGGAATATTATGTTTAAACATTAGCTCAAAAATTGCTGCAAATAAAATAATTTTCAAAAGTTTGTCTGTTTTGGTTAAATTTATGTCTTTGTTTAGATGTAAATTAATGTTTTCTTCAATTAAATTTGATCTTTCTATAGTACCAGTAACAACATCTTTTATAAATTTTTTATACTGACTTTTGGGAAAATCGATTGCAGACTCTGGATTCAATAAAGAATTGTAAAGTTTTTGTATTACCTGAATTCGAGGTGATGAGTTTTTAGATTTTTTTGGGTCCATTTTTTAAAATCGATATAACTGCTTCTGCAGCTTCTGACCCTTTATTTGGTTTTTTTTTCTTTAATGTTTTGCTTCTTTGAACAGCTTGTTTCAAATTCAAAGCTGTAATTATCCCATTTCCAATAGGTTTATTAAATTTTATTGAAAGATTTAAAATTGAATTAAATGTGGAAAAACATATTAAATCAAAATGGGGAGTTTGACCTTTAATCACACAACCTAATGCAACAAAACCATCATATTTTTTAACATTTTTTCTGATTGCTATGGGGATTTCAAATACTCCTGGAACCTCTAAAATTTCAATTTTAAATTTTTCTTTTATTAATTTTTTTTTTGCGTTTAAAATTAAATGTTTTGAAATATTAGAATAATAACTAGAATTTATTATCAAAATTTTTTTCATTTTATTATTATCTGTTTCTTTATTTTAATTCCAAAACCTTCAAGACCAATTATCTTTTTTTTACTTCTTGAAATTAGTATCATATTTTTAATTTTAAGATCTTTAATTATCTGAGCGCCAACACCGTAATATCTCAAAGTATTAATATTATTTTCTTTATTGATATTTGTATTATTAATAACAAGTAATAAAAAATTTTTAAATTTAGACATAAATTTTAAAGTTTTTTTAATATCTTTATTATACAAAACTTTTTTACTTTTGATCTTATTTGAAATTACTCTAACAGCGATTGATTTTTTTTGATTTAAATTCCCTTTAGTAATTGCAAAATTGGTATTATCTTCTAATTTGTTTTTATAGTTGTGTATACTTACTTTTCCAATTCCTTTTATAAAAGATGTTTTTGAATTTAGTTTATTTATTAATTTTTCATAACTTAAACGATATGAAATTAAATCTTCAATAGAAGCAAGTTTAATTTTATGTTTTTTTGAAAATTTAAATAAATCATTAAGTCTCGCCATTCTACCATCTTCATTCATTACCTCACAAATTACTGAGCTGGGGTTTAATTTTGATAACTTAGAAATGTCAACTGATGCTTCAGTGTGGCCGGCTCTCTCCAAAACACCGCCATTTCTTGCAACTAAAGGAAAGACATGACCAGGTGAAACTATTTCACTTCTCTTAACTTTAGGATTAATAGCTGTCTTAATTGTTTTAGCTCGATCTTGAGCAGAAATTCCAGTAGTAATCCCTCTTTTAGCTTCAATTGAAATAGTAAAAGCAGTTTGCATTCTTGATTTATTAATTGAAGACATTAATGGCAATTTTAAATTATCTACCTGATTTTTTGTTAATGCTAAGCAGATTAGACCTCTGCCATGTTTTGCCATAAAATTAATACTTTTTGAATTACATTTAGACCCAGGTATAACTAGATCACCTTCATTTTCTCTATTTTTATCATCTACTAATATAAACATTTTCCCTTTTTTGGCATCCTGAATAATTGAAGAAATTTTAGAAAATTTATTTTTTAACATTTAGTTTGAAAATTTATACATATATTTGCTCAATATATCTAATTCTACATTTACTAAGCTATTTGATTTTAAATTCTTTAGATTAGTGAGTCGTAACGTGTGCGGAATAACATTTATCTCAAAATAATTTAGAAAAATTTTTGAGATAGTAAGTGAAATCCCATTGATTGATATTGAAGCTTTTTCAACCAAAAATTTATTTAATCTTTTATCTAAAATCTTAAATTTTATAACCCAAGTTTTATCTAAAAGTTTAATATTTTTAATTTTAGCAATAGTATCCACATGACCTTGAGTAAAATGTCCAGATACTTTAACACCATAGGTTAAAGACTTTTCTAAATTTATTTCTTGATTAATTTTGATATTTCTAAAATGTGATCTTTTTAAAGTTTCACTAGAAATGTAAAAATAGATTGTATCTTTATGGATTTGATCAACTGTTAGGCAAACACCATCACAACTAATGGATGAGCCAACATCATTTTTTTTAAATTTTATTTTTGATTTAATACCAACATATATACTATTTTTATTTTTTTTTATACTTTTAATAATTCCAGTATTAAATATTATTCCATTAAACATGTTTAAAATTCTTTTTTATAAAGTTTATCACCGTTTAAATTTATCTTAATTTGTTTTTTCGAAATATTTTTTAGTATTTGAATGCTTGAATTATTTTTTCCTCTATTACCAAGTTTTGTGCTACTTTTAAAAATATATAAGTTATTGATAAATTTATTTTTTAGTAAAAAGTTTAAAAAAGTCAATCCGGTTTCTACTAACATTCTTGAGTAACCAAGTTTATAAATTTTTTTTAATAAATTCATATAATCTTTTTTATTTTCTAATTGGTTTATTAAAATAATTTTATAACCCATATTTTTAAATACTTTAATTTTTTTTACATTTTTTTATAAGTAATTAAATATGTATTTCTTTTCTTAATTAAGTTTATTAATGATAACTTTTTTTTTAATCTTAATTTTAAATCAATTATAAATAAATCTGGTTTATAGTTATTTAATCCATTTATCCTACAATTCAGCAAAGAATCATCTAGGTTTATTGATTTCGATGTAGATAGAATACAATCGTGATTATTTCTCAGAAAATGTGCAACACTTCTTGATCTATAATTTGTAATCCATTTATTTTTTTTATGAATCGACAGATAATCTTTAGATATTGCGATTTTAGCTGATGTAAAAGGAATAAAAAATTTTTTATTCAAAAAATAACTGTTATAAAATTTACCATATTTTTTATTAGTTATTAATTTTGCTTTTATTCCGTTTGAATTTAAAATTTTTTTTGCTTTTTTATAAGTTCTAAAATCGGGATCTTCAAAGGCATAATAGACTTTCTTGATTTTTTTTTTTATAATTATACTTACACAAGGTGGTGTTTTACCTTTATGAGTACATGGCTCTAAAGTTGTGTATAAAGTAGCCCCAGAACAGTTTTTTAAATTATTTAGGGCATTAAATTCTGAATGGGGTCTTCCATTTAGTGAAGTAATAGCTGATGATATAACTTCACCATTTTTAACAACCACAGAGCCTACAGATGGATTTAGTTTAGTTTTACCTAAATTTTTCTCTGCTAAATGGAAAGCAAAATTAAGAAAGTTATTATGATTTTTTGTCATCTAAATTGCCCACAAACTGTTCAAAATCTTTCGCTTCTTTAAAATTCTTATAAACAGAAGCAAAACGAACGTAAGCAACTTTATCTAAAGAAGACAGTCCATCCATAATAAATTTACCTATTGTCGGTGTAGGTATCTCACTTTCACCAAGTCCTTCAAGATTTCTTACTATTTTAGAAATAAATTTTTCAATTGTTTCAGAGTCTATTGGTCTTTTTCTTGTAGCAATTCTTATTGATTTAGAAATTTTGTCTCTATCAAATGGTTCTCTCTTACCGTTACCTTTAATAACAGTTAGTTCTTGAAATTGAACTCTTTCAAATGTTGTAAATCTCTCTTTTCTATCGCAACCACAAAGCCTTCTTCTTCTTATGGCCGTGCCATCTTCGGTAGGTCTGGAGTCAACTACAGAAGTGTCTTTTTCTCTACAAAAGGGACAAAGCATAATTTACTTAGTTATTATATATAGGAAAAGCAGCACAAAGATCGATTATCTCTTTCTGAACTTCTTTTTCTATTTTTGAATTATCAGACTTATTTTCACTTAAACCTTTAACAACTTTATGTATTAAATCTGCAATTAATTTAAATTCATTTTCTTTAAAACCTCTCGTAGTACATGCTGGAGTTCCTAATCTTATTCCTGATGTTATCATTGGGCTCTCAGTGTCAAAAGGTATACCGTTTTTATTGCATGTAATATTTGCATTTCCTAAAGAAGCTTGAGCATCTTTACCAGTAACGTTGAAAGATCTTAAATCAAGCAACATTAAGTGAGTGTCTGTGCCACCCGAAAAGATTTTAAAACCTTTTTTTGTCAAACTTTCAGATAAAACCTTGGCATTTTTTATTACATTTTTTGTATAAATTTTAAAATCATCTGATAAAGCCTCTTTAAAACAAACAGCTTTAGCTGCTATCACATGCATCAAAGGTCCTCCCTGCAAACCAGGAAAAATTGCGCTATTAAACTTTTTAATTAATTCTTCTTTGTTGGAAAGAATAATTCCACCTCTTGGACCTCGTAAAACTTTATGTGTAGTTGATGTTACTACATCTGCATATTTGGTCGGATTTGGATACGCGCCTCCAGCGACTAAACCTGAGAAGTGAGCCATGTCTACTAAGAGATATGCACCAACTTTATCACAAATTTCACGAAATTTTTTAAAATCAATAATTCTTGAGTAAGCACTACCACCTGCAATAATAAGTTTCGGTTTATTTTGTACAGCAAGTTTTTCTACACTTTCATAATCAATTAGACCAGTTTCTTTATTTACTTCATAATGTAAAGCATTGAACCATTTTCCTGATTGAGCTGGTTTGGCTCCATGAGTTAAATGTCCACCTGAATTCAGACTCATTGCTAATGTAGTATCTCCCGGTTTTAACAACGCTAAATAAACAGCGCCATTAGCTTGGGCACCAGAATGAGGTTGCACATTTGCAAATTTACAATCAAATAATTTTTTTGCTCTTTCTATTGCTAAATTTTCTGAAACATCTACGTGTTCACATCCACCATAATATCTTTTTCCAGGATAGCCTTCTGCATATTTATTAGTTAAAACTGAACCTTGAGCCTCTAAAACTGCTTTTGAAACAATATTTTCTGAAGCAATTAATTCGATATGGTTTTGCTGTCTAGAAAATTCTTTATTTATTGAGTCATAAAGTTCTTTGTCTGCGTCTTGTAATTTTAGCTTAAAGAAACTATTTAAATATTTATCTATTTTAATTACTGACATTATATTTTTTTTATCCTTTTTAAATGTCTTCCACCTTCAAATTTAGTTTTTAAAAAAAGCTCTACTAATTTTAAAGATAGACTTTTTTTTGTTAATCTTGATCCTAATGCTATTATATTAGCATTATTGTGCTGTCTAGACAATCTTGTAGACTTTAGATTATAGCAAACAGCTGCTCTTATATCTTTGATTTTATTAGCACTTATAGCCATACCTGTTCCAGATCCGCACACTAAGATTCCCATATCACTTTTTTTAGCTTTGACTCGCTTAGCTAGCTTTTTCGCGTAATCAGGATAATCAACTGATTTGTTTTCGTATGGACCTAAGTCAAAAATTGACACATGTTTATCAATTAAATGATTTTTAATTATCTCTTTTAAATCAAAACCAGCATGGTCTGAGGCTATACAAATTTTTTTAAATAAAAAACTCAATTTAATTAAATTTATAATCTAATACACAAGCAACAAGATGAACTCTATTTTCTTCACCTCCATTAAATGCATTGTGATACTTCGTGTTATTTGTAATCCAAACGGATCCATCTGCTGGCATATGTTTTGCGACATTATCTATAACCATTAAACAACCTGGATTTGTAATTATAGGGATATGCAATCTTGGTTCTGGATCTCTGTGCCAACTTAAAGTTGATCTGGGTTCTTTTAATAAAATTCTTACTCTGCCTAACTTATATTTTGATGATAAAATATCAAACACTTCCTTAAAATAAGTATTTTCATAATCCGGAATGAATTCTGTATATTCAGCTTCATCTATTTTTACGTCTCTAGAAACTTCTTTTCCTGATTTGTCTGGTTTGGTCCAATAAATACCTCTAGCTTTATGCCCTTTCACCGACTCTGGGTCACCTGGCTTTCTAGTTAAACAAATCGCACCAAAATGAGAAATACCACCGCCATCATCAAATTTTTTAGTTTGAATTATTTGCTTATAAGCTTCTTGAAGTTTAACAATATCAAATTTTAAACTTTGTTTTTTAAAATCTGAAAAATTTAAAATTCTTTCTTCTTTTTTTAAATTTAAATTTACAATATTATTTGAGTCTGTTGTCATGAGTTATTGTTATTTATATCTTTGTACTGTATATTTGTATAATACATTTGTCGCATTATAAATTAAATAAAACATGATTATTGGAAAATTTCCTAATTTAAGGCTGCGTAGAACCAGAAAATACAACTGGTCTAGAAAATTAATTCAAGAAAACAGCTTATCACCAAGTGATTTAATATATCCGATCTTTCTTTTAGAGGGGAAAAATAAGAAGCAGCCTATAAAATCAATGCCTGGTATTTATAGACATTCTATTGATCAGTTGGGAATGATTGTAAATAACATTATTAAATATAAAATACCTATGGTGGCTCTTTTTCCTTCAACCCCAAATAAAAAGAAAGATAAATTTGGAACAGAGGCATTAAATGAAGATAATTTAGTTTGTAAAGCTATAAGATATGTAAAAAAAAGATTTAAGAATAATATTGGAATAATGTCTGATGTCGCACTAGATCCTTATACTACTCATGGCCATGACGGTTTGCTTAAAAATAATTACGTAATTAATGATGAAACTGTTGATGTTCTTATGAAACAAGCTTTACTTCAATCGCAAATGGGTTGTGATGTTATAGCGCCATCTGACATGATGGATGGGCGTGTTGGAAAAATAAGAAAATATCTTGATAAAAATAAATATTATGATGTACAAATTCTTTCTTATGCAGTTAAATATGCCTCAAATTTCTATGGTCCCTTTAGAGATGCAGTCGGTTCCAAAAAAAGTTTAAAAAGTAATAAAAAAAATTACCAAATGGATTTTGCTAATAGCAATGAATCTTTAAGAGAAGTTGCATTAGATATTAAAGAAGGCGCTGATATGGTTATGGTTAAACCAGGCTTACCTTATTTAGATGTAATCCAAAAAGTAAAGAATAATTTTAAAATTCCAGTTTTAGCATATCAGGTTTCAGGTGAATATAGTTTAATAAAAAATGGAATTAACAATAAATTAATAAATGAAGAAGCAATTATTGAAAGTCTTATGTGTTTTAAAAGAGCTGGTGCCTCAGCGATTGTTTCTTACTTTGCAATAGATATAGCTAAAAAGATTTTATTTAATTAAAATAATTTTCAAGAATTATACGAGACTTTGGAAATAATAAATTATTTGGAATAAAAAATTTATTTAGCATTACTTGTCTTGTAAAATAGAGTGATTTACGAATAAGTAAATTTGTAAATTTTTTTGGTATTTGTTTTTGTATTAAGTAATTTGGAATTTCATAAATATATCCATCAATTTTAATTTTGAGAAAATCTTTATTTACATTATTAATATTCGAATGTTCGGCTAAATTTGTATCATAACCTAACTCTTTAATTAGATTGATTTCAAAAAAAATAAATAAAAAAATCCAATTTTCTAAATCAATGGAGTTAATTAATTTTTCAAAAGAATTGTAAATTTTTTTATTAGGTTGAGAGACTGGTAGTAGAATATTTAATAAAGAGCAGATAGAAATTAATGCAGAAGTTCTCTCCTTATCATTAAAGAACAATGGTGAAATTGGTTTAATTAGTTCTGTTTTAAAATATCCCATTTTATTCTCACTTTTAGAAGTGTGTGAAACATATAATTTATTTGAAATCTGTAAGTAATTTCTAACCTTCCTTGAAGTTCCGCCGTAGACTATACCATCGAGTTTACCTTTTTTTTTGGAAAAAATATTAATAATATTTGCATTTTCTCTAAATTTCCTTTTAGACAATAAGTAACATTCATCTTCCCAAATCATATATTCAAAATTTTTAAAAGCTTAGCGGCAGCGTTTTGTTGAGCGTTTTTTTTGGATGAACCAATGCCGATAATTTTTTTTGAATTAGGAATTTGCACCTCAGTTTTAAATAATGGCCTATGTTGTGGCCCCGTTTTTTTAAAGAAAATGTACTTTGGAAGTTCTTTAAATTTTTTTAAACTAAATTCTTGGAGTTTTGTTTTTGAATCAATTAAAGTTACAGTAGACTTTATCAAAAACTCTTCCCAAAAATTAAGAATAAATTTTTCCACAGACTTAAGTCCCCCGTCTAAATATATTGCACCAACGATAGCTTCTAAACAATCACTGATAATTTTATCAGCTGATCTCTCAAGTTTTTTGTGTGAAGACCCTAATAAAATAAATTTTTTTAAGTTAATCTTTCTTGCAATAAGTAAGCATGTTTTTTTGTTTACTAAATTGGCATATTTTTTATCAATTATTCCTTCTTTTTCTTCTGGGAATTTATCCAAAAGTTTTTCAGAAATAACTAAACCTAAAACTCTATCACCTAAAAACTCTAGTTTTTCATTATTAGAAATATTATCGTAACTTTTATGAGTTAGTGCTTTTTCTAGCAAAGATACTTTTTTAAAATTATATTTAATAATTTTTTCTAATTCCTTAATTTTTTTTTCCATTATAAACCTTTAAATAATCTTTCAGCTCTAAATGATTTATTAATATTCCAAAATTTTAATAAGCTACTTATTTTTGTATCGTTAGAAAAAAATATTAATTTAGCTTCTCCAACTAAATTTAAATTATTAACATATCCCACGCTATCAAGATATCTGCTGTCTTTTGAGCAATCTCGGTTATCACCAATTAAGAAATAATGATTTTCGGGGACTTTATAAACTTGAGTGTTTTGTAATGAACCTTTTTTTCTATAAGTTGCTAAATGTTTTAACCCATTAGGCAACGTTTCAAGGTAAGTATTAGTTTCAAGTATAAAATTTCCACATCTTATAATCTTTTTATTTTCAATTTTTTCTCTCAAAATTTTATTGTTGTTAATAAATATTTCACCGTTAACAAATTGGATTGAGTCACCAGGTAATCCGATAATTCTTTTTATGTAATCTGTTCTATTATCTTGAGGAGTTTTAAAAACAACTAAATCGCCTCTCTCGGGTGATTTAGAAAAAAAACGCTTTTTAGTTATATTGGGACTAAATGGAAACGAATGTTTACTGTAACCATAAGTATACTTTGATACAAATATACGGTCACCAACTAATAAAGTAGGTTCCATAGAGGAAGATGGAATATAAAAAGGTTGAAATAGAAGTGACCTGATTAAAACTGCTATTATTAAAGCTCCTATTAAAGTTTTAGTATTTTCGTAAATAGTATGAATAATTTTTTTTGTGTTCATATTGAAATTGTTACGAAAGCAACTGCATATTTTTCTTCATCAGAAAGAGACAATGAAATTTTAGATTTTCTTTTAAATTTTTTATCAAGTATTTTCTTAGTTTGACCAATAATGCTTATGTATGGCTTACCTGATCTTTTATTTAATATTACAATCTCATTAAAATTTATACCATTAGATATTCCTGTTCCCAAAGCTTTTGAAAAAGCCTCTTTTGCTGCAAATCTTTTAGCATAACAATTAGAACTATTTTTAATTCTTTTACATTTAAGGATTTCTTTTTCATTAAAAATACGACTTATAAAATTTTTATTTTTTAAAGAATTTTTTATTCTATTCACGCTCACAATATCAGTACCGATACCAAAAATATTCATGATTTTAAAATTTTCTTGAATTTTTTTATCGTAGACGGAATGCCTTCAAAAATTGATTCACCGATAAGAAAATGGCCAATATTAAATTCTTGTATTCCTTTTATCTTTGATAATATTTTAGCAGAAATATATGTTAAGCCATGACCCGCGTGAACCTCTAAACCTAGATCATTGCCTTTTTTTACTGCTTTCTGAATTCTATTAAATTCACTTTTGTAATCTTTTTTTTTATTTATGAGATTACAAATTTTTCCTGTGTGTATTTCAACGCAATCTGCGTCTAATTTTTTTGCTTCTTCTAAATCCTTTAAACTTGGCTCTATAAAAAGGCTAATACGAGATTTTTTTTTTTTTAACTTCTTGATTAATATTTTTAAAAAATTTTTATTAAAATCTAAATTAAGACCTCCTTCTGTAGTGATTTCTTTCCTTTTTTCTGGAACTATGCATATAAATGGTGGTTTGCTTCTTGATGCAATTTTGAGCATTTCTTTTGTAGCAGCTATTTCGAGATTAAGTGGAATCTTCAATTTTTTTATAATTTTTTTTAAATCAAATTCATTTATATGTCTTCTGTCTTCTCTTAAATGAATAGTGACAGAATCAGCTCCATGCTTTTCTGCTAATAATGCTGCTCTTAAAGGACTTGGATAAATTTCACCTCTTGCATTTCTAACAGTCGCAACGTGATCTATATTTACACCCAACCTAATTTTTTTCATTATAGGTTTCTACTTCCGGGTTTCACAGCTTCTATAAATTGCAATTCTTTTGGTAAATTCTCTTTTTTATAAGTTGGAATATCAAGTTTTACCTGAGAAATAATTTTGTCTTTAATTCCTGATTTACCATTTGATCTATCTATAATACAGGCAAAACCAACTATGTCTGCGTTATTTGCTTTTACTAATTCTAAACACTCTAAACTTGACTTACCTGTAGTAATAACATCCTCAACTATTAGCACCTTAATACCTTTTTTTATTTGAAAATTTCTTCTTAGTTTAAATTCACCATTTACTCTTTCAGAGAATATAGTTTGTTTATTTAAAATTTTTCCTAATTCATAACCAACAATTATTCCCCCCATCGCTGGTGATAAAATTAAATCAAAATTTTTAAATTCATTTTTAATCTTATTTGCGAGAGACTCACATATCTTTATCGCTTGATGAGGCTTACTCATTAATTGAGCGCATTGTACATATTTCGAACTATGTAGACCTGAAGAAAGTATAAAATGACCTTCAATTAAAGCGTCAGTTTCTTTTAAAATTTTCAAAGATTCTTCTAATGAAAGCATTTTTTTTCTGTTTGTGTCGAATTATTTTAAATCTTAAATTACTTTGCTTTATTTGACTTATCAAGTTTGTAAAATTTTTCAAATCTTTAATTTGTAAATCAAAAGAAAATGTTAGGTATTCTTTTTTTCTTTTAATTATTTCTAAATTGACTATATTTCCTTTGTTAAGGCCTATTAAAGAAGTAATGTGTCCTAGAACTCCAGGTTTATGTGGTAAATCAACTTCTATAGTACTTGAATAGTTTTTTTCAATATTTATCGAATTTTCAGTTGATTTGTCTTGCCAGTATCTACGTATAGCGGATCGTGCTTTGCCTGTTGCCGATGATGAAAGCCAATGTAATGATGGGGAAGCATTTTTAGAAGTCTCGATATTTACTAAATCACCATTTTTTAGAATAGTTTGAAGTGTTGAGTGCTGACCATTAATTAAACAGCCAGTTGCGCTGTTACCTATTTTAGTGTGTACTGCATAAGCAAAATCTATTGGGGTAGCTTTTTGAGGTAATTTTATTACTGCTCCTTTGGGTGTAAAACAAAAAACATTTTCTTGAAACATTTGTAATTTAGTGAATTCATAATAATGTTCTGGGCTAGTTCCTGCCTCAATAATTTCTACTAAATCTCTCAACCAATCATACTCTTTCCAAGATAATTCTGAAAATTTTTCAGAAGATTTGTATTTCCAGTGGGAAGCAATGCCTCTTTGTGCAAACTCATGCATATCATGTGTCCTTATTTGAATCTCGATTCTATTTTTTTTTGGACCAATTACTGCAGTATGTATTGATTTATAGTTATTTATTTTTGGAGTAGAAATATAATCTTTAAATTTTCCTGGAATAGTTGGAAATCTACTATGAAAAATTCCTAAAGATTTGTAGCAATCCTCAATATTGTTAACTATTACTCTAAAACCAATTATATCGGTAAGTTGCTCTAAAGATATTTTTTTATTTTGAATTTTTCTCCAAATTGAAAAAGGAGTTTTTTCTCGCCCTGTAATTGTTGCCGTGATACCGTTTTTTTTTAAAATTTCAATTAATTCTTGAGAAATTGATTTAAATGTATCGTCTGTATTATTTTTAATAAAATTTAATCTTTCTAATATTAAATCTCTAGCCTGTTTATTTAAAACAGAAAAAGATAAATCCTCTAATTCATCACGTATTCTATTCATCCCCATTCTATCGGCCAAAGGAGCATATATTTCCATAGTTTCTTTTGCTTTTCTTATGATTTTATCTTTATCTTTTACAAATTGAATTGTTCTCATGTTGTGAAGTCTATCTGCTAATTTTACTAATAAGACACGAATATCTTTCGAGGTAGCAAGAATAAGTTTTCTAAAATTCTCAGCTTTTGAGTCACTTGAAGCTCTATCTTCTAAAGCGGAAATTTTTGTTACACCTTCAACTAAATTTGCAACTTCTTCACCAAATTCTTTTTTTACCGTTTCATAAGTTACATTAGTATCTTCAATTGTGTCATGTAATAATCCAGTCGTAATTGTTGCACTATCTAATTTTAACTCTGTTAAAATTTTTGCTACAGCGACTGGATGTATAATGTAGGGTACACCCTCATCTCTCTTTTGATTTTGGTGAGCCTCTAGAGCAAAATTATAAGCTTTGTTCAAAGACTCGGAATTTAAAAATCTATTATATGATTTTATTTGATCAATTAATTCATTGTTATTAATCATATTTGAATATTAGCATTTTTCTGCAATCTTGTAATCTCAATCCTTAATTTTTGACTCAGTTTATTTATTAAAAACCTTGCATTTTTCTTTAATATAGGGTGAGACCAATTAGGATCTATTTGCAAAATTGGAAATAAAACAAAATTTCTTAAGTGACATTTTGGATGAGGTAAGATTAATGTACTGTCATCTTTTATTATACTATTAAAATCTATAATATCTATATCTATTATTCTTGGGTCATTTTTTTTTGGTTTTAATTCTACCTAATTTTTTTTCAATAAGTTTAATTTTCTTTAAAAGGTCATGATGACTGCCAGCAAAATCAATTGTTAATCCAATATTAACAAAGTTAGGAAAATTTTTATTCGGATAAGATGGTGTTTCATAAAAATTTGAAATTTTATTAATTTTAATTTTTGACTCAATTAGAAGATTTAAGGCAATAGATATATTTTCAAATTTTGAACCATATTTTGACGCTAAATTTGATCCAATATTAAGGTGTATCATTTATTGTTTTTACTTAATAATCTTGCTTTCTCTCTATTCCAATCTCTTGTTTTTTTGACTTGTCTTTTGTCATATAATTTTTTTCCTTTCGCTACAGCTATCTCAACTTTAACTTTTCCTTTTAAAAAATATAATTTCGTTGGTATTAAAGTTAACCCTTCTTGATTAATCCTTCCGATAAGTTTATTTATTTCTTTTTTATTTAATAATAATTTTCTATCGCCTTTGGGATTATGATTATTATAAGAAGATTGCCTGTATAAGGGGATATGTGAGTTTATTAAATATAGTTCGCCATTATTATCAATAGCATAAGAGTCTGCTATACTCCCTTTTCCTTCTCTTAACGATTTTACTTCAGAACCTTTTAATACTATCCCTGCCTCTAGCAATTCGATAAAAAAATAATTAAAACCTGCTTTTCTGTTCAGACAAATAATTTTTTGACCAGGTGCTAATTTTTGTTTCATTAAAGTAACTTAGCTACTTTAAGTGC
Organism: uncultured Pelagibacteraceae bacterium; assembly: GCA_902538445.1. GTDB lineage: Bacteria > Pseudomonadota > Alphaproteobacteria > Pelagibacterales > Pelagibacteraceae > Pelagilacustribacter. The sequence goes on along the minus strand of CACBFE010000008.1, from coordinate 13,381 downwards.
TTCTAAAACTTTTTTTTTCGTTTCATCTTTAATTTCAACTAATGGTAATCTTACAGTTGGTTTGCACATGCCTAGTAATGATGCAGCATATTTAACTGGTGAGGGATTGCTTTCAATAAATAATGAAGAATGAAGAGGTTGAAGAATTTTATCTAATTCATTAGCTCTTTTGATATCTTCTGCACATGCTTTTTGAAAATCCGAGGCAAGTTTTGCCGCAACGTTCGCTGTTACTCCTATTGCTCCAACACCACCACGTTTATTAAATTCTAAAGCGTTATCATCATTTCCAGTAAGTTGTATAAATTCTTTACCCATTGCTTTTAATTGTTGATCAACTCTATTCAAATCTCCAGTAGCATCTTTTACACCTATAATATTTTTTAGTTCATATAATTTTGACATTGTATCTACACTCATATCAATGACAGATCTTGATGGTATATTGTAAATGACAATTGGAACTCCTACGTTGTCATTAATTTTTTTATAATGTTGGTACAAACCCTCTTGTGTTGGTTTGTTATAATATGGCGTTACTACAAGCAAAGCATCTGATCCTGCTTTTTCCGCAAATTTAGATAACTCTATTGCTTCATCGGTAGAATTAGAACCTGTTCCTGCTATGACTGGAATCTTTCCTTTGCATTCCTTAACTGCTATTTCGATAATTTTTTTATGCTCATTATGAGATAATGTAGGCGACTCACCAGTAGTTCCTCCGGGCACAACACCGTTAGTACCATTTTCTAAATGATAATTTACCAATTCCACGTAATTTTCCTCATTTAGGTTGTCACCATCAAACGGGGTAATTAGAGCTACAATTGATCCTTTAAGCATAAATCAAAATAAGATAAATAAGTCTTAACTTATGACCAATAAATTAATTAGTCTAGTAATAATAATGTTATTTTTATCTATTGGTTGTAGTTATTCAGAAAATCAGTTTCTTTTTCCTAAAGAAAAACCATCAATATTTAAAAAAATTATCAAGAATGAAGATCAAAATTTTTCAAGCAATCTGCCTCAAAAAAAACCTTTAATAAGTCCAAAAGAAGAGGCTAAAAAAGAGATCATAGAAAAAAAAGCACCAGATATTATAAAAAAAAAGGAAACTAAAAAGATTGAAACAATAAAGAAGAAAAGTTCTTTTATATTTCCACAAAAAAAACCATCGATTTATAAATCAAAAACTGAAACTGCAGAAAAATCATCAATTTTAAATCAAAAAGATTTTACTAGAGCTAAAGAAACTATTCAATTCATTAAAGATAAAAAATGGAATAGTGCATTAAAGAGTGCATCTAAAGTAAAAGACAAAGATTTTAGAAATCTAATTACTTGGATGTATCTTAAAACGACTAGAAATGGAGCATCATTTGCAGAATACAAAAAATTTATTGAACAAAATGATGATTATCCAAGGATAAACAGGATTAGATATTTGGCTGAAGAAAAAATTTACTTAAGAAATAACTCGCCTAGTTCAATAATTAATTGGTTTGAAAGATACCCTCCTCTTGGTGGATTAGGAAAAATAAAATTAGCCGAAGCTTACCTTGAACAGGGTAAAACCGATAAAGTAAAAGAGCTGGTGAAAGAAGGTTGGGTTGATGCTTCAATAAGAAAAAATGATTTGGGATATTACAGAGCTAAATTTAAAAAATTTATTGACTCAGATGATCATATTAAAAGAGCTGATTATTTAGCATGGGAAAGGAAATATTGGGATCTTAAACGAATGTTAAAATATTTACCTAAAGATCAAAGAGCTCTTTACAATGCAAGGCAAATATTAATTAGTAACTCTTATGGAGTAGATAATGCAATTTCTAAAGTTCCTCAATATTTGAAAGAAGACCCTGGATTAGAGTTTGATAGGCTCAGATGGAGAAATCGTAGAGGAAGATTAGACGGATCTTTAGAAATATTATACCGAAATTCACTTAAAACAGAAAAACAAATGGTGCGTCCCGATAAATGGTGGGATCAGAGAGAAAGTGTTGTCAGGAGTTTAATTTACAAAAAAAGATATAAAACTGCTTATAAAATCTCAAGTGAGCACGCATTATCTGCTGGACCATCTTTCGCTGAAGCTGAATGGTTGTCTGGATGGATAGCATTAATATTTTTGAATTCACCAGAATATGCAATAAATCATTTTCAAAATTTTTATAATAACGTTGGTTATCCAATTAGTTTAGCGAGAGGCGCTTATTGGCTTGGCGCTTCATATGAAAAGCTCAATGAAACCGAACTTTCAAATAAATTTTATTCTGAAGCAGCAAACTTTCCTATGACATATTATGGCCAACTTGCCTTTAACAAAATTAATCCTGGTGGAAATTTTGAGTTAAAAGACCAAAGTTTCTTTGATAAAGAATATGAAAAAGAATTTAAAAAGAATAAATTAATTAGACATTTGATTTTATTAAAGGAACTTAATGCAACACAACTAGGAAAAGATATTTTTAAACATTTAGCTGAACTAAATATTGATAAAGGAAGTGAAGTTTTAGCAGCAGACTTGGCTACAAATTTGGAAAGATATGATTTCGCTATACAAATTTCAAAAAAAGCTTCTTATGAAAAAAGATTTTATAATAAATATAACTATCCAATTATTGCAACACCTAAAGTAATTAATAATAAAACTATGCCTAAATCAGAAGTTATTTTGGCAATCATAAGACAAGAAAGTGAATTTGATAAAAGTGCTAACAGCTGGGCTGGAGCAAGAGGTATGATGCAGCTTATGAAATATACTGCTAAAGTCGTTGCTAAACAAGCTAAGCTTCCTTATAGCATAAGTGGTTTAACTAGAGATCCTGAATATAATATTAAATTAGGATCATATTATTTCAATTCTTTAATTGAAGAATACAATGGTGTTTATCCTTTTGCTATTGCTGCATACAATGCTGGACCTAATAGGGTCAAAACTTGGAGAAGAGTGAATGGAGATCCATCCAAAGGACAACTATCATATATTAACTGGATTGAGCAGATACGATTTGAAGAGACAAGAAACTACGTACAAAGAGTTTTAGAGAATATTAATGTTTACAAATATATTTTAAGTAAAGAACCAGTTAAAATTGACAGTTATTTTAATTAATTTTTGGCGGAAGAGGAGAGATTCGAACTCTCGGTACGATGTTACTCGTACGGTTAGTTAGCAACCAACTGGTTTAAACCGCTCACCCACTCTTCCTTTTTAATAAGCTAATTTAGTTCTAATTATTAATTAATTACCTTATAAATCAATCAAAAAAATGGTCAAATGAAGAAAAATTTATTTCAAGGAATCTCTTTTACAGTTGGTGCTTCTCTTTGGTGGGGTATAATTGGGGTCATATACTTTAAATTTGTATCTTATGCATCCCCTTTGGAATTAACAATTCATAGAACTATTTGGACAGCTTTATTATTAGTTATTACTACATCCTATTATACTAAGTGGAATGAATTTAAAAGAATTATAAAAAATAGATTAAATATTTTTATTCTTTTTTTAACTGGCCTACTTGTGTCAATAAATTGGTTTACATGGCTTTATGCAGTAAGTACTAATAATTTATTAGACTCAGCTCTTGGTTATTATATTTTTCCAATTATAAGTGTATTTCTTGGAATAATTTTCTTAAAGGAAAAATACAATCGGAATAAAATTATCTCAGTAGTCTTAGTCATTTTAGCATTGATTTACTTTCTTGTAAAACTTGGTGATGTCCCATGGATTGGAATTACTGTAGCTCTAACATTTAGTTTATATGGTTTAATTAGAAAAAAAGTTAAGGTTTCTTCAGATATAGGTTTGCTCATTGAAACTTTGCTTCTAACACCTATTGCAATAGTTCTATTTATTTTTTTAATTAATAATAATTTAAATATGTTTTCCGTAAATGAACCACTGCTTTCTTTTTATTTGTTTTGGGCAGGTTTAATGACTTTGATACCTCTGTTTTGGTATACTAAAGGCTTTAAATTAATAGGAATTGGGCCAGCAAGCATGATTTTTTTTCTAACACCAACTGCACAATTTTTCTTAGGATTATATTATTTTAGTGAACCTTTAGCATTGGATGAACTAATATCATTTATTTTTATTTGGTTGGCTGTAATAATTTATTTAAATGAACTTCGTAAAGAATAAAAAATTATAAAGAGAAATTGAGTAATTATCGCTATTGCAAATGAGATAAAAAGTAAGTTAGTGGTAATAATTGAACTAAAAAATTCTTTAGGTAACAAATTCCCTACTAATATACTTGATTGAAAATCCATACTTGGAAAAAATAATATTCCTAAAATTAGTGCGCTTAAAATAGATAAATATGACATTTGAGAACTAATTTTCCTATTAAAAAAACCGTAAAAAATTGTAACAACTGCTGCACAGCAAAATAAATCTGCTAATAAAAATAAATATAAAATACTAAATCCCTTTGATGCCAAAATAAAAACTAAAATACATATAAGTAAAATTATATAATTAGTTTTATTTTTCAAAAAACTACTAAAAATTGATCTACTAATTTGATTGCCATTTACAATAAGAATGCTTGATATTGCATTTATTAAAGTATCTATTGTGCTTAATGTTAAAGCCAATGCTAATACTAAAATTGATATAATTAATAGAAAATTCTTTGATAATATTAAATCAAAAAAAGCTAAATCAGGAATTACTTTTGAATTTAAAGAAAAAGAAATAAGCCCTGTATATCCCATCCACAAAACTATTAATAATGTTATTATTGAGGAATAAATCAAGCTTTTCTTTAATATTAAATTATTTTTTGCAGCAAATACTCTTTGCCAATTTCCTTGATGGAATAAGTTTGTTGCAGCTACCGCTATAAAAAAAGTAAGACCGGCTGTATAATTGGGTAAATATTTACTACTTATAAGATTTGGTGAATTTTCTTTGATTAGTTTAAAGCTATTTATCTCTAAGTTCCCGAGAATTAAAATCATAGAGGCAAATATCAAAATTGCTATTATAATGAATTGGTACTTGTCAGTTATTATTGAAAGCTTAAATCCTCCTCTTAAAATGTAAAGTAAACAAATTAGTAAGGTTGTTCCTGCCGTAATCCATAATGGAGTTTTAGAAATAAAGTTTAACAGAAAAGCAATTGCGGTAACCTCAGCTATCAAAAAAATAATTAAATAAAATAATATTAAAAATAAGCTTAATTTAAGTATTCTTTTGCCAAACCGTTTTTTAATAAATTCTGTTAAGGATAGGCCTTTAGGAAACTCTTTTCTAATTTTAGGTCCAAAATTGTATAATAATAACATTGGTGTTGCAGCGCCTAATGCATATCCTATAACAGACCCAAAACCTCCCCACGTAGCTGCTGAGGCAGGACCAAATAATACCCATGCTCCCAAAGCAGATGCAGCTAAACTTGTTGTTAATGAAAATGTATTTTCATCTCTATTTCCAATTATATAATTTCTATTATCGACAGTTTTTTTTGAGTTTAGATACCCTAGTCCAATAAAAAAAAGGCCAACTAAAACTATAACTGTTAATGATGATTGTATTGATAAATATATTGTTTCCATAATTCCCTCACTGAATTACCGGTCAGGTTCGTCGGGTTTAATCTCAGTCTTCTAGACACCCCGTGCTTACTTTATATACTTATCTTAGGTAGTGAGTCAAACGATGCTGTATCTATTTTTGATGAATGTTCTCTACGCATTTTCCAATCATTATTTATTCCTGCTTGGGCTATACTTATTGCATTACGTCCGTATTTTGCATTAGTAAAATCTATTGCTTTCATTAGTGTTTTTGATTTATTTTCTAAAATAGGCGTTAATAAGTTTAATTCTTTTTCTGACGAATTTTTTAATTTTGATAAAATAATTCCAGCCTTTTGATAAAAATATCCATATTTATAAATTTTATTTAATCCATTTATAGCAGTTTTCACTAGCTCTAAACTATTATTAGTATCTACTGGCAATTCTATTGTTATAGAGTTTGAGTAATATTTTCTATTCTTATCAAAAGGGCTTGTTCTAATAAATACCGTCACTGCTCTTGTAGTTTGTTTGTCTGTTCTAATTTTTTCTGCCGCATTTAAACAATGAGTTGTTATAGACTCTTTTAATTTATCTAAATTTTCAACTTTTTTTCCAAAAGATCTAGATACACAGCAACTTTTTCTTTTTGTTTCCTCTGTTTCTAAATTGATACAAGGTATTCCTCTCAACTCCATTACTGTTTTAGCGCCTAATACGTTTGTGCTTTTTTTTACCCAGGTGTTAGATATATTTTTCAATTTATATGCATTATCTATTCCATTTTTGATGTATAGTTTTGATAGTTGTCGACCAACTCCCCATACATCTGAAATTTCAAATTTTTTTAATGTTTCATCAATATCTTTTTTTAAAAATATTACGCCAGCTTTATTTTTTTTAGCTACATGGTTTGCAACTTTGCTTAAAGTTTTTGTACACGAAATACCAACACTTGTTGGAATTCCAGTCCACTTAAGAACTCTTTCTCTAATTTTTTTTCCATATTCTTCTGTCATTTCATCTTTTATGTGTGATAAATCTATAAATGCTTCATCTATTGAGTAAATTTCTATTTTGTCTGAAAATCCTTTTAATACTCTCATTACCCTCCTAGATAGATCACCGTATAATGAATAGTTAGAAGAAAATATTTGAACATTATTTTTTTTAACTAATTCTTTAACTTTAAAATATGGTTCACCCATCTTAATTCCTAATACTTTAGCTTCTTTTGATCTTGATATTACACAGCCATCATTATTTGACAGTACAACAACGGGTAGGTTTCTTATTTTAGGATTAAATAATCTTTCGCATGAAACGTAGAAAGAATTGCAATCAACAAGGGCAATTTTTTTTTTACTATTGTTTATGAATGACATATGTCACTACTCCCCAAATTATAATTTCTGGATTATCTGTTAAATTAATTCTATCTGATGTATTTTTAGACCCAGATGTCAGATAGTTGGTTTCTTTGCTCTTAATTAAAGTTTTTACTACAAGTTCTTCATTAACGTTTGCTATTACCGTGGAAAAATTTTTGGGATTTAGGCTTTTATCTACTATTAATAAATCTCCATCGTATATACCGACATTAGTCATAGATTTTCCTTGGACTCTTATAATAAAAGTAGCAGGTGCATTTGTTATTAAGTGTGAATTTAAATCTATATCATCCTCAATATAATCGGTGGCTGGTGACGGAAAGCCGGCTCCTACTTTATGCAAATAAAACGGTATTGTTAGCTTCATAAATGTTCTTGTTTTGTTCTTTATAGCTGATAAACTGCCCTTCAGTCAACCCTTTTGATTTAAATTGATAAAGTGGGTCAAATTGCAAATCGAAAAAAAGAGAGAGATTAGCTATTAACATTATGTGATTAAAAAAATATTTTCAGTATTATTAGCACTACTTATAACGACAGGTGTTCAAGCAGCATCTAAATTAGACTCAATCAAAAAAAGTGGTGAGTTAAGAGTTGGTACAACAGGAGACTGGGATCCAATGTCAATGAAAGATCCAAAAACAAATAAATATAAAGGATTTGATATTGACGTAATGAATGAACTAGCTAAAGATTTGGGTGTAAAGGTGAAATTTGTGCCTGCAGAATGGAAAACCATTGTTGCAGGAATAACAGCTGATAGGTACGATATATCGACAAGTGTAACCAAAACACCAAAAAGAGCTGAAGTAGCTGGATTTACCGCTACGTATTATAAGTATGCAACAGTCCCACTTGTTTTAAAAAAGAATTTAAAAAAATTTTCAACTTGGGATTCTTTAAACAATAGCAATGTGACTATAGCTACAACGTTAGGTACATCTCAAGAGGAAAAAGCTAAAGAATTTTTTCCGAAGTCAAAACTTCAATCAGTTGAGGCGCCCGCAAGAGATTTCCAAGAAGTCTTAGCAGGAAGAGCTGACGGAAATATTACAAGTTCAACAGAAGCAAATAAATTAGTTATTAAATATCCTCAATTAGCTATAGTTCCTGATGGAGGAAAAAATCCTGCATTTCTCGCAATGATGGTCCCAAAGGGTGACAAAGTGTGGAATGATTATGTAAGTAATTGGATTAAGAGAAAACAATCATCTGGATTTTTTAAAACTCTACTAGCAAAGTACGATCTAAAAAGCTTATAATTTAAGTTTCAATACATCCCATTTATAAATATAGTCAATTAGTGAAATTTTTAAAAATAATTTCTATTCTATTTTTACTTCAAGGATGTAGTTCAAACTATGAATGGGGTTGGTATATATTAAGTCCGGATAATATAGATGGTTTAACTAATCTAAAATTTTTAATTAGCGGAATTACAACTACTATTTATATTTCAATAGTATCAATAATTCTGGCAATGATTATCGGTTTGATAGTTGCTTTACCATCATTATCAAATAATAAATTCTTAACTTATTTTAACATAACATACGTAGAAATCGTTAGAGCCATCCCTTTATTAGTTTTAATTCTTTGGATTTATTATGGTCTTCCGATTATGATCGGGGTAAGCTTCTCGCCATTTGTTTCAGGAATAATTGCTTTAACTATTAGTGAAAGTGCGTTTCAAGCAGAAATTTTTAGAGCAGGAATTAATTCAATTTCAAAAGGACAGCATGAAGTGTCCGAGTCATTAGGAATGAATTTTTGGAGAAAAATGAGATTGGTAATTCTTCCGCAAGCAATTAAAGTTGTATTGCCAGCTATGGGAAATCAATTTGTTTATGTATTAAAAATGTCCTCTCTAGTATCAATTATAGGTATAGGAGATTTAACAAGAAAAGCTAATGAGCTAGTCACTACTACCTATAGACCTTTAGAAATATATACTTTTTTAATTTTGGAATACTTAGTGCTAATTTTAGTAGTATCTTATTTTGTTAGAAAATTAGAGAATAAACTAGAATACAAATAATTTTTTAAAAGAAATCCTAAATACTCTCTTTAAAAAGAATGGTACAAAAGTTAATACAACTAATCCCATCATCCAATTTGTTGCTAAAATCGTATAAAAAATATCTTGATATTCACCGTTTCTAATATTTATGACATACCATAACGACATAAATGGTATTAAGGTTAATCTAAGTATTGTCATGTATAAACTATAAATGGGCCTTTTGAGTGCCTGAAATAAAGCAGAGGTAATAAAGAAAACAGGATAAACCGGTCCAATTAAAGCTGCTACTTGTAAATAAAGTGCTCCTCTTCGGATTACTTCTAAATCATTAGTAAAAAAAGAGATTATGATTTCTGAAGTCAGATAAACAAATATACCTGCTAATACCATAAATCCTGAGCCAAACATTAGAGCTTTTCCATATACTTCTTTTACTCTGAAAAACATTTTTGCCCCAAAGTTTTGACCTGCAATTGATAAAACAGCGGTATTTAAACCTATAACTGGTAACAATAAAACTTGTTCAATTCTAACAGCAGTACCATAACCTGCTGTAGCTAATTCTCCAAACTGACCAACAAAATAGAAAATATTAAATACTCCAAACATTATCATCAACATAGTAAACATTATTGGTACTGATTGTTTAAAAAGCGAGCTTAAGTAATCAATTTTTGGTTTAAAGCATTCTAGATAAAGGAATTTTTTTAATTTACAGCAATAAACTTTATTAGCTAAATATATTAAGCCGACACACTGAGAAACAATTGTAGCAATAGCTAAACCTGCAATTCCAAATGCTGGTATTAATCCATAACCAAATATGAATAATGGATTCAAAAAAATATTTAAGAAAAAAGTAAAAATTAAAACATTTCTATAACTTTTTGTATCACCTTGAGCATTTAATGTTCCATTCAAAGATAATTGAACTAATACAATGACAGCTCCAAAAAAAATAATATCTAAGTATTCACGTGTTAAAATTATACTTTCTTCAGTGGAACCCATAATTCTTAAAAGTTCATCAGAAAAATTTAAACCAAATAAAGTTACGAAAATTGAAACTACAACTGCTAATATTATTGACTGAGCAACGTACATTGATGCTTTTCTGTCCTCTTTGGCTCCAATTGAATTACTAATTAAAGCTGTAGTTCCGGCTCCAATACCAACCGCAACAGCTATTGCTATAAAATAAATTGGCCAGGATTTTGCAATTGCTGCTAGCGCCTCTGGTGAAATTCTTCCAGCAAAATAAGTATCGACTAGATTGTAAAAAGTTTGAAAGAGAGACCCTGTACTTGCAGGTATAGTTACTTTTCTAAGAAGCTGCCAAATCGAACCTTTAGTCAAATCCATAATTAAAATTCCTTTTGGAACTTATGCTTTCTTCCAGCTTTTTTAGCAAGGTTAATTTGATTTTGCCTCATACGAAATCTAGTTTTTTGTGAATTTGAGAGTGTGTCATAACACCTAGGACATGAAACACCCTCCTCGTATTTGTTAGATTTTTTGTCTTTTGGTGAAAAAGGTTTTCTACAACCACTACATACGGAGTAGGTTCCTTGTTTTAATTTGTGTTTAAGAGATACTCTATTATCAAAAACAAAACACTCACCTTTCCATAGACTGTCTTTCTTTTCGGTTTTATTTAAATAATTAAGTATCCCGCCTTTTAACTGGAAAACATTCTTAAAACCTTTTCTTTTTAAAAATATTGAGGCTTTTTCACACCTAATACCTCCGGTGCAAAACATCGCTACAGGTTTTGCTTTATCGATTTTTTTAAGGTATTTTGGAAAATCTCTAAAATTTTGAATATTTGGATTTATAGAATTTTTAAAAGTACCTATATCGTATTCAAATGGCTTTCTAGCATCTAAAACTAAAGTTTCTTTATTTGAAATAAGTTTGTTCCATGATTTCCCAGAAATATATCTATTAAGTTTTTTATTATTTGAATTTATTTTTAAACCTAGTGGAACAACTTCATTTTTTATTTTTATTTTACCTTTGTGGAATGGTTGAAAATGACTTTGAGACATATTCTTGCTGTCGAAATCTTTAAAATTAAATACTTTTTTTAAAGATTTAATTATCTGGCTAATATTTCTCCTTTTTCCAGCAATGGTTCCATTAATTCCTTCTTGGGAAAGTATAATTGTACCACTTATATTATTTTTTAAAATTTCTCTTTGCAGAAACTCTTTATTTTTCTTCAAAAAATTACTTTTCTTAAATTTATAAAATCCAAAAACAGTGAACATTATTTTTTAATACAAATTGTTAATCCATCACCAATGGGAATGATATTTTTTATCACTCTATTATCGTCTTTTATATATTTGTTAAATTCTTTGATGATATTGGTGAATTTATCATTTTTTGAATTATCGGCTACCTCACCATGCCATAAGACATTATCAATTATAATAAGTCCATTTTTACCAATTAATACAATACTTTTTTCATAATAATTTATATAATTTTCTTTATCTGCATCAATAAAAACCAAATCAAATTTTTGTTTAGCATTTTCTAGTTCTTTCAAACTCTCAAGTGCTGGCTTTATAATTTGTGTTATCTTGTTTTCATTAGCCTTATCATAAAAAGACTTTGCTTTTTTACTAAATTCAACGTTTTTATCTAAACTAATTAAAGACCCATCATCGGGTAACGATACGGCCATTGATAAAGCGCTAAAACCTGTAAAACTTCCAATTTCTAAAACTTTTTTTGTATTAGATGTTTTAATTAATGTTTGAAGAAATTGCGCTTGTGAAATAGAAATTTGCAATTTCTTTTGATCGCCAAGACTAAGATTATAATTTAAGATCTCTTTTTGAACGTCAGTAAGATCATCAGAATGGTCAATAATATACTTTTCAAGATTATCTGTTAAATCTAATTTTTTAGGCATAATTAGCCTTTTAAAAGTTTTTTTAGAATCTCGTTTGTTAATTGAGGATTTGCTTTTCCACCAGATAATTTCATAACCTGACCGACAAAAAAACCAAATAATTTTTCTTTTCCAGCATTGTATTGATCAACTTTATCTTTATTTTTTGATAATATTTCATTAATCATTTTCTCTAATTCTTTAGGATCACTTTGCTGCTTCATTCCTTTTGACTCTATAATTTTTTTTGGATTATCTCCGCTTTCAACCATAATTTCGAAAACTTCTTTTGCTATTCTTCCTGAAATTTCTCCGGATTTAATTGCTTGAACTAACTCTGCAAAATATTTTGCTGATATAGGTGATTTTGATATATCAAGCCCCCTATCATTTAACATTGCAAATAAATCACCCATCATCCAAGTAGCTGCAAGTTTTTTATCAGATAGTTTTGCAACTTCTTCGTAATAGTCAGATATTTCTTTTTCTGCGACTAAAACATTTGCTTCATATGCATTTAGTCCATATTCTTTTACAAATCTTTCTTTTTTTTTATCAGGAAGCTCTGGAAGGGATTTTTTTAAGTCATCGATTAATTTTTGTTCTAACTTTAATGGAAGAAGATCTGGATCAGGAAAATATCTATAATCATGTGCATCTTCTTTGGATCTCATTGATCTTGTTTCATTTTTTTTTGTGTCGAAAAGTCTTGTTTCTTGATCTATTTTTTTACCATTTTCTATTAATTCAACTTGTCTTGCAGCTTCATATTCTATTGCCATCTGCATAAATTTTATAGAATTTACATTTTTGATTTCACAACGTGTTCCAAAATTTGTATCACCTTCTTTTCTTACAGATACGTTTACATCTGCTCTAAGTGATCCCTCTTGCATGTTTCCATCACAGGTTCCTAAATATCTCATGATTGATCTTAATTTTTTTATGTAAGCATTAACTTCATCTGGTGATCTAAGATCTGGTTTGCTAACAATTTCCATTAAAGCAATTCCTGAACGATTTAAATCTACGTAAGTGTTAGATGGGTCCATATCATGAATGCTTTTACCCGCATCTTGCTCGAGATGAAGTCTCTCTATGCCAATTTCTTTTGATCCATAAGGCATATCTAATAAAACTTTGCCTTCTCCTACGATAGGGTTCTTGTACTGAGATATTTGATAGCCTTGAGGTAAATCTGCATAGAAGTAATTTTTCCTATCAAAAACTGAGTAATTATTTATTTTTGCATTTAAACCTAGGCCAGTTCTTACTGCTTGCTTAACACATTCTTCATTGATGACCGGTAACATTCCTGGAAAAGCAGAGTCAATCAAACTCACCTGGTTATTAGGATTAGCACCAAATTTAGTTGATGACCCAGAAAAAAGTTTGGATTTAGATAAAACTTGAGCATGAACTTCAAGCCCTATCACAACTTCATATTTCCCTTTTTCTCCCTTAATAAAATAATCAAATTTTTCTTTGCTCATGACCACCACTTTTTAATTTCATTTTTAA
>CACBFE010000007.1 GCA_902538445.1 uncultured Pelagibacteraceae bacterium | reverse complement strand
TTTAAATTTAAGTAGAAAATTATTTGCGTTTTTATTTAGTATACTGGGGCCTTTATTTAAATCTAAAAAAATAATTCTAAATAATATGAAAATTTTTTCTCAGAATGTAAAAGATTTTGACCAAGACAAACTTGTGAAAAACATGTGGGAAAATTATGGGATGACTTTTATAGAGTACCTTTTTTTAAGCTATTTTCGAAATAATACTACTCATATAAATTGCGAAGGAAAAGACAATTTATTGCAAATAACAAAAAATAATAAACCTGTCATTTTCGTTTCTGGGCATTTTGCAAATTTCGAATTAATGTCAATGGAAATTACAAAACAAAATATTCCTTTAGCAACAATTTATCGTCCATTAAATAATTTTTTTTTAAATCCTTTAATGGAATACTTGAGAAAAAAAAATGTTTGTGAAAATCAAATTAAAAAAGGAATTAAGGGTGTTAGAGAAGCAATTGAATTTTTGAAAAAAAAACACTCTATAGCTCTTATGATTGATCAAAGGGTAAGTGAGGGAGAAAGAGTTAATTTTTTTGGTCAGCCGGCTTTAACAACAACTTTGCCAGCACAATTATCTATGAAATATCAAATAGATATAATTCCGGTTTATATTAAAAGACTTAAGAATAACAATTTTAAAATTGAATTTCTCCAAAGAATTAACCCTGATAATTATAAAAATAAAATAGAATTAACAGAAAAATTAAACAATATTTTAGAAAAAATGATTTTGATGAACCCAGATCAGTGGATTTGGACACATAATAGGTGGAAATAGAAATTATTTTTTTTTTTCTTTAAATCTTGCATTTGCTTCTTTAGGAGAAAAATAAGCCTCTTGTAGGTCAACATTCCAATAGTCTAAATTTTGTAGTTTTATTTCTTTACCAGAAATAGCGCACAAAACATAATCGCCTTCCTCTACAATTTCAAAATAGTTGTGTTTAAATTTAAGTTTAGCTTTTTTTTTAATCATCAATAAATTATACAATATTTTATCATGAATATTGGATTAATCGGTAGTGGTGGGCGAGAGCATGCTTTGTGTAAAAAGATCTATCAATCGAATTTAGTTAAGAAAATAGTGTGTTTTCCAGGAAATGCTGGCACCTCTCAAATGGCTACCAACGTAGATGTTGATATTTTAAATTTTAAAAAATTATATAAGTTGTTAAAATTTTATAAAATCGACCTAGTAGTTGTCGGACCTGAAGAACCACTTGTTAAAGGAATAGTTGATTTTTTAAAAAATAAAAAAATCAAAGTTTTTGGTCCAAATAAATACGCAGCGAAATTAGAGGGCTCAAAAGCTTTTATGAAAAAAATGTGTTTAAAAAATCAAATTCCAACAGCTAAATTTAAAGTTTGTAAAAAAATTAGAGATGTCAAAAAATTTTTAATGAATTGTAAACTTCCGATAGTCGTGAAAGCAGATGGTTTGGCTGCCGGTAAAGGGGTGACTATATGTAATTCAAATAAACAAGTGTTTAATGTATCCAATGATATATTTAAAGGAAAATTCAAATCATCTAAAAGTGTTGTCTTAGAGGAATTCTTAAAAGGAGAAGAGGCAAGTTATTTTGTTTTGGTTGATGAAAATAGCTTCAAATTCTTTGGAACGGCTCAAGATCACAAAAGAGTTTACGAGCAAGATAAAGGACCAAATACAGGTGGTATGGGAGCATACTCACCAGCTCCGATTATAACCAAATCATTAGAAAAAAAAATAATATCTCGAATAATAAAACCAACGTTAGTTGCCCTTAAAAAGGAAAAAAAACCTTACACAGGTTTTTTATATGCCGGATTAATGATAAGTAAGAATAATCCTTATTTAATTGAATATAATATAAGAATGGGTGACCCGGAATGTCAAGTTATACTGCCTAGACTTAAAACAGACATTGTTAAAATATTTAATAAATCAATATCCAAAAAATTAAACAAAACAAAAATAAAATGGAGTGAAAAAAAATGTATGACTGTAGTTTTGTGCTCAAAAGGATATCCGGTTAAATACAAAAATAATTTAAAGATTAAAAATATTAATAAAATAAATTTAAGAAAAGAAGATTTTATTTATCATGCTGGTACAAAATTTATTAATGATGAGCTGAGAACAAATGGTGGCCGAGTTTTAAATGTTACATCCACTGGAATCGATTTTTTAAAAATAAGAAAAAGAATAAATTCTATAATTAAAAAAATTAATTGGAAAAAGGGATATTTCCGTAAAGATATAGGTTGGAAAGTAATTAATTGATGAGAATAATAAGCGGCACGTTAAAAGGAAAGTCAATTAATTACATAAAAAATTTTATTACAAGACCTCTTAAAGACTCTGTAAAAGAAAATATATTTAATATTTTAGAACACTCAAATTTAATAAAACCAAAAATTAAAAATTCACATATTTTAGATTTATACTCTGGGGTAGGATCTTTTGGTATAGAATGTATATCTAGAGGAGCCCAAAAGGTAACATTTGTTGAACAAAATGTTTCAACTATTAATATTTTAAGAGAAAATTTATCAAAACTTTCAATTATTAATCAAACAAATATTTATAATGATCAAATAAACACAAATTTAATTAAAAGATTTAAAAAAAAATTTCATATTTTTTTTTTGGACCCCCCTTTTGCTGATACAAATTTTATAAATATTTTAGAAACATTAAAAGAATCCAAAATTTATAAAAAAAACCACATAATAATAGTTCACAGGGAAAAAAAATCTAAAGAAGACTTTCGTGATATTTTTAAAACAGTTGAGATCAAACAATATGGAAGATCAAAAATTATTTTTGGAGTCTTTATTTAAGTAATTTTTTTGTAAAAACTTTTACTTCCTCTACAGCTGGTTGATTGAAAGGATTTATGCCAACCAATTTGCCAATTAATATTGTCTCGACAATAAAATACGAAAATAATTTACCGAGCGTTTCCTCATTTAATTTTTTAATTTTAAATTCTCTAAAAGGTATTTTCTTTTTTTTAAAGGCTTTTATCAAAGCATTTTTTTGTGCATTCTTAATTGTGCTTAATCTTTTTTTATTTAAGTTAATTTTTTTATAAATTTTAGATTTTAAATTTAATTTATTCTTTGATTTATTTTCAAAGCTAAAAATGCTAAAAAATTTATCTCTGGGTCCGTCTAAATATAATTGTAACAAACTATGATGATCTTTTGGAACATTTGAAACAACAGGCAGGAAACCCTTATTTTTCTTTCCTAAACTTTCAGCTATGAGTTGTTGACACCAATATAAAAATTTTTCTAATTCAGGAACATAATTTAAAAAGATTAAATTATTGTTTCTCTTAAAGATTAAAAGCTCAGCCATCTTAATTGAGTTATATTTTAAAAAAACTTTATTACTCTTATTTAAACAATCTCTTATTTTTTTTCTAAGGTTAGTTATATTAACGCCCATTAGATAAGCGGGTACTATTCCTACCTCAGATAAAACAGAGTACCTACCTCCCACATAGTCTTTATGATCGATATGAAATAAATTGAGATTTCTACTAATATTAAACAAAAGGTTATTTTTCCTCTCTGAAATTATAATTACGTTATTAGAATTTTTTTTTAGTAAATTTAAAGAAAAAGCATTAGCCAAAGTCTCAATTGTGTTACCAGATTTCGAAATAATTAAAAAAAGAACACTTGAGATATTTTCCTTTTTTTTGAAATTAGAAATTTTATTTTCATTCAAATCATTGAAGAAATAAACCTTTTTTTTAATTTTCTTTCCTAAGAAATTGCTAATAGCCTCAGCGCCTAGAATAGAACCGCCCATACCTATTAAGGCAATAGTTTTAAATTTTTTAAATCTTTTTAATTCTTTAGTTTTAAAATTAAACTTATAATCTTTACTTAATATACCAATTGTCTTTTTTTTTTGAAAATTTATATCTTTGGCAATCTCATCAAAAACTTTTTTAAATTTTAATGAAAAATTTTTTTTTTTAATATTTATCAATTATTTACTCTTTAATTTTTTCTAAGATAACATCTTCGATTGAAGAGCTGTTTTTTATAGATAAGTCCTCAGTCTGCGGAGCTTTTAAAATTTTTTTTATATCGTTACCCTCACTAGTTTTAGTTTGAGATTTAGATCCTGGTTTTGGTAACTCATCAAAATTAGGAGGCAACACAAGAGGTTCTTTTTTTTTGACTAAAAACTCATCTGTGTTGGAAGTTTTTTGATTTTTTAAAACTTTTTTTGCATCATTAATTCCCCCACATGCTTGTAGTAAAAATAAAAATAACAGTAAATGTTTGAATCTAATCATTGTTTTTTTTTCCTCAAAAGCATTAACGCTAATCCTACTGTTATGAATATATCAGCAATATTAAAAGTAAACCAATGAAAACTTTTGAAATGCAAATCTATAAAGTCTGGTACGGCTTTAAAAATTATTCTATCGTAAAAATTTCCAAGTGCTCCTCCTATTATAATTGAAAAAATTATTTTATCATAATTATCAGATTTAAAACTCATAATTACTAGAAATATAATAACGACCAAAATTAAAAATGTAATTGAATTATAGTATAAATCTGAGTTGAAGCTGAGTAGTCCGAAGCCTATACCTGTATTCCAAATTAAATCAAAATTTAAAAAATTATTTACATAATATGAACTTTCACTAAAATCACTTATAATTATATTTTTTGTAAATCTATCTAAAAAAAAGGTCACTAAAATAATAATTGAAAAATAAAAATTTTCTTTTTGAAGAATTTTGTTTTTTATTCTTTTAAGGTCAATCAAAATATTGGCTTTCTATTTTATTGGAGAACTTTTGAGCATCTTTCACATTTTTTCTCTAAAATTTTCCAACATCTTTCACATTTTTGTCCTTGAGCTTTTTTCACCTCAATCTTGATTTCGTCATTATTTGATAATTCCTTTTCAGCTTTTGAAACAATAAAATAATCTGATAAATCTAATTTATCGAGAAGTTCAAATTTATCTTTTTTTAATATAAGCTTAATTTCAGCCTCTAAACTCGATCCAATTTCTTTGTTAGCCCTCTTCTCCTCTATCGCAATATTTGCATCTTGTTTAATTTTAAATAGTTTCAACCATTTTTCATTTAACTTTTCATTTTGCCAACTTGTTGGAATTTTTACAAAATGATTTTCATGAATGCTTTCTGAATTATCTTTGTTCACTAAACTATAAATTTCCTCAGTAGTAAAAACTAAAATTGGAGCAAACCACTTTAATAAACTTTCTAAAATTATATTCAAAACGATTACACAGTTTTTTCTTTTCTTTGAATTTAAGCTATCACAATAAAGAACGTCTTTTCTTATATCAAAATAAAACGAAGAAAGGTCAAGTGTACAAAAATTTAAAAGTTCTTTGTATAGTTTATGAAAATTGTAATTTTTTAAATTTTCATTAAAAGATTTATTAATCGAAAATAACTTATGTAAAATAAATTGTTCCAATTCATCGAATTCTTTAAGCTTAACTTTTTCAAAGTTTTGTTTTTCAAAATAGTCTTTTAAGTTACCCAGCATAAATCTAAAAGTATTTCTAATTTTTCTATAAGATTCTGCATGTTGGATTAAAATATTTTTATCTATTCTTAAATCTTCAGCGTAATCAGACGCTGAAGCCCAAACTCTGAGTATGTCTGCACCATAATTTTTCAATATATCTTCTGGGGAGATAACGTTACCCATCGATTTAGACATTTTCATACCTTTGCCATCCACAACGAAACCGTGTGAAAGAATACTTTTAAATGGTGCTTTACCTCTAGTTCCACATGATTCTAATAAGGAAGAATGAAACCATCCCCTATGCTGATCAGATCCTTCTAAATACATATCTGCGGGCCATTTTAAATCTTTTCTTTTCTCTAAAACAAAACTATGTGTTGATCCGCTATCGAACCATACTTCAACTATATCGTTAAGTTTTTCATAATCTTTAGCATCATAATAGTCACCTAAAAAAGTTTTAACATCATCTGTAAACCAACAATCGGAGCCTTGCTTTTCGTAAATAGAGGCAATTCTATCTATAATTTTTTGATCTCTTAAAGGTTCTTTTGTTTTTTTATTTATAAATATAGGCAATGGGACACCCCAAACTCTTTGTCTTGAAACACACCAGTCTGGTCTTCCTTCAATCATTGACAAAAGTCTCTCCTTACCTTTATTAGGATAAAAAACAGTCTCACTTATAGCTTTAACGGCTTTATCTCTTAATTTGTTTTTTTGCATAGAAATAAACCATTGAGGCGTTGCTCTATAAATTAATGGAGCTTTAGATCTCCAAGAATGAGGGTAGCTATGATTAAGTTTATCATTTTTAAGTAGTTTGTTTTGCTCTTTAAGTTTTTCTATTACGATTGGGTCTGCCTTAAACACATGCGTATTTGTAAAATATGGGACTTCTTTAGTATAAACACCCGCGTTATCAACTGTATAAAGTGATGGAATATTATTTTTTAGACATAAATTAAAGTCATCTGGTCCGTGGCTAGGAGCACAATGAACTATTCCTGTTCCTTGCTCTAAGTTAACAAATTGTGCATCCAGCATTGGAACGTCATAATCAAAATCCATTTTGCTAAATGGGTGATTACACAAGGTTCCTTTAAATTCTGATCCTTTAAAAGTCCTTAATACTTTAAAGCTTTTTATTTCACATTCTTTAGTAATTGACTCAATTAAATTTTTTGCAACTACAATTCTCTTCTCTTTAAAATGTTCTAGATTTTCAATTTCCAAAACTGAGTATTCGATATTACTATTAAAAGCTAATGCTTTATTGGCAGGTATTGTCCAAGGTGTTGTAGTCCAAATTATGATGTTTGAGTCCTTAAGAAATTCTTTATTAGTTTTCTTTACCTTAAATGCAACATAAATTGTATTAGAAGTATGATCTAAATACTCTACTTCAGCATCAGCCAAAGCAGTTTTTTCTACAGTAGACCATAGAACTGGCTTAAATCCTTGATATAAACTTCCATCTAAAAGAAATTTACCTAGCTCTCTTACAATTTGAGCTTCAGCTTCATAACTCATTGTAGAGTAATAATTTTCAAAATCTCCTACTACTCCTAGTCTCTTAAACTCTTTAATATGAACATCAATCCAGCTTTTTGCAAATTCTCTGCATTCTTGTCTGAAATCTTTAATAGGGACTTCGTCTTTGTTTTTTTTCTTTTTTTTGTATTGTTCCTCGATTTTCCATTCTATGGGGAGCCCATGACAGTCCCAACCTGGCACATAAACAGAATCTCTGCCGTTCATCTGATGAAAACGAGTTATCATATCTTTTAAAATTTTGTTTAATGCGGTACCCATATGTATATGACCGTTTGCATAAGGTGGTCCATCATGAAGAACAAACTTTTCTTTTCCGCTAGACTGTTTTCTAAGTTTTTCAAAAATTTTATTCTTTTCCCATTTCTTTAAAATCTCAGGTTCTTTAAGTGGTAAACTTGCTTTCATCGAGAAAGCTGTTTTGGGAAGTTGTAAGGTGTCTTTGGACATTATTTTTTTGCCTGTTTTATATCAAGTTGTATTTGTTTTTTTAAATATTTCAAATTTTTAAATTTTTTTTCTGGTCTTATAAATTTTTTAAAACTTATACTAATCTCTTTATTATATAAATTTTTGTTAATTCCAAATATATTTGTTTCTAATAATAATTTTTTCCCATTAAAAGTTGGTCTATAACCTACATTAGCTATACCATTTTTAAAAAGATTATTAATTTTAACTTTCACAGCATAAACTCCGAATTTAGGGAGAGCGTAATCATTTAATTTTAAATTACATGTTGGAAAACCAATTTTACGTCCTCTTCTTTGTCCTCTTATTACTTTACCAATAACACACCAACGACGACCTAATAATTTATTTACTTCTTCAATTTTGCCAAATCTTATTTTTTTTCTTATGAAAGTAGACGAAATCATTTTGTCACCTTTTTTTAATGGACGAGTGACAATATTTTTAAAGTTATATTTTTTTTCAAATTTTTTAAGAGTTAAAATATTACCCTGTCTTTTAAAACCAAATTTAAAATTTTTACTGACATATAAATATTTACATTTAGTTTTTTGAAAAATTATTTTTTTTATAAATTTTTCTGCAGATTGGGATGAGAACTTTTTATTAAATTTTATGATAATTAAGAAATCTAATTTAAATTTTTTAAGTTGAGTCTTTTTCTGTTCTAAAGAATTAATTCTATGATTTTTAATTTTTTTGTTAAAAAACATTACAGGTACTGGCTCAAAAGTCATAATTCCAAAAGGTAATCTATTTTTTTGGGCTTTTCGTTTGGCCTCACTTATAACTTTTTGATGACCTAAATGTAATCCATCGAAATTACCTATTGCGATTACGCCATTACAATGTTTACTATTTAAATTTGGATTTTTATAAATTTTCATTTTACCACTTTAACTCTTTTTGAAAAAAATTTGCTTTTACACCATATTTTTCTAAAAGTTTATTAAGCTCAGAAAAATTACTAAATTCTTTTCGATGGACACCTTCAGATATAAAAATACAATCTATTTTTAAATTGTTAGCTCCCTTAATATCTGTTCTTAAATTATCGCCAATGGCTAAAACTTTTTCATTAGAATTAAAACACATATTATAAACTTCTTTGTGTGGTTTGCCAAAATAAACAACTTCTCCCCCCAGATCCTCAAACACTTTCGCTACTGAACCTGCACACAATTCTTCAACACTGCCCCTATGAACTATTAAATCTGGATTAGTACAAATTAATTTTTTTGAAACATGCTTTGATAAAAATTCTTTATAATAATTCAAATCATTATCATAATCATCAAACAATCCTGTGCATAAAATAAAATCACAACTCTTAAGATCGGTTCTGTTATCTTTTACTTTTTCAAATACAGAGATGTCCCTAGCTGGCCCAAGATGGTAAAATGTCTTTCCAAATTTTTTTTGGTTTATTGCATGCATTGCTGCTTCACCTGAGGTCATTACATGCTCCAAATATTTTTTATCCATTTTCATTTTAAGTAAAAAATTTATTACTTTTGAGGTAGGCCTAGGTGCGTTAGTTAGAAATACAATTTTTTTTAAATTTTTTTTAAGTTTTTCTACTGCATCTATTGCTTTAGGGTTAAGTGTGATTCCATTATGCATTACCCCCCATAAATCTATAACAAAGGTGTCGTAATTTTCGAATATATCTGCTAGATGGTTAAGTTCTTTCAATGTGCTATTTCTCTCCTTATAATGCTTATTAATATAGTATTTAATGGTTTTTTTAATGATTTTTGCCTCTTGAAATATGGTTAAAACATACCATATCAACACTAAATAAAAATTTATAGGAGAAAATATATATGAAATTTAGACCTTTGCACGATCGTGTGCTTATTAAAGTGCTAGACAGTGAGGAAAAAACTGCTGGCGGAATTATAATCCCTGACACGGCTAAGGAAAAACCTCAAGAGGGTGAAGTTGTAGCTGTTGGGCCAGGGGCTAAAAATGATAATGGTAAATTCTCTGCAATGGATGTTAAAATTGGAGATATAGTTCTTTTCGGTAAGTGGTCTGGAACTGAAGTCAAAATTGACGGTAAAGAATATAGCATTATGAAAGAATCTGACATAATGGGAATTTCAAAAAGTAAAAAATAATTTTTATAGGAGAATAAAATGGCAAAAATAATTAAATTTGATACAGAGGCGAGATCAAAAATGCTCACTGGTGTAAACACTCTCGCTAATGCTGTAAAAGTAACATTAGGTCCAAAGGGACGTAATGTAGTTATGGATAAGTCTTATGGCGCTCCAAGAACAACAAAAGATGGTGTTTCTGTTGCAAAAGAAATTGAGCTTGAAGACAAGTTTGAAAATATGGGTGCTCAAATGGTAAAAGAAGTTGCAAGTAAAACGAACGATAATGCAGGTGACGGAACTACTACTGCAACTATTTTAACTCAAGCGATTGTTAATGAAGGGCTTAAATACGTTACAGCTGGAATGAACCCAATGGATATTAAAAGAGGTATTGACAAAGCAGTTGAACAAGTAATCGATAAATTAAAAACATCGTCAAAAAAAGTTAAAGCTAACGAAGAAGTTGCTCAAGTTGGAACTATTTCAGCAAATGGTGAGAAATCTATTGGAGATATGATTTCTAAAGCTATGCAAAAAGTAGGTAACGAAGGAGTAATTACTGTTGAAGAGGCAAAAGGTGTTGAAACTGAGTTAGATGTTGTTGAAGGTATGCAATTTGATAGAGGATATCTCTCTCCTTACTTCGTGACTAATACCGAAAAAATGACAACTGAACTTGAAAATCCTTTAGTTCTTTTAGTTGAAAAAAAATTAACTAACTTGCAGCCAATGGTGCCATTACTAGAGTCAGTGGTACAAGCTAACAGACCATTAATGATAATTTCTGAAGATGTTGAAGGTGAAGCTCTAGCAACTTTGGTTGTAAATAAATTAAGAGGTGGACTTAAAGTAGTCGCTGTTAAAGCACCAGGTTTTGGTGATAGGAGAAAAGCAATGTTGGAAGATATTGCAATTCTTACTGGAGGACAAGTTATCTCGGAAGATCTTGGTATTAAATTAGAGAATGTTAAAATTGGAGATCTAGGTTCTTGTAAAAAAGTAAAAATCGATAAAGAAAATAGCACGATTGTAGCTGGTGAGGGTAAAAAATCTGATATTGAAGCAAGATGTAATCAAATTAGATCTGAAATAAACGAAACAACATCTGATTACGATAAAGAAAAGCTTCAAGAAAGATTAGCGAAGCTTGCAGGAGGTGTTGCTGTGATTAAAGTTGGCGGTGCTACTGAAGTAGAGGTTAAAGAGAGAAAAGATAGAGTTGAAGACGCTCTTAATGCTACTAGGGCTGCTGTTGAGGAAGGAGTGGTTATTGGTGGTGGTTGTGCACTTCTTTATGCAGCACAGGATTTAGACAGCGTAAAAGTAAAAGGTGATGACCAAAAAGCTGGTGTTGAAATTGTAAAAAAAGCTCTTCAAGCTCCAATCAGACAAATTACTGCTAACGCAGGTGTCGACGGTTCAGTAGTTGTAGGTAAACTTTTAGAAGGTAAAAAAGCTTCTCAAGGTTACGATGCTCAGAATGAAGATTATGTAGATATGTTTGCTAAAGGAATTATTGATCCAACTAAAGTTGTAAGATCAGCATTACAAGATGCTGCTTCAATAGCTGGGCTATTAATTACAACAGAAGCAATGATCGCAGACAAACCTGAGGAAAAAGATGCTAGTCCTGCAATGCCTCCAATGGGTGGCGGCATGGGTGGAATGGGCGGCATGGGTGGAATGGGAATGTAATTTCACCTACACGAAAGATTTTAAAAAAGGCTGCAGTTTCGCAGCCTTTTTTTTTGCAATAAATAAACATGCATTTGAACTTAATATTAAACCATCTTTTAGAACTCTTAAATTATTATCAGCCAGGGTTCTACCTGTAGAAGTAATATCTGTAATGATTTCAGAAGAACCTATAAATGGATAAGTTTCAGTAGCACCAAGACTGGTTATTAATTTATATTGAGTAACCCCTTTAGAAATCAAAAAATCATTAGTTAAATTTGGATATTTAGTCGCCACTCTCAATCTAGAATTTCTTTTAGATCTAATATCGAAAGATACTTCCTCAAGATCAGCGATCGTCTGCACATCTATCCAATCATCTGGCACTGCTATAACTAAATTGGCATTACCAAAATCAAGTTTTTTTTGAATATTTATTTTGTTCTGCAAGTTTTTATCAGACTCTTTTAGGAGATCTAACCCAGATACACCTATATCAAGAGTTCCGTCTCCTAATCTTTGAATAATTTCTTTAGCGTGAAGAAAAATAATCTTGATATTATCTTTATTTTCAATTGTCCCAAAGTAATTTCTTTCTTTTTCACTTTGTAAAATCTTAAATCCTCTATCATTAAAAAATGAAATTGCTTTATCTTTTAATCGGCCTTTACTTGGTAAACCTATGGTAATTAGACTTTTCATATATTTTTTAAATTAATTGCAGCACCAACTGCCGGGGTATTCTTTTTAGCTCCTAGACTTTTAAGTAAGTCATCATAACGTCCTCCCCTGGCAATTTCTTTTTTACCTGAGAATACTTCAAACACAATTCCAGTATAATATTCTACATCTCTACCAAAATTTGCGATGAAATTGATATCTTGATTAAGTTTTTTCAAATTGAGAATTGATTTAAAATCTTTAAATATATTCTTTTTGAGATTATTTTTTTTAGCAAAATCTAATAATCTTTCATCAAGTTCTGAAAGTTTGCAGTTTATTTTTAAAAAGGATTTAATAATTTTTACAATTTTTTTTCCATCAATAAAAGATCTTGGGTCTTTAATCTTTTTTTCAAATCTTTTTAATATTTCCGATATCGACCTTCCAGCAACCACTTTGTCTTGGTCTTTTTTTTTCATTTCATAAAACCTTTTTTTATCTGCATCAAAAGTAACTGCATCAATATCAGTATTTTTTTCTAATCTTTTTAAAAGTTCCTCGAAATAATTTGGTCTCCAGAAATGTCTTATAAGTCTGAGCTTCCATCTTTCAGGCATATCCAGAGCATTAATTAAACTTTTAAATAAGCCAATATCTCCAACTTTAATAAAAATTTTTTTTCTTTTTATCTTTTTTGCTGAGCTTAAAATTGTACTTAAAATTTTAAAATCATCTTGAATTTGATTTTTTGAACCTAGAATTTCAATCCCCAACTGGTCATTTATGAAATTCGTGCCTTTATTACCTGATCTTCTATATGCTTGACCAGAATAATAAATTTTTGAGGAAGATTTTTTTTGCAGGAAACTTATACATGAAGCTACAGTTAAATCGGGTCTTAAGCACATTGTTTTTCCATCTTCCCTCTCAAATGTAAGCATTGAACTTCTAAATTTTTCTCCTGATCTCTCAATAATATAATCTGAGTCAAGAAGAACATCAGGTTCTGATAAAACAAAACCATTACTTTTAAAATTTTGAATAATATTTTCAGATAATTTTTTTGATTTCATTAACTAACTCTTTTATTTTGACTGATTGTTCTTTACCGCTACTTAAATTTCTTAGTGTTGGTTTTCCTAATTTTATCTCATTTTCTCCATATAAAATAACAGCAGGAGAATTTATTTTATTCGCATATTCCATTTGTTTTTTTAACTTACTCTCTCCAGGATAAATTTCTGCACTGATACCAGCTTTTCTTAATATCGTTTGGACGTTTATGTATTCTTTCAATAAATTTTTATCAAAAACACATATCACAACAGGTTTTGATTGTTTTACTTTGAGTTCCTTTTTCTGCATCAATGCATAGACCAGTCGATCTAATCCTATTGATATGCCTGTAGCAGGAGCATCAAAGTTACCAAAATTATTTACTAAATTATCGTATCTTCCTCCACCACCTATTGAGCCGAATTGAATTACCTGCCCTTTATTGTTTGTTACGTCAAATTTTAAATTTACCTCAAAAATTGTACCGGTATAATATTCTAGCCCTCTAATAATTGATGGATCAAATTCAAAATTATTGAAATTGTAGTCTTTGAAAATTTTTAAAATCTCTACCAAATCCTCAGTCTCGGGAGAACTTTTCTTAAGTGTTTCATCTATTATTTCAATATCTTTTGTTTTTAAATTCGCTCCCTTTGTAAAATCTCCAGATTTATCTTTTCTACCTTTGCCTAATAATTCCTTAACTCCATCCCAACCAAGTCTATCAATTTTATCTAAAGCTCTTAAAGCAGTAAGTTTTTGTTCATCATCATCTACATTTATCTTTTTAAATAATTCTTCAGTTATTTTTCTTGATGATATCTTTATTATGTAATCTGATTTTTGAAGACCACACTTTTCAAGAATTTCTGAAATCATTACACACAATTCAGCATCTGCCCGTAAACTTTTTGTTCCAACAAAATCTGCATCAAATTGTAAGAATTCTCTAAACCTTCCTGGACCTGGTTTTTCGTTTCTCCAAACAGTTCCAAGTTGGTACCTCTTAAATGGTTTTGAAATTTCCAAATAATTTTTTGCTACATATCTTGCTAGTGGGGCTGTCAAATCATATCTCAGAGACAGCCACTTATTTTCATCCTTGAATGAAAATACACCTTCATCAGGTCTATCTTTATCAGGTAAGAATTTACCTATACTGTCTGAATATTCAAAACTTGGTGTTTCGAGATATTGAAAACCGTACTTGATCATAATTTCTTTAATATTAGAAATTATAAAATCACGAACTAATAATTCTTTTTCTTGCCTGTCTACAAACCCTAATGGAAGTTCTTTTGAAGGTTTGTTATTTTTTTCTTTTTTCATTTGTTGGTACAGCAGGGTGGATTCGAACCACCGACCCCTAGTTCCACAAACTAGTGCTCTAACCAACTGAGCTACTGCTGCATCCCTGTTATTTTTATCTTAATTTTAGTTAAATTTATATATTTTTGATTATAAGCTAAGCAATAGCCTAGCGTGCATTCTGTGAGAATGTGATCTTAATGTTGAGATGATTCTACTTTTTATAATCATAATAAATATTTAGAAAATAATTGTGACAATTTCAAGATGAAATTAGCGGGACACTAAAAAAGTTAAGATTTGAGTTAATGTCCCGATAATCAGTGATTTTGGAAATTTAGATTAAGATGTTTTCTGCAGTTTTACTGCTGAAGGACCTTTTTCCGTGCTCTCCACTTCAAACGTTAGCTCATCACCTTCGTTTAAATATTTTAAACCTGCTTCTCTAACAGCTGAAGAATGAACGAACACGTCTTTTTCTTTGTCTTCTCTTTCAATGAAACCATATCCTTTAGTACCATTGAACCACTTTACTTTACCTTTTAGTGTACTCATATTATTTATTTTTCCTTATTATTATTAACTTTAACTAATCAATGATTAATTATTAGTTCTTAAATAGATTTGGCAGGTAAAAGTCAATAGTTGAAAATATAATTTAATTGAATTGTTTTTTTGCAACAACGTCTAAAATATAAGTGCAATAAGGCTAGTTACAACCAATAAGCCTATTCCTGCGTAAATTACTTTATTTTTGTCAATGTGAATTAATAATTTTTGATAATTTGGCTTTTCATAGCTCAAACCGCCTCCCTCTAGGCTAGTAGATTTACTAAAGCCTTGATCTCTTCCAATTTGTAAAAATTTAACCTTTCTATGATCATAAATTTCCTCTTTACTTAAATTTTCGAAACTTTTAAGGTTTTTCATAATTGAGTGCTTTATGTCTGCGGCAACAACTTCTGGATCTCTATGTGCTCCTCCTAGAGGTTCAGAAATTATCTCATCGATAACACCGAGTTTAAGCAAATCTTTTGCCGTTAACTTCATCGCTTCAGCTGCTTGTAAAGATTTACTTGGATCACGCCAAAGTATTGAAGCACACCCCTCTGGTGAAATGACAGAGTAAATAGAGTTTTCCAGCATAATAACTTTATTAGAAGATGCTAAAGCAATTGCTCCACCTGAACCACCTTCTCCGATTATAACTGAAATGTTAGGAACCGATAAAGACATACAGCACTCAATGGAGTTTGCAATTGCTGATGCCTGACCTCTTTGTTCAGCGCCTAACCCAGGATATGCACCAGGAGTATCTATAAAACTTACAACAGGTATTTGAAAACGATCAGCTAACTTCATCAACCTAATACATTTTCTATATCCCTCTGGTCTCATCATTCCAAAATTTCTTTCAATTCTAGAATTTAAATCCTCTCCCTTTTCTTGGCCTATTACTAAAACTGATTTGTTATCAATTAAACCGAAACCAGCAATCACAGATTTATCATCACCAAAGTAACGGTCGCCAGATAATAATGTAAATTGAGAAAATATTTTTTTTATATAAAAATTTGCTTTAGGTCTATCTTCATGCCTCGCTACCTGAGTTCTTTGCCAACTGTTTAAATTAGCATACGTCTCTTTAAGTTTTTCATTAATCTCATTTTGGGTATCTCTTATTTTTTGAGTATCTACCTCAGATATACCCTCAGATCCAAATGGGCTTTTTAAGCTGTCTACCTCTTGTTCGAGTGCTTTGATCTCTTTTTCGAATTCTAAATAATTTTTCATACTGAGCTAATAATGCTACTATTAATGTATTATAATAAAATGTAAAGGTCAGTTCACTATGAGCATTACTGAGAAAAATGGACTTAAAATTAGTTCAAATTTATTTAATTTCATTAATAATGAAGTTTTACCTGGAACAGACATCTTACCAGATAAATTTTGGGATGGTTTCGAAAAAGCTGTGCACGAACTTTCTCCAATAAATAAAGATTTAATTTTAAAAAGAACAGATATTCAGAAAAAAATTGACGAATGGCATAAACAAAATAAGGGTAAAGAATTAAATAAAAAAGATTATATAAAATTTTTAAAATCTATTTCATATATAGTTGAGGAAAAAGAGGAATTTAGTATCGAAACTTCTGAAGTAGATAGTGAGATTTCATCTATTGCAGGTCCACAACTTGTAGTTCCAGTTGATAATGCAAGATACGCATTAAATGCTGCTAATGCACGATGGGGTAGTTTATACGATGCATTATATGGAACTGATGTAATACCAGGAAATAAATTCAAAGAATTTAATGAGGAGAGAGCTAGTAAAGTTATCAACTATGTAAGAGAATTCTTAGATGAGGCTGCTCCACTGGATCAATTAAGTTGGAAAGAAATATCGGAAATCAAAATCGTAGAAAAAGATCTAATACTTTTGAATGAGAAACAAGAAAAATATCTTAAAAATAAAAATCAATTTGTAGGTTTCAATGGTCACAAAGAAAAACCAAGTTCAATTTTAATTAAAAATAATAATCTTCATATTGAAATTTCAATAGATCCAAATAATACAGTAGGAAAATTTGATAAAGCTTCAATTTCAGATGTTATAGTAGAATCGGCTATTTCAACCATTGTAGATAATGAAGACTCTGTTGCTGCTGTTGATGCCGAAGATAAAGTAAATTGTTATCGTAATTGGCTAGGTCTGATGAAAGGTGATCTTGAAGTTGATATGGAAAAAAATGGGAAAAAATTTACAAGGAAACTAAATCCTGATCGAAACTATACATCTAGAGATGGAAAAAAAATTTCCCTTCATGGAAGAGCTTTATTATTAAATCGAAACGTCGGTCATTTGATGACAAATCCTGCTATTTTGCTGAAGGATGGCTCAGAAATACCTGAAGGAATAATGGATGCTTTTATCGCTACGTTATGTGCTCTTCATGATTTTAAAAATAAAAAAAATTCTCGAACTGGATCTGTTTATATTGTTAAACCTAAGATGCATGGTCCGCAGGAAGTTGCTTTCACTAATAAATTATTTGGAAAAGTAGAAGAAGTTTTAAATATTAAAAAATATTCAATTAAAGTTGGCATTATGGACGAAGAAAGAAGAACAACAGTTAATTTGAAGGAATGTATTAGGGAAGTAAAAAATAGAATAGTTTTTATTAATACAGGTTTCTTAGATCGTACTGGAGATGAGATGCATACATCTTTTGAGTCTGGACCAATGATTTTTAAGGGTGAAATGAAAAAGTCAACATGGTTAGGAGCATATGAAAACTGGAACGTTGATATTGGATTGGGTTGTGGTTTCTCTGGTAAAGCACAAATTGGTAAAGGAATGTGGGCTATGCCTGATCAAATGGCAGATATGATGAAACAAAAAATTGGGCATCCTAAATCTGGGGCAAACTGTGCTTGGGTGCCTTCACCAACGGCAGCTACATTGCATTCATTACATTATCATAAGGTAAATGTTTTTGATGAGCAAAATAAAATAAAATCAAGAAGTAAAGCAAAACTTGAGGATATTTTAGAAATTCCAAAAGCAGATAGACCTAATTGGGCATTAGAAGATATTAACCGAGAATTAGAGAACAATGCTCAAGGAATTTTAGGTTATGTTGTAAGATGGGTTAATCAAGGAATTGGCTGTTCAAAAGTTCCAGATATAAATAATGTTGGGTTGATGGAAGATAGAGCAACATTAAGAATTTCGTCTCAACATATTGCTAACTGGTTGCATCATGGGATTTGTAAAAAAGATCAAGTTATAGAAGTGTTAAAAAAAATGGCAAAAATTGTAGATAATCAAAATAAAAATGACCCTGATTACCAAAAAATGTCAGATAATTTTGAAAATTCTGTGGCATTTTCTGCAGCCCTTGATCTTATTTTCAAAGGTAGAGTACAGCCTTCCGGCTATACTGAGCCCTTACTGCATAAAAAAAGGTTAGAGAGGAAAGCGTCTTATTAATCACCAGTTACGGGAACCCTGTTTTTAAAGGCTGAAAATAAAGTTCCATCATCCAACTGTTCAATTTCACCGCCTACAGGTAAACCTTGAGCCAATTTAGTTATTTTTAATTTATCGTTTTTAATAGTATCTTCTATATAATGAGCTGTAGTTTGCCCTTCAACAGTTGCACTGGTAGCAATTATTACTTCTTTTAAATTATTTTTTTTTATTCTTTTCACAAGAGATTCTACCAGAAGATTTTTTTGCTCATAATTTTCATTAGAATTTAAAGTGCCCCCTAAAATATGATAATGACCTTTATAAATATTTGCAGAGTCTATTACCCACATGTCGGCTAGATTTTCAACAACACATATTTTATCGTAAGAATTATCTGATGCACAAATGCAAATTTTATCGATTATTTTTAAATTTCCACAATCCACACATCTCACAACTTTTTTATAAACTTGGGCTAAAGATTTTGCTAAAGGTTTAACCATGTTATCTTTATTATTAATTAGTTTTAAAATAATTCTTTTTGCTGATTTGGGCCCTAAACCGGGCAATTTAGCAAATTGTTGAATCAGCTCTTTTATCTCTGGAATGTCGTTATCCATCAGAAAGGAAGTTTAAAATCTAAGGGTAAATTAAGACCCCCAGTAGCTTTAGAAAGTTCTTCAGCAGATTTCTTTTTTAGATTTTCTTTTGCATTATTATAAGCAGCTATTATTAAATCATTAATTATGTCTTGGCTCTCTTTTTTAGCTGCATCAGTCATTTTAATGGATTTAATTTCATAATCACCTGATAAAACAACTTTTACGAGATTGCCTCCCGACTGTCCTTCCACCTCTATTTTTTTTATTTGATCCTGCGCCTCTTTCATCTTTTCTTGCATGGCTTTGGCTTTTGATAACATATCTGAAAAATTAGTCATTTATTCCTCTTCTATTAAATCAACTAGCTTTGCATCAGGAAAAGCTTTTTTAATATCTTGCGCAATTTTACTTTTCTTAAATTCCTCTAACTTAGAGCTTTTATCTTCTAAATTTTTTTCATAAATACTCTTCGCATTAGTATTTTTGCTTAGAGAGATGATCCATCTTTCTCCAGTCCATAAAAGTAATTTCTCTGAAAGATTTTTTATAAAATTTTTATTTAATTTTTCGTTGAAACTTATATCAATTTTACCTTTATTAAAACTAACCAATTTTACATTACGTTCAAGATCATATTTAAGTTCTATTTCTTTATCCTTATTCGCCTGTTCAATTAGATTTTGAAAACTTTTTATTTCAATTTTTGTGTTTTGATTGTCTTTTAGTGAAGTTTTTATGGGGTTGGTTTTTATCTGATTAACGCTTTTAAGTTGATTTTTAATTTGGTTAGGAATATTTTTCTCAAGCGTTTTATCATCAATTTTTTTTCCAACCAACCTTTCATTAGATTGCTGATTGTTATCTAAATTTTGTATCTCTTTATTTGTGTCTATGTTTTTTAAATATAGGAGTTGCATTACATACATTTCTAAAGTTAAATTTTCATTTCCAACAAGTCTTAGATCGTCAATAGTTTTTATAGTTAATTGCCAGAATAAACCGATATCCTGCATATCTAGATTTTTAGAATATTGATCAACCAATTGTAATTCTGCTTCCGATACAAACATATCTTTTTCAATTGGTCCTAAACTTATTCTCCTGCTAAAAAGATAAAGCACCTCAAGAATATCGTTTAAAAAGTTTTTTGCATCCAACCCATCGTTTATAAGTTCTTGTAAGACTTTTAAAGACTCTTTTTCATCACCACTTAAAATTTGTTTAAATAATATTATTATTTTACTTCTATCCGCTAAACCCAGCATAAGTCTTACATCAGGTTCCTCGATTTGGTTGTTTTTAATAATTGACTGAGATATTAACGCTCGGTCAAGCAATGAAATAGAGTCTCTTACTGAGCCCTCTGAAGTTCTAGCAATCAATTTGATAGCATCTTCGGATATTCTTCCATTTTCTTTATCAGCAATTATCTTTAAATGTTTACATAATTGATCAATGCTAACTCTTTTTAAATCAAATCTTTGGCATCGGGATAAAATAGTAACAGGTATTTTTCTTACCTCAGTTGTGGCTAAAATGAATTTTAAACTTGGTGGCGGTTCCTCTAAAGTTTTTAATAAACCATTAAAAGCTTGCTTTGAAAGCATGTGAACTTCATCAATAATAAATATTTTAAATTTTGCACTTGTAGGACTGTATTTTGAATTCTCAATTAGTTCTCTAATGTCATCAATACCTGTTTTAGAAGCAGCGTCCATTTCTAAAATATCAATATGATTAGAATTTATAATTTCTTGGCAAATTGAGCAAAATTTTTCACTTGAGCATTTAATTTTTGGATTTTCATTTTTTTGACAATTTAAAGCTTTTGCAATTAATCTTGCTGTAGTAGTTTTTCCTACTCCTCTAATACCGGTGAGTAAATATGCATTAGGGGTTTTTTTTAGTTTGATTGCATTAGTAATAGTCTGGGCCATCACTTCCTGACCAATTAAATCTTTAAATTCTTGAGGTCTATATTTTAATGCTAAAATTTTATTTGTCATTTTAAAGAGGCAGGCAACAACCTGAAAAATTTTCACTACGGCTGCTTCTTTTCAGACCTGACCGGGTTTATGAAACATCCACCTGATGCCAACCTCAATATGATTATATCAAGATAAATTTGAATATCACAAGGCTAGAATTAAATTTTGTGGACTATTTTTGCCTAAATTTTGAAGATTCATATACACCTAATATACTTAGAGTCTCAGTATGAAAGCCAAGTTCTTCGAGAGCCTTTTTCACACCAACTTGTTCTAAGTGACCCTCAAGGTCTAGATAGAAGTTTGCTTGATCAAAAGTATTTTTTACAGAGAAACTCTCAAGTTTTGTTAAGTTAACTTGATTTGTGGCAAAACCTCCCAGACATTTATAAAGTGCTGACGGTTCACTTTTTACTCTAAAAATGCAACTAGTAATATAATTTTTATTTTTATCATAATCTGGTTGTTCAATATTTTTTCCCATAATTAAGAAACGTGTGACATTGCCTTTATCGTCCTCAATATTTTTTTTAAGAACTTTTAAATTATACATTTTTGCGGAAAGATCCGAAGCAATCGCTGCTATAGTTTTATCTTTTCCTTCAGCTAAATCTTTTGCAGAGCCAGCTGTATCAACTGATACTATCGATTTAAAATTTTTTTCATTAATTATTTTTTGACATTGACTGATTGCTTGTGCATGACTTCTTACATATTTAATATCATCAATAGTTGCCTCTGGTTTTCCTAATAGGTTGTGAACGACTGGAAGAAAATATTCACCATGAATTTGTAATTTATATTTTGGAAGCAAATAATGTATATCAGCAACTCTCCCTGCTAGAGAGTTTTCAATTGGAATTATAATTTTGTAAGACGGGTCATTATAAGCTTGTTTAAAAGCATCTTCAAAAGTTGAGCAAGTTTTTATTTCTGCATCTTTATAAAGTTTTTCTACTGCTATATGAGAATAAGCTCCCAGTTCACCTTGAATAGCTATTTTAATTTTATTCATTTTTTTCCATAATTTTTCTTACTTCTATAAGATCATTTTTAGTATCCACGCTTAAGGGTGAAGAATTAATATACCCTACATGAATTGTCATTGAATTTTCTAAGGCCCTCAATTGTTCCAATTTTCTTTCCAATTCAAGCTTTGATCTATTTAAGCTTACATACCTTACTAAAGCTTTATTAGTAAAGGCATAAATACCAACATGATGATAAAAATATTCGTATTTTTTTTCATCTTTTCTAAAAAAATCAATAGCCTGATCAAATTGATTATTTGTTAATGGGTCATTTACAGCTACTTTAACATTATTTATATCTGCAATTTCTTTATCTGAACTAAAGGAACTTGCTAAAGTTCCGACATCACATTTTCGCTCATACATATAAGATATCAAATTAGCAATATCTTTAGGATCTATGTTTGGCATATCGCCCTGTAAATTTATAACTATATTAGGTTCACTTTTGAGCTGATTTTTAAATACTTCATAAACTCTATCTGTGCCTGTTTGATGGCTTAAAGAGGTCTTTATAGCCTTACCTCCATTATCTTTTATTAAATTTATAATTTTTTGGTCTGGGGTAGCAACGTAAACATCTCCTGAATTAGTTTTTATTGCGGCATCATATACATGAAGAATCATCTCTTTATTGTTTATAAGTTCTAATGGTTTGTTAGGTAGTCTGACAGCCTCTAATCTTGAAGGTATTATTATTGCAGTTTTATTCATAAATTATGCGTCTCAAAGACGCAAAAAAAATTTAAGTAATTAAAGTTTTTTAATAAAAGTCGTGCTATACGTCACTTAAATACTTATCAAAAATATGGATAGTTTTGAAATAAATAAAATAATAGCTGCGGTTCTTTTAACTGCGTTAATTATTATTGGTATTGGAAAATTCACAGATATTTTATTTTATGTCGAAAAACCTAAAGAGTCTGCATACAAAATAGAAGGTTTAGAAGTTGCAGCGAATAAAGTTCCTTCAGGTAGTACAGAAAAAAAAGTTGCAGAAATAGTAGACATTAAAGCTCTTTTAGCTTTAGGAGATCTTGCACATGGGCAAAAAGTTTTTAAAAAATGTACTGCATGCCATCAAATTGCAGCTGATGGAAAAAATATGATTGGACCAAACTTATGGAGTGTGATCGGTAGAACAGCCGGATCTGTAAATGATTATAAATATTCTAAAGCAATGATTGCCTATGGCAAGGAATGGACTTTTGAAGAAATGAATAGCTATCTAATTAAACCACAAGCATACATAAAAGGAACCAAAATGGCTTTTGCTGGTTTGAGAAAAGAAAAAGATAGAGCCTCTGTAATTTTATATATGAACTCTAAAAGTAGTAGTCCAAAACCGCTACCCTAATCTATACACCACTTAATTATACTTTTTTGAGCATGTACTCTATTTAGAGCTTGTCTCCACACAACGGATTGTCTTCCGTCAATAACCTCATCGGTAACTTCTTCTCCCCTTCCCACAGGTAGGCAATGCATGAAAATTGCATCTGAATTCGCTTTATTAATTAACTTTTTATTAACTTGATATGGCTTTAAAATTTTTTTCTTATTTTTTTTATTCACTTTATCATTCATTGAAATCCATTTGTCAGTCATTATACAATCTGAGTTTTGAACTGCCTCATCCGGTTTTGTTGTAATAAATAAACTTACCTTGTTCTTTTTCGCCCAACTTAATATTTTTTTATTTGGAGAGTATTTCTTTGGACATGCAATTTTTAAATTAAATTTAAACTTGCCAGCTGCTTCGATTAAAGAATTAGACATATTATTATTTCCATCTCCTAACCAAGAAATTGTTTTGCCCTCAATTATGCCATTACTTTCTTCATATGTGAGAATATCTGACATAATTTGGCAAGGGTGGCCTATGTCTGATAAACCGTTAATGATTGGAATGTCTAAATGTTTTCCAAATTCTTCGAGATTTTTATGAGAGGAAGTTCTCAACATAACTATATCGACATATTCCGTTAAAACTTTTGCAGTATCTTTTAAAGTTTCTTCTCCTTTGCCATAATGTATGCCATCTGGGTTTAAAATAATCGACGAGCCTCCTAATTGCTTCACAGCAATATCAAATGACATTCTGGTTCTTGTTGAGGGTTTTTCAAAAATCATAGCCATAGATTTACCTTTAAAAGGTTTATCTTCATCTGAAGCTGATTTGTTTAAGTTTTTTCTTTTAAGCTTTCTAGCTTTTGCCTCATCTATAATACCTCTTAGATCATTTGAGGAATGATCAGATATATTTATAAAATTTTTCATTTATATTTTTTGCAAACCTTTTCTAATATTTTTAATCCTAAATTAATTTCTTGCTTTGTGACATTTAAAGGAGGCAAAAGTCTGACTACATTTTCTGCTGCTCTCACAGTTAAAAGCTTATTATCTAATAGATTTTGAATGAATTTATTTTGATCTTTATGCAAACAAAGACCAATTAATAATCCTTTTCCTCTGACTTCTTTAATAATTTTTGGATATTTATCTTTAAGTTTTTCGAGTTCTTTTAAAAAATAATTTCCGTTTTTATTTACATTTCTTAGAAAACCTTTTTTAAACATAATATCCATTACTGCGTTTCCAGCGCTCATCGCTAAAGGATTTCCTCCAAAAGTAGACCCGTGTGTCCCAGGTTTCATACCCGACGCTACTTTTTTATTGACTAATACAGCACCTATAGGAAAACCACCGCCAATTCCTTTGGCTATTGGAACAATATCAGGTTTTATTTTTGCGTGCTCAAAAGCTAAAAATTTTCCACTTCTTCCTATTCCACATTGTACTTCATCTAAAATAAGTAAGATTTTCTTTTTATTGCAAAGTTTTCTCAAACCTTTTAAACAATAGCTCGGTATTACTTTGATGCCACCTTCTCCCATAATAGTTTCGACCATAATTGCTGCTGTTCTTTTAGTAATGGACCTTTCTAAGCTTTTGTGATCTCCAAATTTAAAATGATCAAATCCGTCTACCTTTGGTCCAAAACCTTCTATAGCTTTTTTGCTGTTACTTGCAAAAATTGTAGCAAGTGTTCTCCCATGAAAGCTATTATTAATGCATAAAACTCTATTTTTTCTGGGTTGACCTTTTGAGTAAAAATACCTCCTTGCAAATTTTATAGCTGCTTCTGTTGCTTCAGCACCAGAATTTTGAAAGAAAACATAATCGGCAAATGTTTTTTGTTTAAGTCTCTTTGCCAATTTTTCTTGTTCCGGGATTATAAAAGCATTAGATACGTGCCATAATTTTTTAGCTTGTTGAGAAATCGAATTTATTAAATGATTATTAGCATGGCCTAAACAATTAACTGCAATCCCTTGAACAAAGTCCAAGTATTTTTTACCGTTTATTCCATAAAGAAAAGCTCCTTTGCCTTTAGTGAAGGCGATCTTTTTTCTATTATATGTATTTAATATTGCACTCATAAATTTAAGATTTAATTTTATAACCTTTTCTATACAATAAATAAGTAACAAACCAGCTTACAAAACTTAAAACCGTTAAGTAAATTAAGCCAACAACAACTGAACCATCAGCCTTGCCGATAAAACTATATCTAAAACCATCAATCATGTAGAAAAAAGGATTGGCTTTACTTATAATTTGCAAGATTTCCGGTAGCCTACTAATGCTGTAAAAAGTGCCTGATAAGAAGGATAACGGAACAATTATAAAATTTGTGACAGTAGCCATATGATCAAATTTTTCAGCCCATAAACCTGCTATTATTCCTATATTACCTAATATAAAAGCTGATAGTAATGTGAATATTATTAGTAATGGATAATCTTTAATTTCAATATCTATAATGAATTTAAATACAATAATTGAAACAGCCGCTATGATTATGCTTCTAGTAACTGCAGCAAGAGAAACAGAAATGGTAACCTCTGTTGCAGACAATGGAGCGTAAAGAAGATCAACTATATTACCTTGTATTTTTCCAATCATAAAAGACGAGGAAGAGTGAGAAAAGGACTGTTGAATAACTTGCATTGAAATCAAACCAGGGGCTAAAAAAGTTATAAAAGGAACCCCAAGAACATCGCCTCTGTCTGTGCCTATCGCTAGAGACAAAACAAGTAAAAAGAGTAAAGAGGAAATTAGTGGGGAAAAAATAGTTTGTATCCAAACTATTAAAAATCTTAAGACTTCTTTTTTATATAAAGTCCAAGCGCCAACCCAGTTTATTAACCCAAATCTTCTAGAGCCAATTTTATATTTTTTTGTAATTTCAACCATTGATAGTCTTATAATCCCTTATTAAAAAAACTGTGCACAACTTAATCTACTCACAGCTTTTGGTTCTTTTAATGTTTTAAACCCCAATATTATGTCCTAAGTTTTTTAAAATTACTAAATATTGTAATTATATACAATGAGTTGGACAGAGGAAAAAGTAGAGAAATTAAAGAAACTTTGGTCAAAAGGCCATACTGCAAGTCAAATTGCCGAGGCACTAGGTGATACAACAAGAAATGCGGTGATAGGTAAAGCTCATAGATTAAACCTTGAGGCTAGAGCTCCCTCAAAAAACTCCGCCACATCTATACCTAAGGAACATAGGCAAGTAAGAAGAGGTGCCGCTCCTACTTCTAGAAAAGCAAAATTTCAATCTATTTTGTTGGACAAAAACTTTGAGCCAGAGAATCCTAAATCTTTAGAAGAATTAACTGAGGAAACATGCAAGTGGCCAATAGGACACCCTAATGAAGAAAAGTTTTATTTTTGTGGAAGAAAGCCTGAAGGGGAATTTCCTTATTGTAAATTACATATACTTTATGCATTTCAGCCTAAAGGTACAAAAGAAGAAGTGTTAGATAAAGACGACGAAATTCCAGAATTTATTGAGAAAAAAGTTAAATCAACTGGTTAAACTATTTACACTTTTTACACAAACCAAAAAATTCTAAATTAAATCTTTTATACTTCGTTCCTTTTTTGTCACTAAAGCTTGATAGGTACTTCGTAAGTTTAGCATCACTAATTTCGTCGACCATTTCACAGCTTTCGCAAATTGAAAATGCAGTGGCTTTTGAAATTTCGCAACTAGAACTTCTGCATGCAACAAAAGCGTTTTTACTTTCAATTTTATGGATTTTTCCCGTCTTAACTAATTTATCTAATGCTCGATAAACTTGAGGTGGTGCTTTGATCCCTTTCTTTTGAACATTGAAAAGTATTGTGTACGCTTTTAAGGGTTCCGAAGATTTATTAATTAAATCAAAAATAATTTGCTGATTTTTTGAAAGATTATTTTCTTTATACATTCTATTCATTTTACTTGTTTCTCATTAATTTTTCAATTTAATCGATTGTTTAATATTTAGTAATGAAAGTATAAATAAAAATAAGGAAGCTGCTATAATTGATGGCCCTGAAGAAGTATTGAATTCAAGTGAAGTAAATAAACCTAAAACTACTGACAGTAAACCACCAAGGATTGAAAAAATTACCATTCCCTGTGGACTTGAGGAAATATTTCTGGCCATTGCGGCTGGTATAATTAACATACCTGTAATCAACAATAATCCAACCATTTTAATTGAAATAGCAATGATCCCGGCCATTAAAATAGTAAAGATAGCTTTAGCTCTATCAGGATTTAAACCTTCGGCCTCTGCTAATTCATAATTTACTGTTGATGCAAATAAAGGTTTCCAAATTAATTTAAGAATTAAAAGAATTAGTGGGCCTCCTATCCATATAATTAATAAATCATCAACTGTAACCGCTAATATATCCCCAAATAATAATCCCATTATATCAAACCTTATGAATGTTAAAAAACCAATAACAACTAGTCCAACTGCTAACGATGAATGAGCTAAGAGACCTAATAAAGCATCGCCAGGTAGATTGGTCCTTTTTTGAAGCTGAATTAAAATTAATGCAATTAAAGATGAAATTATAAATACTGAAAAAGCAATATTAAACTCTAAAGAATAAGCTAATGTTACCCCAAGTAAAGCCGAGTGTGCAAGAGTGTCACCAAAATAAGATAATCTTCTCCATATAACAAAACACCCAAGAGGGCCTGTTACAATTGCAATACCAAGTCCAGCTATTAAAGCTCTTATAAAAAAATCATCTAACATTTAATTTTTTTTTATTTCTCCTTTGCTCGTATGAATATGATCGTGTCTATGTTCGTACCTTGACAATATTTGAGATGCTTGTTCACCAAACAGAGCTTTGTACTCATTATTTTTTGCAACATCGATTGGAGAACCTGAACAACAAACGTGACCGTTTAAGCAGACAACATGGTCTGTGGCACTCATCACTGTATGTAAGTCATGGGAAATTAATAAAATTCCACAATTTAATTCATCAGTGATTTTTTTTATGAGTTTATATAAAGCTATTTCACCAGTGAAATCTACCCCTTGGACCGGTTCATCAAGCACCAATAAATCTGGTTTTTTTGAAATGGCTCTTGCAATTAATACTCTTTGAAATTCACCGCCTGACAAATCACCTAAATTTTTATTTTTAAGTTGTATAACGCCTGTTAATGATAAAGCCTCATTAATATCTTCGTCTTTAAGATTTTCAGTTAATACCATGAAATCCCTTACTCTAAGTGGCAAAGTCCAATCAATTGAAATTTTTTGAGGAACGTATCCAACTTTATTAGTATATTTTTTAACTTCCCCATCAATTTTTTTATAAATTCCTAATGCAATTTTAGCAGTTGTACTTTTTCCAGATCCATTCGGCCCAATAAGAGTAACTATTTGTCCTTTTTCAATTTGTAGTGAAACTCCTTTAACTAGCCATTTGTCCTTTATACGGAAACCAGCTTCATTTAATTTTACTAAAATATTTTGATTTGAGCTCATTTTATGCCTTGACTAATAAATGTTATATTATTACATAATGTTATATTATAACAAATTTTAAACATTATCATTATGAAAAACATTAAAAAATTACCATTTATATTATCAATACTATCTTTATTTACTATTTTTTTACCAGCAAAAGCTGATATTAAAGTAGTCGCTTCAATTAAACCTATACATTCATTAGTGAGCTATTTAATGGATGGTGTGGGCAAACCAGATTTAATTGTAGATGGATATGCCTCTCCACATGGATTTGCCATGAAGCCATCGCACGCAAAAATGCTACAAAATGCTGACCTAATATTTTGGGTGGGTGAAGATTTAGAAAATTTTTTAGAAAAACCATTAAAATCAATAGCAAAAAAAGCTGAGAAAATAGAATTAATGGAAACTAAGGGTCTAAAAAAATTAGAATTTAGAGAAAGAAATATATTTGAAGAACATGGACACGATGATCATAAAGAACACGGTCATAAAGAAGATAAACATGACGATCATAAGCACGATGAACATAAAGAACACGGTCATAAAGAAGATAAACATGACGATCATCATGGGCATGCTCACGGCGAACACGATCCACATAT
This sequence comes from uncultured Pelagibacteraceae bacterium, assembly GCA_902538445.1. Taxonomy (GTDB): domain Bacteria; phylum Pseudomonadota; class Alphaproteobacteria; order Pelagibacterales; family Pelagibacteraceae; genus Pelagilacustribacter. Next base: position 21,128 of record CACBFE010000007.1, on the reverse strand, counting down.
TTGGCTTGATCCAATAAATGCAAAAGCAATCCTAAGTGAAATGGCAGAGCATTTAATTGAAAAAGATCCAAGCAATGCATCCAAATATAAAGCTAATTTGAAAAAGGCTCATAAAGCCTTAGACAATCTTACAAAAAAAGTAAAATCTGAATTAAAGAAAGATTTTAAATCTATTGTTTTCCATGACGCTTACCAGTATTTCGAAAAAAGATTTGATGTAAATGTTTTAGGAGCTTTTACAGTTAATACTGATGTGTTGCCAGGCGCAGAACAATTAGCGGAAATCAGAGAAGTAATTGAGCATGAAAAGGTAACTTGTGTTTTTTCAGAACCACAGTTTAATCCAGATATTATAAAAGCAGTTGCAAAAGATACCAATATTAAGACTGGAGTTATAGATCCATTAGGAGCGACTCTTAATCCAGGAAAAGATTTATACTTTGATTTAATAAGAAATATGTATGCTTCTTTTAAAAGCTGCTAAATCAACTTTATAGTACAAGTATCTTTCTCTTAAAAATTGTAATAAATATTAATATTATTCAATTTATAATTGGAGGTTAAATGTTTTTAAAAAAATACCTTAAATGGTTTAGTACTTTTTTAGTACTAACAGGAATACTGCTTACTAATCTTAATATGTACCCTATTAATATTATGTTTCATGGTGCAGGGGTTGTATGTTGGACTATTGCTGGTTTTCTCTCAAAAGATAAAGCTATTCTTACAAACTTCGGATTACAAATTCCTTTATTTTTAATAGGGTTTTATCAATTAATTTTCTAAAGAATACCCAGCTGACCGGACAGTTCTAATTAAAGGTTTAGCCCCTTCAATGTTTATTGATTGTCTTAATCTGGTAATATGAACATCTACTGTTCTAGACTCCACGTTAATATCATCTCCCCAAACATGTTCTAACAACTGCTCTCTTGAATACACTCTTTTCGGTTGCTTAATTAAAAAATCAAGTAATTTATATTCTTTAGGACCTAAAGTAATTTCTTTTTCCTTCCTAAATACTTTCATAGACTCTCTATCTATTTTAAGATCTAAATAAGTAGCCTCTTCACTTACAATATTAGGTTTAACTCTTTTTAAAAGAGATTTTATTCTCGCTAACAGCTCTGGGAAACTGAAGGGCTTTGTCATGTAATCTTCGGCACCAGTATTAAGTCCTTTGACTTTATCTTCCTCTTCACCTTTTGCCGTAAGCATAATGATGGGTATATTTTTTACTTTTTCATCTTGTTTTAAATATTGACAAATTTTTATTCCAGATAAATCAGGTAACATCCAATCTAACAAAACAAGGTCTGGTTTTTTTTCTTTTATCCTCGAAAGAGCTTCTTCTCCATTTAAGCTAGAGGATACTTTATATCCTTCCTTTTGGAGATTATAAGTAAGGAGGGTTAAAATTGGCTTTTCATCTTCTACAACAAAAATATGGGCGCTCATTAACTTTCTATAGGTTTACCTTTTGGTCTTGCTCCCTCAAGATATTCGCCTTCAATTAAATAATAAAGAGACTCGGCAATATTAGTTATATGGTCTCCAGCTCTTTCTATATTTTTTGTTACAAATAATAAATGTGTTGCCATTTCTAAATTTTTTTTGTCTTTTTGCAAATAAGTTGCAACTTCATTCATAGCTAAATTAGTCAAATCATCTACTTGTTCATCTTTTTTCCAAATTTCAATTGCCTTATCTTTAGATCTATTAAGATAAGCGTCTAGAGCATCTTTTAATTGTTTTTGTACTAAATCTCCCAACCTTCTAAGACTTCCTATAAGTTCGTCAGGTAAATCTACTGGTAGCGGTTTAACTTTTTTAGCAACACTTTTCGCTAGGTCTCCAATTCTTTCTAAATCATGTGAAATTTTCATCGTTGAAATAGTAATTCTTAAATCAACTGCCATTGGAGCTCTTTTCACTAAAACAGTTGTGATTTGATTATCAATAGTGGATCTTAATTCATTTATTTTTCCGTCATTTTTTACAATTTTGTCTACTGACTCTTTATCAACTTTAATAACGGCTGCCATCGCATCTGCCATCTGATTTTCTGTAAGGCTTCCCATCATTACAAGATTATCATTTAGGCTTTGCATCTCCTCTTCGTATGATTTTACTGTATGGCCTGTCCCAGACATTTATCCAAATCTCCCTGTAATATAATCTTGCGTCATTTTATTGGCCGGATTTTTAAATATTTTATCCGTTGAATCTACTTCTATTATTTTTCCAAGATGAAAAAAACCTGTTTTTTGTGAAACTCTAACTGCTTGTGCCATTGAGTGCGTAACAATTACGATTGTGTAGCTTTTTTTTAAATCATCTATTAATTCCTCTATTTTCGCGGTAGCGATTGGATCTAAAGCAGAGCAAGGTTCATCCATTAAAATTACTTCTGGATTAACCGATAGTGCTCGAGCAATACAAAGTCTTTGTTGTTGCCCCCCTGACAAACTTGTGCCAGGCTCATTTAATCTATCTTTTACTTCATCCCAAAGAGCTGCTTTTTTTAAACTTGTCTCTACTATGTTATCCATTTGATCTTTATTCTCAGCAGCACCATGTATAATTGGGCCATAAGCAATATTATCATAAATACTTTTTGGAAAAGGATTTGGCTTTTGAAACACCATTCCCACTTTTTCTCTTAGTGTAACTACATCAACATTTTTTTCATTAATTTCAGCTCCATCTATTTCAACAGAACCTTCTACTTTACAAATATCAATTACATCGTTCATTCTATTAATGCATCTTATAAATGTAGACTTACCACATCCTGATGGACCAATTAATGCTGTTACTTCCTTTTGATTAATATCTAAATTAATATTGAACAAAGCTTGTTTTTTTCCGTAATAAACATTTAAGTTTTTTGCTTGTATTTTTATTTTTGAATTATTTAATTCCATTTTTTTTCGAATTTTTGTCTAAGATAAACGGCAATGAAATTCATTACAATAAGAAAGCCAAGTAACATCATAATTGTTGCCGACGTTTTTTCCACAAATCCTCTCTCAGCTTGTTCAGACCATAAGTAAACCTGTACTGGTAAAGATGCTGATGGATCAACTGGTGAACTTGGAATATCAACTACAAAAGCGACCATCCCGATAAGAATTAAAGGAGCGGTTTCTCCTAAAGCTTGAGCTAGACCAATTATTGTTCCAGATAAAGTTCCTGGCATAGCCAGTGGAACAACGTGATGAAACACTGTCTGAAATTTTGAAGCTCCAACTGATAATGCTGCTTCCCTTATCGAAGGTGGAACTGCTTTTAATGATGCTCTACATGGAATTATTATTCTCGGTAAAGTCATTAAAGATAATGTAATTCCTGCAACTAATGGGGTAGACCTAGGAAATTCCATTACACTTAATAATATTCCTAAACCTAAAAGACCGTAAACTATTGATGGTACTGCTGCTAAATTATTAATATTAATTTCTATAAAGTCGGTTATTTTATTTTTTGGAGCAAACTCTTCCAGATAAATTGAAGCCATTATAGCTATTGGGAAAGACAAGATTAAACAAATTATAATTGTAAAGAATGATCCCATTAAAGAACCTCCTATACCAGCTAACTCAGGATCTCTAGAATCTCCTTTGGTAAAAAGATAATTATTAAACTTTTTATCAATTTTTTCTTTTTCAATTAAATTGTCATAAATATTTAATTGATAATTGCTAACTCGTCTTCTGTCCTCTGGTAAATCTCTAGGAAAATTTCCTTTATTCAGCTGATCAATATCATCGGATGCTGTGATTTTAACTGGAACAATTTGATCAATTTTATTCGGGTTTTTAATTAAAAAATCTTTAATCTCAAATTCATAATCAGGGCTAAACAATCGTAAAATTTGTCTTTCTTCTTTAGAGTCTTTTGCAGGATATATTTTTAAAAGACTTTCTACAGCTAAATCATAGAAATCTGCGTCTTTAAGAGAATTTTGATTAATTGGACTCTCTAATTCTAGAAGAGAGGAGTCGTAATTTACTGCCACTTCTATCATCGTTCTACTGAAAGCTGAACTTCCCTTAGAAAAAATATTTTGAACAAGAATTAATACAAAGATAACTGCTAAACTGACAGAGATTAAGCCGTACATCTTAAATCTTTTTTCTGCTCTATATCTTTTTTTTAACCTTTGCTCTTTAGTCATATTTTTCTCTGTATTTTTTAACAACTCTCAATGCGATATAATTTAAAATTAATGTTGCGATAAATAATGTTAATCCTAATGCGAATGCAGCTTGTGTTTTAGGGCTATCGAATTCTTGGTCTCCCACTAGTATCATAACAATTTGAGTTGTGATGGTTGTAGTGGACTCAAGAGGATTTATAGTTAGGTTTGCCGCTAAACCTGCAGCCATTACTACGATCATAGTTTCTCCAATAGCTCTTGAGACCGCTAAAAGAATAGATCCAATTATTCCTGGTAAAGCAGCTGGTATTACAACTTTTTTTATAGTTTCAGATTTGGTGGCACCTATTGCGTAAGAGCCCTCTCTTAAAGATTGCGGAACCGAATTAATAACATCATCAGATAAGGAAGATATGTAGGGAATAATCATAACTCCCATGATCAATCCAGCTGCAAGTGCACTTTCTGATGAAACAGTAAGACCCATGCTCTCACCAAGAGTTCTAAAGAAAGGTCCAACAGTTAAAGCAGCAAAAAAACCGTAAACCACAGTTGGTATACCAGCTAAAATTTCAATAATTGGTTTAGAATATTTTCTTACTTTAGTTGAAGCATATTCGGCTAAATATATTCCAGAAAATAAACCTATTGGTACGGCAACACACATAGCAATTAAAGCGATGAATGCAGTGCCTGCAAATAAAGGCACAGAACCAAAAGCATCTTGAAGCTCTAAAAGTTCTTCAGGGGTTATAGCAGATGCATCCCTTACGAAAGCACGTTGTGGACTCCAAGAGGTACCAAATATAAATTCAAATATGTTTATCGTAGAAAAAAACTTTAGGCTTTCAAATAACAGAGATACAATTATCCCTACTGTTGTCAAAATTGCTACTAAAGAAGATGTAAATAATAAAACTTTTAGTATTATCTCAACATCATCTCTGGCTTTATTGTTATTTTGAATTTTTCTGTATGCAAAAGTTAGAGAGCCAATTAACGCAGCAGCTATAATTACAACTTTTGAATTTTGAGCAATAATATTAATTGAAGAGTACTTTATTGAAGCTGCTTTAATTTCATTTGTTATCTCACCTGAAAAATTTCCATTAAAAAATGATAATGTTTGCTCATAAAATAAGTCTTTAGACTCAATTTGAGGAAAATTATTAAGTATCAAGACTTTGATTATTGTGGGTTCAAACAGTGACCAACATCCAAAAATAATTAAGGCTGGTAAGCCACACCATAGAGATAAATAATAACCATAATAAGCGGGAAGCGCTTTTAGTTTAATATTTTGAGTAACTAACTTACGAGCTTCAGATCTGCCGAAAAAATAACTTGAAAGGCAGAGAATTAAAATTACTCCCGCAATTAAAGAATTCATGATCTTTATGTAGATGAGTAATGTTACAGATTTGTTAAATATTTAAACTTTAAATTGAGAATAAAAAAAAAGGCCGAATAATCGGCCTTTTTTTCATTAATTAACAACTTTTACTTGAGGTTGATTGTAACTAAGTCTTTTGCTGCAGTTCTAGTAACTTTATATTTATCACTAGCTAGTGGCACTAATCCAATATCAGTTAAGTAACCTCTAGATCCCATAGCTTTTTTTGAAGTGAATGCATCTAAAAATTCTTTTAGACCAGGGACTACTCCAACGTGAGCTTTCTTTGCATAAAAGAATAACGGTCTTGCTATTGGATAAGAATAATCTTGAATCCCTTCTAATGAAGGTTTTACCCCATTGATAGCCGCTGCTTTTATTTTGTCTTTGTTTGCTAAATAATAACTATATCCAAAGAAACCATAAGCATCAGGATTTGCTGCAAGTTTTTGTACAATTAAAGTGTCGTTTTCACCTGCTTCAACCGCATAACCATCTTCTCTCATTTTTGCACATTCTTTTTTAGATTTATCACCAAATAAAGATTTAGCTTCTTTAGAACAACCTTTATTCATTACCAATGAATTCCAAGCATCTCTTGTTCCAGACGTTGGGGGTGCAATTAAGATTTCAATTTTCTTGCTGGGTAAACTTGCATCTATATCACTCCATTTTTTATATGGGTTTTCAACTAATTTACCATTAACATCTACTTTCGCTGCTAAAGCTCTCCAAAGTTGCTCTTTTGTGAAATTTGCGTCAGGTGATTTTACTGAGTGAGAAAATGTTATACCGTCATTTCCTACAACTACTTCGATTATATCTTTTACACCATTTTTTTCACATAAAGCCTTTTCTTTAGATTTAATTGCTCTTGAAGCATTAGTGATGTCTGGGTGGTTTACTCCAATACCAGCACAAAATAATTTCATTCCACCACCAGTACCAGTACTTTCAATTACTGGGGTTTTAAAACTACCTTGTTTTCCAAATTTCTCAGCAACTACTGTTGCATATGGATAAACTGTTGAAGAACCTACAATTTTAATTTGGTCTCTTGCTTGTGCGTATGAAGCAAAAGAAAGAATAGCAATAACTGCTACTATGTTTTTTATTATTTTCATATTTATCTCCTTTTTAAACATAGAAAGGATGTAATCTTTCAAAGTTATTGATTTATTAAACAAATATTAAATTTCTGTTACAGACCTAACTTTTTAGTTGAATTTCTTAAATAGTTGGAAAATTTAGGGATATTTCAGTTCCTTTATTGATCTCACTTGAAATGATCATTTCAGCTCTATGCTGATTAACTATGTGCTTTACAATTGCTAAACCTAAGCCAGTTCCACCCACTTCTTTGCTTTTAGCTGGATCGACTCTAAAAAACCTTTCTGTGACTTGCGGTATATTCTCTTTTGATATGCCAATACCTTGATCTTTAATCGTTACTAAAAAATTTTTATGTTCTGATTTAGTAATAATTGTAATTTTTTTATTTTTTTCACTATATTTAATTCCATTATCTATAAGATTATTAAAAACTTCTATTAAGCGATTTCTGTCTCCATTAATTTTTACATTTTTCGACTCTCGCTCAAATTGACATTCAATATTGTTTTTCTTTAAAATTTCTTGATGAAGTTCAATAGAGTGTGAGATAATATCATTTAAATTTACTTTTTCATTTGGTCTAATATGTTCCTGAAGTTCTATTCTAGATAATGATAAAAGATCATTAACAATATTTTCCATTCTTGATGTTTGTTGAAGTACCACAGGTAATATTTTTTTTTGACTTTCGAGATCTTTAGCTGCATGCCCGTTATTTATGGTTTCAAGACCTAACTTAATACTTTGAAGTGGGGTTCTAAGTTCATGAGAGACATTTGCAACAAAATCAGATTTTAATTTTTGAACTTTTATAATATCTGTCAAATCTTTAAAAAAGATTATTACCGAGTTACTGTCTTCAAGCAAATTACTTGGTCCTGGCATCACACTTACTTTAAAGAATTGGAAATTCGGTTTTTTAATTTCTATATCTAAAATTCCACTTTTATTATTTTCTAAAGACACGTCGATTTGACTTAACAAACTTGGGTCTCTTACAATACTTGAGATATTTTGATTTACTATACTTGATCCAAAATGATTTTTTGCTGCTTTATTAGCGTAACATATTGATTTAAATTTATCTATTATTAAAACTTGATCTGGTAAATCTTCTAAAAATTTTATTTCCTTTAATGATTCATTCATCTTTATCTTTTTTATTATTTTGGATTTTTTCGTAAAGATCTTTTAAATCTTCTTCGGACAAATTTTTTCTTTTTAATTCATCTAAAATATCTTCATCCTCTTGCTTGAGTTTCGCTTCTCTTTGTTCCTCTTTAACCTCACCTCTAGCATCAAACCCTGCTTTAATAAATTTTGCCGATACAAGAATAACAATAATAGCAATGATACCTGCTAGTGATAAAAACAATAAAGTCATTATGAGATTATAACTGATATTTAACGAGGTGTTAAATAAGTTTAGTAAGTATGTAAATTTGTAGCAAAAGGATTAAAAAAGGTAAAATAGTCCTAATAAGTTCCATTGTATGATTATATTCATCCAATTTTCTTTCTAACCAATTTCTTTGATATTTTTTTTTTGCCATGCGTGTATTTATATCAAGAACGTAAAAAGATCAAGTTTTAGAATTAAAACCAAGAAATATTTTTTGCTTTACAAATTTCTTGAACTTTTTTTGGATAGTCAGTTATAATTCCATCTACACCGTACTCAATCATTCGAATAATATCTTGTTCTCTATTCACTGTCCAAACACAAGTCGCAAGACCATGCTTATGTGCTAATTCTACATTTTGTTTTGTAACATCGCGGTAGAAAGTACTCCACACATGGCCTTCTAAAGATTTAATTATATTAGGGAGCAAAAATAATTCTTCCATTGGATAATTTTTAACCATCCATGGAGAGTTTTCATAAATATTCTTTTTAGTGATTGAAAGACCTTGTTGCAGGGTAATAAATCCTCTTAAAATATTTGGGTTTTGTTTTTTAAGGGCGTAAAGAATTCTAAAATCATAAGAAGTGATTAAAGTTCTGTCCTCAAGTTTAAAATCTTTTATATCTTTAAGGATTAAGGAAACCATTTTTTCTGGGTCAGGTGTTACATTTTCTTGTGTGGGAGTTGATTTAATTTCTAAATTTAAAAATACATCTTTATATTTTTCTTCTGTCACTAATTTAAAGAAATCAGTTAATTTTGGTATTTTTTCACCTGTAATAGGTTTTTGATTTTTAAATCTTTTTGCGTACTTTGTTTCGGGTTTTATACTTCCAATACTATACTTACTTATTTCATCATAAGTCAGTTCTACTAATTTCATGCTTTTATCTGTGATCCAGTTCCCTGAGGCATCTTTAACTAAATCAGGATTTAATCTGTAATCGTGAAATATTGTTGGAATATTATCTTTTGAAATTACAACATCAAACTCAACAGCTTTGATACCAAGATCAAAAGTATATTTAAAACCGGAGATTGAGTTTTCAACAATATCACCTCTAGCTCCTCTGTGGCCGTATATTCTTATGTAGTTAGGTTTCGTTAAAAATGGATTGATCAATTAATCCTCAAATCAGTATTAGTATCAAACAGGTGTAGTTTGTCATTTTGAATGGAAAGATTAATATTTTTTCCAATAGTATCTTCTTTAACAACACCTGAGATACTTGCAACTAAAATTTCATTACTATTTTCAAGTTTACCATGAATAAGTGTATTCGCTCCGATCAGCTCTACAAGTTCAACTTTTAATTTGATTGGACCATTTTGATCTAATTCAAAATCTTCAGGTCGCATACCTATATTAACAGGTCCATTAAATTTTGAATTCACTGAAAGTGAAGCTTTGTTTGCCAAAATCAATTTGTTGCTTCCGCAATTACCTTTTAAAATATTCATTGCTGGGCTTCCAATAAATTGAGCCGTGAATAAAGTTTTGGGCTTTGTATAAACTTCTAAAGGTGTTCCAATATGTTCTACGTTACCTTCGTTCATTACAATCATTCGATCTGCTAAAGTCATCGCTTCAACTTGATCATGCGTTACATATAAAGAAGTTGTTTTTAATTGAGTTTGAAGTTTTTTAATCTCTAATCTCATTTGAACTCTTAATTTGGCATCAAGATTTGATAATGGTTCATCAAATAAAAAAGCTACAGGATTTCTCACAATGGCTCTTCCCATTGCAACTCTTTGTCTTTGTCCTCCTGATAATTGATTAGGTTTTCTCTCTAATAATTCTCCAAGCTCTAAAATTTCAGCTGCTTTTTGAACTCTTGATTCAATTTCTTCTTTCGGCACTTTTGCAATTTTTAAACCATAAGCCATGTTACCAAATACTGTCATGTGAGGATAAAGAGCGTAATTTTGGAATACCATGGCAATATTTCGCTCCATAGGTTCAAGCTCGTTTACTTTTTTATTATCAATTAAAATATTTCCTTCATTAGCATCCTCTAACCCCGCAACCATTCTCAATAATGTTGATTTACCACAACCTGATGGCCCTACTATTACAATCAGTTCACCATCTTTTACATCAATACTCAGATCATGAATAACCTGAGTTTTTCCAAAAGATTTTTTTAAATTTTGTAAACTAATTTGAGACATTATTTATCGCTTTCTAATAACCCTTTAACAAAAAACTTTTGCATACTGATTACTACTATGACTGGTGGTATCATAGCTAACATTGCTGTTGCCATAACTGTTGGCCAGTGTGCATAATCATCTCCAGTTGGTATCATTGAGTCTATCGCCATTACAATAGTTCTCATGTCAGGATCGGTCGTCATTAATAGTGGCCATAAATATTGGTTCCAACCAAAAATAAATAAAATTACAAATAAAGCCGCAATATTAGTTTTACTAATTGGAACTAATATATCAAAAAAGAAACGCATTGGACTACAGCCATCCATTCTGGCTGCTTCAACCATTTCATCAGGTATGGTCATAAAAAATTGTCTAAATAAAAAAGTTGCCGTAGCTGATGCGATTAACGGGAAAATTAAACCTGTGTAAGAGTTTAATAAATTTAAGTTTGCAACAACTTCGTAAGTTGGAACTATTCTTACTTCTACTGGTAGCATCAGAGTAATAAAGATTAGCCAGAAACATAAGTTTCTAAATGGAAATCTAAAATAAACAAATGCAAAAGCTGATAATAACGAGATAATAATTTTTCCAACTGTAATTCCAATTGCCATGATTGCAGAGTTCATCATCATTTTTATCACGGGGACTTTGGCTCCGTATCCTTCTGGCGAACCTCTAAATAAAGCATTTGCATAATTTTCAAAGAATTCTGTTCCTGGTAGCATTGGTAATGGAGGATAAATAATTGCATCTTGTGTTACAGTTGAGGCAACAAAGGTTAGCCAAACTGGAAAGAATATAAATAATACACCAAGAATTAAACCAAGGTGAGTTAACCAATATCCTGATTTCTTTTTTTCAACCATTAGTAATGAACCTTTCTCTCTATATATTTAAATTGAATCACAGTTAAAATTCCAACTAAGACTAAAAGAATTACAGACTGCGCTGCACTTGATCCAAGATCTTGGCTTACGAAACCATCAGAAAATACTTTATATACAAGAATGGTGGTCGATTGTTCAGGTCCGCCAGAAGTAATGGTGTGGATTACTCCAAAAGTATCAAAGAAAGCATAAACAATATTTACTACTAATAAAAAGAATGTGATTGGTGAAAGTAACGGTATTACAATTGTTCCAAATCGTTTCCAAAAACTAGCGCCATCTATAGCAGCTGCTTCAATAATTGATTTTGGAATAGCTTGTAGTCCTGCTAAAAAAAACAAAAAGTTATAACTTATTCTTCCCCATGATGAAGCTAAAATAACTAAAAACATTGCTTGATCACCTTTTAAAGTATGATTCCATTCGTAACCTAAAGCTTTAAGATAATAGGAGGCTAAACCAATGTTTCCATTGAACATAAATAACCATAACACTCCTGCAATAGCTGGGGCTATCGCGTAAGGCCAAATTAATAAGGTTTGATAAACGCCAGCTCCTTTAATTAATCGATCTGCCAACGCAGCTAAATATAAACCTAAAGCCATTGATGAAACTGATACTGCCGTTGAAAAAATAACTGTCGTTTTAAAACTTGCTAAATAATAAGGATCGGATAATAAAAATCTAAAATTATCTAAGCCTACAAATTCTGTCTTTAATCCAAAAGGATCTGGTAAAAATAAAGAATTCCAAATGGCTTGTCCTGATGGGTAAAAAAAGAAGACAAAAGAAATCAGTAGCTGAGGTGCAACTAACAGGGCTGGTAACCACCAGCCTTTAAAAAAAACTCTTTTTTCCATTTAATCTTTAGAAGTATACCAGGGGCCTTTCGCCCCTGATACATTAAATTGATTTATTTGTTAGCTCTTTCAAATCTTCTTAAAAGAACGTTACCTCTTTTTACAGCGCTGTCTAAAGCTACTTGAGCAGTTTTAGTGCCGTTGTAAACTCCTTCCATCTCTTCATCAATAATTCCTCTTATTTGATCAAAAGATCCAAGACGTAAGCCTTTAGAGTTTTGAGTAACTTTATTTCTCATCATCTGTATTCCTGCTAAATCAGTTCCAGGATTTGATTTATAGAAACCTGACTTTTTAGTAGCTGAAGCAGCTGCAGTGGTAACACCTAAATAGCCTGTATCTTGGTGCCACTTAGCTTGAATATCAGTTCTTGATAGGAAAGCTAAAAATGCTGCTGTTGCTTTATTCTCTTCTTTAGATTTTCCAGATAATGCCCATAAAGATGAACCACCGATAATTGTGTTTTGAGGTGCTTCAGTTGCTCCATAGTAAGGTAAGTGTCTAATACCAAATTCGAATTTTGCTTCTTTTTTGATACCAGCATAACCAGCAGAAGACTCTGTCATTAACATACATTCACCAGCTCTAAAATTTTTACCGGCTTCATTTCTTCTACCCATGTACTTAAATTTACCTTCTTGAGCCCATTTACCTAAAGTTTGAATGTGCTTGATGTGTACTGGGCTATTGAAAGCTAACTCAGTATCTAAACCAGCAAATCCATTTGATTTAGTTGCAAACGGTATGTTGTGGTAGGCTGAAAAGTTTTCAAGGTGAACCCAGCTGTGCCAGCAAGTACAGAAAGGCATATCAATATTTTTTGCTTTTGCAGCATCAAGTGCATTTCCAACTTTTTTCCAAGTACTTAAGTCCATCTCTGGATCTAAACCTGCTTTTTTCATCAAATCTTTATTAACCCAAAGAACTGGAGTTGAAGAGTTGTATGGCATAGATAACATTTTGCCATCTGTTGTCGTATAATAACCAGATACAGCTGAAACAAATCCCTTAGGATTAAATCTTTGACCAGCATCTTTCATTAATTGGTACATAGGAACGTAAGCTCCTTTTGCAGCCATTAAACTTGCTGTTCCAACTTCAAATACCATAAGGATATTTGGATGTTGTCCAGCTCTGAATGCAGCGATACCAGCATTAAGCGTTTCCGAGTAATTACCTTTTCTAGTGTGAACAACAGTGTATTTGTCTTGCGATGCATTAAACTTGTTTACTTGTTCATCAAGTAATTCACCAAGTCTTCCACCAAAAGCATGCCACCATTGTATTTCTACTTTTGCTTGGGCAGCTGTTCCCGCAAACATTGCGAAAAGTGCCAACGAAGCAATTATTGCTTTTATTGTTTTCATTTTTGATTTCCCCCGTTTTCTTTAAAAAGAAAAAAGCTAGCACAAAAGATATATAAAGAGGAGTCGCTAATTTAATTTAGATTCTACCTAGGGTTTTATTTTACTTTGCCAAAGAGATTTAAAAGTATAACGCCCGCTATAATTAAGACTAAACCTATAGTCCCATAAATATTTGGAGTTTGATTGTATTTAAATATTCCAAAAAGAGTCACTGCAGTTATGGTTAAAGCCCCATAGGTGGCATAAGTAAAACCTACAGGAATGATCGTCATTGCTTTTGAAATGCAAAATAAACAAACTACAATACTTGTAACACAAAAAATTGTTGGACTTAATTTTGAAAATCCCTCAGTCGTTTTTAAAAAACCATTAGAGGCAATTCCTGTGATAATTGCTAAAGCAAGATATATATACCCTGATAGTAAAGTCATACTTTTCATTTAAGCTTTTGCAAACTGACCGCCGTCTCTAAATCTCCATAGCCACTTTTTCATTTCTTCTTCAACATTTGAAGGATTAATATCTAAATCTTTTAAAGTTAAATGATTATTTGAAACTATATTGTCAGCTTCCGACAATATCTCACATTGATCTTTTGTTAAGATTGGAGGAATAGGCAATAAATCAGTAATAGTACTTTGGAGTTTTGCAATAGGCATCGGCATTGGAACAACAAATCTCTTTTTGTTAATAGTTTTTAAAATTGACTTTACCATGTCACCAAAACTAATAACTTTTGGCCCACCAATTTCATAAATTTTTTGTTCATTGTCTTTTACTAAAATTGCTTGAACAATTGCATCAGCAACATCTGTAACTAAAATTGGTTGGAATTTATAATTTATACCAACTATTGGAATTACTGGAAGAATGCTCAATTTAGAAAAAAGATTTGTAAAATTATCTTCAGTTCCACAAACAACGCTTGGTCTTATTATTACAGTCTTTTTAAAATTATCTAGCGCCTTGTCTTCACCAAGTTTTTTAGATTTTTGGTATAGTGATTTTGAGTTTTCGTTCGCACCAATAGCAGATACGTGAATAAATTTCTTAACATCAACCTCAGAACAAATTTTAGAAATGACTTCTGGGATGTTAGAATGGATATTATAAAATTTTTGCTTTCTTGTTTCGTAAAGTATTCCTATTAAATTGATCACAATATCTGAATTCTTAATAGCTTCTTTTAATTCTGAAAAGTTATTTGGATTCCAGTTAAGTAACTCTATTGCACCAGGTGTTGCTTGGGTTTTTAAGTAACCTTTTTCAAAGGTTTTTCTAGTAGATATTATGCATCTATAGTTTTTCTTGGTCAAATTTCGAACAAGATATCTGCCTATAAAACCTCCACCACCTAAAATTGTGCAAATTTGATTTTTCATGGTATTTAGAACACTTATATATGAAAATAACTAAGTTTAAAGAGGACATAACTTCAGAAATTGCTAATTCATTTAAAGATAGTATCGCTATAGATACTGAGGCTACAGGGCTTCAAATCCCAGAAAGAGATAAACTTAGTTTAATACAAATATGTGATGAAAATGGTAATGTTTTTATAATTCAACCTAATAAAGAAAGCTATCAAGCACCAAATTTAAAATCAGTTTTAGAAAATGAGAAAATTTTAAAAATCGGCCACTTTTTAAGATTCGATAAAAATTCGTTAGAATTTTTTCTTAAATGTAAAATTAAAAATATCTTTGATACAAAAATTGCATCAAAAATTGTAAGAACTTACACAGATAGTCACGGTCTAAAAAATTTAGTTCAAGAATTTTGCAATAAGTCTTTAGACAAAAGACAAGGAAGTAGTGATTGGAACAAAGATATTAATGAATTATCGAATAAACAATTAGAATATGCTGCGAACGACGTAATTTACTTACATAAGATTAAAAATGAATTAGAAAAAATGTTAATTCGTGAAAAAAGAATTGATATTTTTAACAAATGTTTATCTTTTTTAGATACTAGAATAGCACTTGATCAAAGTGGATTTAAATTTGATATTTTTGAACACTAATGAATAAAAAAAATTATATTTCTTTAGCAAAAAAGTCAGCAGATATTCAAATAAACGAATTAAAAAAAATTAAAAAAATTTTTAATAATTCTTTTGTAAAAGCAGTAGATTTAATTTTGGGTTGTAAAGGTAAAGTTATTTTTGCTGGAATTGGAAAATCTGGTCTTATTGCTAGAAAAATATCAGCAACTTTTTCAAGTGTGGGTATTCCTAGTTTTTTTTGTGATCCCGCCCAAGCATTGCATGGTGATATGGGTCAAATAGAAAAGAAAGATATATTAATTGTTTTCTCTTATTCTGGAAATACCTCTGAATTAAACAATATGTTAAAATACGCAAATAGATATGGGATTAAAATTATCGGTGTCGCATCTAAACCTGAAAGTATTTTACTTAAAGCAAGTGATGTAAAATTAGTACTTCCAAAAGTTAAGGAAGCCGATTTGACTGGTATTGTGCCAACCTCTAGCACAACAATTACTTTATTGCTTGGGGATTGTATGGCTACAACAGTAATGCATCAAAAAAAATTTTCAAAAGAAAAATTTAAGGTATTTCATCCTGGTGGGAATATAGGCAAGTCTTTGCTTTTAGCTAAAGATATTATGATTTCAGGATCCAAAATGCCGGTGGTTAATTATAAAAAATCTTTTAAAGAAGCTTTAAAAATCATGAATAAAAAGAACTTAGGTATAATTGTTATTGCAAAAAAAAATTATATATCCGGTCTAGTAACTGATGGTGACTTAAGAAGAGAATTCAATAAAAATTCTCTAAATAATAATATAGAAAATTTAATTAACAAAAAACCAATGGTTGTAAATGAAAATATGCCAGCCTCTAAAGCGCTTGGGTTGATGAGTGAAAAAAAAATAACAAGTCTTTTGGTGGTATCAGAAAGAGATTATAAGAGAAAAAAACAAAAACTCAGAGGAATAATACATATTCATTTTCTTTTAAAAAATGGAATTCAATAGTGATGAATAGAAAAAAAAAAATCGTTATTGCCCAAATAACTTTTTTTGTACTTGGGGTTTTAATACTAATTATTACTTATTATAATAAAAATCAATCAGAGCAAATTATTTCTAAAGAGAACGAAAATAAAATTATAAATCAATTAAACAAACAAAGTGACGTTTCTGATGATATATTTTACGAAATTCAATACTCTGGAATAGATTTATCTGGGAATAGATATATTTTAACATCTAAGGAGGCGTCTAGTAGTAAAGAAAATCCTGAGCTGGTAAATATGAAATTTGTTGAGGCCAATTTCTATTTTAAGGATAATACAGTTTTAAATGTTCTTTCTGACAAAGGAACTTACAATAATAAAACTTTAGATATGATTTTTGATGAGAATGTAAAAGCTAAATATGAAGGTAGCAGGCTTGTTGCAAACAAGGCTAACTATTCTAATTCAGAAAGTTTTCTCATAATCTCTGATAATGTAACTGTTACTGATCAAAAGGGAACAGTGGTTGCAGATAAGCTTATATTTGATATAAAAAAACAGCATTTAAATATAATATCATTAAATAATAACAAAATTAATGCTAATATAAATTTAAAATGAAAAAGGGTTTTAGAATTTTAAAATTTAAGAAAGATAAGGCAATTTTTGAAGTTAAAGATGTTAGTAAGTCTTTTGACGGTAGACCAATTCTCAAAAAGCTTTCTTTAAAAGTTTTTCCTGGTGAATGTGTAGGAATACTTGGGCCTAACGGTTGCGGAAAAACAACGTTATTCTCATTATGTATTGGAGAGCAAAATGTTGAAGGGGGTAAAATTTTTTTAAATAAGAAATCAATTGAACAAATA
The DNA here is from genome assembly GCA_902538445.1 of uncultured Pelagibacteraceae bacterium. GTDB lineage: Bacteria > Pseudomonadota > Alphaproteobacteria > Pelagibacterales > Pelagibacteraceae > Pelagilacustribacter. The sequence goes on along the minus strand of CACBFE010000007.1, from coordinate 3,927 downwards.
CCTATACATTTAAGATCAAAAGAAGGTCTAGGGTATCTTCCGCAGCAAAGAAGTGTATTTAATATGAGTGTTTATGACAATATCATTGGAATAGCTCAAATTTCAATTAAAGGTGTCGAAAATCAAAAAGAGATTACAGAAAAACTTTTAGATGAATTTAATTTACAACACTTAAGAACTCTTAATGCCTCTGTCCTTTCTGGTGGAGAAATCAGAAGGCTTATGATGGCAAGAGTTATGATTAATAAGCCAAAAATAGTTTTGCTTGATGAACCTTTAGCTGCACTAGACCCGATTGTTATTCAGGATATACAAAAATATATTTTAAAAATTCAAGCTGGTGGTACTGCAATTTTAGTCACAGACCATAATGTAAAAAATTTATTTGATATTACTGATCGTAGTTATGTTCTAGGTGAACATACGGTAATTGCTGAAGGAACTTCTAGGGAACTGTTAAATTCATCAAGGGCAGTAAAGTATTATTTTGGGCCTCAATTTTCTTAAGTCTAAATGATCCCAAAAAAATTTAATTTATTTTTAAATCATAAAATCACTGACTTTAAAAAAATAATAGAGGTGGACTCTGATAAATCTATATCAATTAGAAGTTTCATAATTGGATCTATAAGTCAAAACGCATCTTCAGTAAAAAACGTATTAGAGTCTGAAGATGTTTTTTCAACAATAAGTTGTCTAAAAAAGTTAGGAGTACACATAAAAAAAGTAAAACCTAAAAATTACATCATATATGGAAAAGGACTGGGATCTTTACATGCAAAAAAAAATACTTTTTTAAACTTTGGTAACTCGGGGACTCTTGCAAGACTTTTAATTGGAGTTCTTGCAACCACACCAGGTTTAGAAATTAAAATGAAAGGTGATAAATCATTAAATAAAAGAAGTATGCAAAAACTTATTGAAGCTGTCTCAAAATTCGGAACTTTTTTTTTACCAGAAAATAAATTTCATTTTCCTTTGAAGCTTATTTCATCAGAAATGCCGATTGGAATTAACTATACAGCCGGTGTTTCAGCTCAACTCAAAAGTGCTGTAATCTTAGCTGGATTAAATTCCTATGGTCAAACTTCAATTATTGAGAAAAATAAAAGTAGAGATCATACTGAGAAAATGCTTTTACAAAACAAACATATAATAAAAGTTGAAGATAAAAAAAAAAAATTAATAAAAGTAATTGGTAAAAAAAGTTTAAAACCTATTAACGTGGAAGTTCCAAATGATCCGTCATCTGCAGCTTTTTTTTCAGCGTTAACATTGTTAAAGGAAAATTCTTCTCTAACAATTAAAAATGTAGGACTAAACAAAACTCGCACAGGTTTTTATGATCTTTTGAGAAAACATGGAGCAAAAATAAAATTTAAAAATTTAAAAAAAATAAATAATGAATTAAGAGGAGATATTTTAATTAAAAGTTGTAATTTGAAACCCATAAGAGCCTCTAAATCATTCTACACAAGTACGACTGATGAATATCCAATTTTATTTGTTATTGCATCATTAATTAAAGGAGTTTCTGTTTTTAAAGGTATCGGTGATTTAACAAATAAAGAAAGCAATAGGATAACAGAAATGCAAAAAATTTTGAAGCAAATCAATATTAAATCAAAATTTTCAAAAGATGAGTTAAAAATTTTTGGACAAGGAAAAATAAACGCGAGCAACAAAAATATAATTGTACCTAATCGATCTGACCACAGATTATGTATGAGCTCATTTATCTTAGGGTTATTAACCGGCGCTAGAACAACAATCAATAATTTTGAAACCGTTTTTACATCTAGCCCTTCGTTCTTGAAAATAATGAAAAATAATTTTAAGGTTAGCTTTGAAATTAAAAAATAAAATACTTAGAATTACTTGTGATGGAGGAGCTGCCACTGGTAAGTCAACTGGTGCTAAGCTTTTGGCAAAAAAGTATAAACTGGCTTTTCTTTCTAGCGGGCTTCTCTATAGATATGCTGCTTATTTAAATTTACGATATAAGCCAAAAAATGAAATTTTTTTTCTTAAAAAAAAGTTTAAAAATCTCAAATATACTAATCTTAATAGAATCAATCTACACACTCCCGAAATTTCAACTGAAACTTCTAAACTTGCTCAAATTTTAGCTATAAGAAATATTCTAAAAAGATATCAAGTTGATTTCATAAAAAAAAATCAAAGATGTATTTTAGAGGGTAGAGATGCATCAACTAAGATACTGCCAAATTCAAATATAAAATTTTTTTTTATTTGTAATTTAAATATCGCTGCTAAAAGGAGATATGGAGAACTTAAAAAAAGATTAAATAATATAAGTTTAATTGAGGTTAAGCGTGCTTTATATAAGAGAAATCTTAGTGATAAGAATCGCAGTATTTCGCCTTTACAAAAACACCCCGATGCTGTAGTTGTAAACACCACAAAAATCGACAAACGAGCTATGTTAGCTAAAATGTCTAAAATTGTGGAGAAATTTTTGAATAAAAAATATGGCAATTGAACAAGAGACAAATACAAATAATAAAGAGTCACTTAAAGAGTTTAAAAATCTCCTAGATCAAGATTTTAAAGATAGACAGGTCAAAGAAAACGTCATCATAACAGGCATAGTAACAGAAATTACTAAAAATTTTATTGTAGTAGATTGTAAGCTTAAGATGGAAGGTATGATTCCTATTGAAGAATTTAAGCATGATAAAGAACTTGAAAAAATAAAAGTTGGTTCAAAAGTAGACGTGTATTTAGAAAGAATTGAAAGTTTTAAAGGGGAAATAATTATTTCGAGAGATAAAGCTAGAAAAATGAAAGCGTGGAAACGCATGGAAAAAGTTTTTGAAACCCAAGAAGAAATGACAGGCTACATTACTGGGAAAGTCAAAGGCGGATACATCACCACTGTTGAGGGTCTTCCATGTTTTATGCCATCTTCACAAATAGATGTAAGGCCTATGAAAAGAATAGATCATTTGATGAATACTCCTTTAAAAGTAATTGCAACCAGAATCGATAAAAATAGAGGAAATGTTTGTGTTTCTAGAAGAGCTGTTCTTGAAAAAAGCAAAAATGCTGAAGTTGTAGAAGCTTTAAAAAATATTAAAGAGGGGGATATCGTAGATAATGCAACAGTTAAAGCAACAACTGACTGGGGGATATTCATAGACATAAATGGAATTGACGCGCTTTTACATGTTTCGGATTTAAGCCACGGTAGAGTAAAAAAACCATCTGACTTGGTAACTATTGGTCAAAAATTAAAAGTAAAAATTACTAAAATTGACGAGAAAACAAATCGTGTTTCAGCTTCAGTTAAAGCGCTCACTGAGGATCCTTACGAGAATTTGGAAAAAAAATATAAAATTGGAGAAATTTACGAAGGTATTGTAACTAAAATAATGGATTATGGGTGTTTTGTAAAAATTGAAGACGGAATTGAAGGCCTAATTCATAATTCAGAATTAGACTGGACTAATAGAAATATCTCACCAAATAAAGTACTTTCTGTTTCACAAAAGATTAAATTTAAAATCGTAAATATCGACAAAGATGCTAAAAGAATATCTCTTTCATACAAAGCGATCCTTGAAAATCCATGGGAAAAAATTAGAGCTAAAATAGGTCAAGAACAAAAAATTAAAATAACTAATATTACTGATAAGGCTATATTTGGTGAGTTAGTTGATTCAAAATTATCTGGAATGCTTCATTATAAAGAAATTTCTTACAAGGAAAATATTGATGAATTAAAAAAATACAAAAAAAATGATATTTTGAGTGTTAAGATTTTAGAGATTAAAGACGATAAGATAAGATTTTCTAAAAGAGCTCTTGAAAAAGATCCAATGGATTGGTTTAAAACGAATAATAAAAAAGTTGGTGACATTATTACGACAAGAATAAATGAAGTTTTAAAAACAGGAGTAAAAG
>CACBFE010000006.1 GCA_902538445.1 uncultured Pelagibacteraceae bacterium | reverse complement strand
GACTCAAAACTTTTATAAATTATTGAAAAATAAAGAGGGATGTATTGTGAATATTATTGACCAAAGAGTTGAAAAATTAACTCCCTTTTTTTTCTCGTATACTTTAAGTAAATCTTCTTTAGCGGTTTTAACAAAAACTTCAGCAATGAAATTGGCTCCTAATATTAGAGTGAATGGTATCTCACCTGGTCCTACTTTAAAAAATAAAAGACAATCTGAGAGACATTTTAAGAAACAGTGGAAGTCAATAATATTAAGAAAAAAAGTAGATTTAGAAAATATCTGTAATGGGGTAAAATTTCTTATTGAAAGCAAAAGTATAACTGGAGAAATAATTAATATTGATGGCGGGCAAAGACTGGCATGGCAAACACCTGATATAATTAATATAAAAGAATGAAAATAATAAAATTTAAAAAAAGAGAAAAATTTAAATACAAAAGAAAAGTAATCATTAAAGATCTTACTTTGAAGATTTTAGTTGGAATACATAACTTTGAAAAAAAAAATAAGCAAAGGGTAAAATTTAATATTGAAATTTTGACAGATCCTTATGTGTCTCCAAATAGAAGAGACTTAAATTCAATTTTAAATTATGAAGAAATTGTTATGAAAATTGAAAAACTTACAAACTTTAAACACCATGAATTACTTGAGGATTTGGCAGAGAATATTTTTAATATTATATTTAAAAATAAACTTGTTAAAAAAATAAATTTAAAATTAGAAAAACTAGATATCCTTAAAAAAACTAAATCAGTTGGTATTGAAGTTTCAAAAACTAAATTATGACAAACAGTTTAGAGTTAGGTAAAAAAGTAATTAAAGATCAAATACCATTAATTCCTAAAAATCCTGGCGTATATAAAATGTTGAGCTCAACAGGAGAAATTCTTTATATTGGTAAAGCAAAAAATATCCCAAACAGGCTTAAGAGTTACGTAACAGACTCAAATCTACCTATTAGGACTGAGAGAATGTTATCTCTAACTCATAACTTAGAGACAACTACTACAAGTAATGAAAGTGAGGCTTTATTGCTTGAAGCAAACTTAATTAAAAAACATAAACCTCGGTACAACATTTTATTGAGAGACGATAAATCTTTTCCATACATATACATTGGTAATAAAGATAAATGGCCTCAACTAACTAAGTTGAGAGGAAAAAAATCAAAAACAGGTTATTATTTTGGTCCATTTGCATCAATAGGTTCAGCTAACTGGACAATTAAAATTCTACAAAAGATTTTTCAATTAAGGGTTTGTGATGATACAGTTTTTAAAAATAGAGACCGCCCGTGTATTCTTTATCAAATTAAAAGATGCTCCGGACCCTGTGTTGGGCATATTCAAGAAAAAGATTATTTATCTACCGTAAATGATGCGATAGATTTTATTTCAGGTAAATCAAGAAGAATTCAAAAAAACTTATCTAACGAGATGGAAGAAGCCAGTAAAGAACTTGATTACGAAAAAGCAGCTATCGCAAGAGATAGAATTAAAGCTTTAACCCAAATACAAACATCTCAAAAGATTAATCAAACCAATTTAAATGAAGCTGATGTAATAAGTATCTATAAAGAAACTGGAAAAACTTGTATTCAGGTCTTCTTTTTTAGATCCAAACAAAACTGGGGTAACCAAGCATTTTATCCAAAACATGATACGGATGATAAAATTGAGGAAATTTTATCATCTTTTTTATCTCAATTTTATGAAAACAAAACTATACCTGCTTTAATTCTTACAAACATTGAAACTAACGAGAAAAAACTTCTTGAGAAAACGTTCTCCTCAAAAGAAAGTAAACAGATAATAATTAAAAAAGCTAAAGCAAAAAATGAGGTATCTATTTCAAAACTAGCTGAAAAAAATGCAAAACAAGCTTTAAAACAAAAACTAGTTCAATCTGATAAGAATAATAATTTAATTGAATCTCTTGCTGCTAAATTTAAACTTAATAGCAATATAGATCTTATAGAAGTTTATGATAACAGTCATATTCAAGGTACGGACTCTATTGGAGCACTAATATGCTTTGGTAATGAGGGTTTTGTTAAAAAAAGATATAGAAAATTTAATATCAAGGATGAGAAAGTAAAAAATGATGATTATGGAATGATGAAAGAAGTTTTATTTAGAAGATTTTCAAAAGCAATAAAAGAAAAATCAGGTTCATTATCTCTTCCAGATTTGATTTTAATTGATGGGGGAAAAGGTCAATATTCAGTAAGCAGAGAAGTTTTAAATGAACTTGGTTTACATGATTTACCAATATTGGCAGTAGCAAAAGGTAAAAGGAGAAATGCTGGTGAAGAAAAAATTTACTATAATAATAAAGAATATATCCTCAATAAAAGTGATCCTCTTCTATTTTTTATTCAACGACTTAGGGATGAAGCTCATAGATTTGCTATAAGCACTCATAGGGCAAAAAGGAAGAAAAATTTGAGTAAGTCTCTATTAGACCAAATTCAAGGTATTGGAAAACAAAGAAAAAGAGCTCTGTTAAATCATTTTGGCTCAGCAAGAGCTGTTGAGTCGGCAAGCCTTGAAGATCTCAAAGCAATAGAAGGAATTGAAGACAATATTGCTAATAAAATATATAATTATTTTCACGAATAGGATATGAAACTTAAAATACCTAATATACTGACTATTGGTCGTATAATAATTGTACCAGTATTTGTACTAACTTTTTTTATACCAGGTTTTTTTGGAGATTTAATTCCATTTTTTTTATTTGTGATCGCTAGTTTTACAGATTATCTTGACGGTCTTCTCGCTAGAATTTTTAAAGAAGAGTCAAAATTAGGGGAACTTTTAGATCCAATTGCAGATAAAATACTTGTTGCTGCTGCTCTGATTCTTCTAGTAATGAATGGAACAATTAAAAACTATGAAGTTATAGCTGCGATAATTATACTGACAAGAGAAATATTAGTTTCTGGCTTAAGAGAGTTTTTGGCAAAGGGCCAAATCGATATGCGTGTAACAAGTCTTTCAAAACTTAAAACGTTTATTCAAATGATATCTATAGCTATTCTACTAACTGGAGAAATTGGAAATAAGATAATTAATTTTCAAGACTATAATGCTCAAACTATAGGAATAATTCTTTTGTGGCTTTCCGCTTTTTTAACTTTATACACTGGTTATGATTATGTAAGAAAAGGAATCGATCATGCTATCAATGAAGATAGTAAAGATTAAGCTGCAGATTTTTTTCTAACTAAATTTTGATAAGTCTCGTTTAAATCTGTAATCAAATCACAAACTTTAAAATTATACTCTGATATTTGTGATACTGGGGTCACCTCAGCAGCTGTACCTGTAAGAAAACATCCAACAAAATTTTTCATCTCACTAGGTTTAATTTTTCTTTCTACAACTTTAATTCCTTTTGATTTAGCAATTTTAATTACCTCCCTTCTAGTAATTCCGTCTAAAAATGAATCAGGGATTGGAGTATGTAGTTCACCATCTTTATTTTTAAAAAATATATTTGCTCCAGTAGCCTCAGCAATATTTCCCTCATAATCTAACATCAGTGAGTCTGTGAACCCATTTGCCTCTGCTTCGTGCTTAGATAGTGTGCAAATCATATATAGTCCAGATGCTTTTGTATCCCAAGGAATCGTATTAGGCGCAGGTCGTCTCCAATTAGATATATTTAATTTTATTCCATTCAGTTTGAGCTTTGGATCGAAATATGAGCCCCACTCCCAGGTTGCAATGGCAACATGAACTTTATTTTTTTGAGCAGATATTGCCATCATTTCACTTCCACGCCAAATCAAAGGTCTTACATATCCATTTTGAACTTTTTGAATATTAACAATACTTTTACAAGCTTCATTTATTTCTTTTTGAGAATAAGGAACTGCAATTCCCATTCTTTTGGCAGAGTAAAATAATCTTTCGGTATGCTCTTCTAATTTAAATATTTCTCCGTCGTAAACTCTTTCTCCTTCAAAAACACAGCTTGCATAGTGTAATCCATGATTAAGAATATGAATATTGGCGTCTCCCCAATTAACAGTTTTGCCATTAAACCAAATTTTCCCTGATCGTTTATCGTAAGGTATGCTTTCCATTGCAGTAAATATATAGATTTTTTAATTATAAAAAAGTATATTCATCAAAAGGATAAGTCAATATAACTTACCATTATGAAAGATTTGCTTTACCTTAAAGATGAACAAATTAAAGAGTTTATTCAATTACTCTATTATGCTTATAGAGAAACGTTTTCAGACCCAAAGCAAGTTTTGTCTAAAAAATTTTTTGGACCGGCACATTTAAGGGCACTCAATCTTATTGAGAGAAATCCAGGTATAAATTTAGGGGAATTAATTTTTAGGTTAAAAGTTACAAAACAAAGTTTGAACAGAGTTTTAAGGGATCTTATTAAAACAAAAATGATTAAACAAATTCAAGATGAAGCTGATACTAGAAAAAAAAACCTTTATTTAGATAAAGAGGGGAAAATTTTTTTTGAAACAGTTTATAATACACAAAAAAAAAGAATATTTAATGCGTTAAAAAACTCAAGTTCTGACTCAGTTATTAAATTTAAGGAAGTTTTAAAAAAGATAATAAATGGAAAATAACAAATTTCATATATTAATTGTTGATGATGATAATAGGATAAGAGATCTTTTAAAAGATTACTTATCTGAAAATAATTATATTGTTTCGACTGCAGAAAATGCAAACCAAGCAAAAGAGAGGTTGGAGTTTTTAAAATTCGACATTATTATCTTAGATGTAATGATGCCGGGACAAAACGGATATGAATTAACAAAGGAGTTAAAAAAAAAAATTAAAGTTCCTATCATTCTTCTTACAGCAAAAGGTGAGGTCGAGAACAGGATAAAAGGTCTTGAACTAGGTGCGGATGATTATATCGGTAAACCCTTTGAACCTAAGGAATTGCTTTTAAGAATAAAAAATATAATTAATAAAAGTAATAAAATTGATCTAAAGTCTACACATAATGTTGGTTCTGCCATAATTGATCTTAACAAAATGATTGTAAAACTGGATAACAAAAATAAAAAGATTAACAACACAGAAAAAAAAGTTTTGATTGAAATGTTAGCAAATCCAGGAACAACTTACACTCGGGATGAAATTGGAAAGATTTCTGGAATAAGCCAAGAAAGATCGATTGATGTTATGATTACCAGATTAAGACAAAAACTTGAAATAGATCCAAAAAATCCTAAATATCTTCAAACAATAAGAGGCTCAGGTTATGTTCTCTGGATTTAATAATTTTATCAAATATATTTTACCAAAAAGACTTTTTTATAGAGCCTTAATAATTGTAGCTGCCCCAACAATTATTTTACAAATTATCATAACTATTGTTTTTTATGATAGTATTTGGATAAAGGCTAATAAAAATATAACTAGATCATTAGTAAACCAATTAAAAACAATTGAAGAAGTTTATCAAAATGATAAAAAAAATTTAGATTTTTTCACTGATAGTTATAAAAATAATTTTAATTTTGAGATTGGAATTAAACAAGAAGCATTTCCAAATACTAGTGGTGAACGGAAATTTAGTCCAATGGATAGATCGCTGAGAAGAGAATTGAAATCAGTTTTTGGAACGAATAATTACTGGTTTAACACTTCAAAGTTTAAAAATGCAGTTGAAATAAAAATACGTTCTGGAAGTGACGTGATCAAATTTTTAGTTCCAAAGGAAATGGTTTCTGCCTCGTCAGTAAGACTATTTGTTCTTTGGACTACACTTCCATCACTAGTTCTAATAATTATTGCTTTAATTTTTTTAAAAAATCAAACAAAACCTATGGTCAAGTTGGCAAAGGCAGCAGAAAGATTTGGAAAAGGAGATTACGTGAATGATTTCAAAGTTTCAGGATCACAAGAAATAAGAAAAGCTGCTTTTGAATTTGATAGAATGGCTAAAAGAATAAATCGTCATTTAAATCAAAGAGCAGAGATGCTTTCAGGAATAAGTCATGATTTAAGAACTCCTCTTACTAGACTTAAATTACAACTTGCAATGTTAAAACAAAAAGATATTTCAGAAAAAATGTCGAAAGATATTGATGAGATGGAAAAAATGTTAAATGATTATCTACAGTTTGCTAAAACTCAAACACAAGAGGGTACAACCAGAGTTAACTTAAATTTTCTTTTAAGCTCTTTAAAAAAAGATTTTAATAATGAAAAATTGATTTTTGAAAATAAATTTGAAGATGTTGAATTACAAGGTAGGCCAACTGCACTTAAAAGATCTTTTGAAAACATTATACAAAATGGTCTAACTTATGGGAATAAGGTACACATAGATGTTCAAAAAGGAAATAAAAGAGTTTTAGTTACTGTCGATGATGATGGTCCTGGGATTCCAGAGGACCAATACAAAAATGTTTTTAAACCTTTTTTTCGATTGGATAAAAGCAGGAGTTTAAATCAATCTGGTGTTGGCTTGGGCTTAGCTATTGTAGAAGATATTATTAATTCTCATGGTGGTAATATTCAATTAGGTAAGAGTAAATATAAAGGGTTACAAGTTAAGGTTTCCTTACCTTTTTAGACTTTCTGCTACTTTTTAATTTTTTTAATTCAATTTCTTGCTTTTGAACAATCTTTTTTAAAATTTCAAACTCTTCTCTTGATACAAGCTCAAGTTTACTAATTAATTTGTCTCTTTTAAATTTAAGATCTGTAGTAATTTCTTTTTTAATATCCTCAGATGTTAAAATTCCATTTTCAATTAAGCTTGATAGTGATTTTAAAATTTTTTCTGAATTGCTCATAACCTACCTTATTTGATAGGCATACTAATTTCAAATATGATATAAGAAAATATGTATACCCATAATTTAGACCCTGTTTTAATAGATTTTGGGATCATTATAATCAGATGGTACTCTTTGGCATATGTTTTAGGGATATTGTTAGGATGGTGGTTAGGAAAAAAAATTATCAATCATATTTTAAAAGATAATTATTTTAATTTTAAACTTAATGATTTCGACGATTTAATAAGTTATCTAATTTTATCAATAATTCTCGGTGGTCGAATTGGTTATGTGGTTTTTTATAACTTTGAATATTACATTTTAAATCCCATAGAAATTTTTAAAGTCTGGGAAGGTGGAATGTCATTTCATGGAGCATTAATTGGGATAATTACAGGCACCTATTTATTTTCAAAAAAGAAAAAAATATCGACATTTTTTATGTTGGATATAATAGCTTGCGTTGCACCAATCGGAATTTTTTTAGGGCGTGTAGCCAATTTCATAAATGGGGAATTAATTGGTAAGGTTGCTAGCATACCTTGGAGCGTTGTTTTTCCTTTAGTTGATATGCAGCCCAGACATCCTTCTCAATTATATGAGGCATTTTTAGAGGGAATTGTTTTGTTCTTAATTTTAAATATTTTAGTTTTTAAAAACAAATATAAACTTGGAAGAATTTCATATTTATTTTTAATATATTATGGAATTTTTAGAGTCTTTACAGAATTCTTCAGAGAACCAGATGTGCAAATAGGCTACATGTTCAATCTATTCAGCATGGGAACACTATTAAGTTTTTTAATGATTTTAAGTGGCTTAATTATCTTATTTATTTTAAAAAAGAAAAGAGATGAAATCTAATATAAGATTTTTTAAAAAATCTAAGATACTTCCTGTAGACAAATTTTTTAAAAATGTTTTATACGACAATAAAATAGGTTATTACTCTTCAAGACTTCCAATTGGACAAAAGGGTGATTTTATCACTTCACCAAATATTTCTTATTTATTTTCTGAAATAATTGCTATTTGGATGATATCTACCTGGGAGCTTTTTGGCAAACCAAAGTATTTTAATATTGTTGAGCTGGGCCCAGGAGATGGTAGTTTAATTAATGTTCTTTTAAGATCTTTTAAAAAATTTCCAAAATTTAATTCTATCAAAAAGATTTTTTTATATGAAAAGAGTAATTATTTAAAAAAATTACAAAAAAGAAATATTTCAGATAAAAATGTAAAATGGATCAACGACTTCAAAACTATAAAGAAAGGTCCGGTAATATTTTTTGGTAACGAATTTTTTGATGCTCTTCCAATTAAGCAATTTAAAAAAATAAATAATTTAATATATGAGAAGAATTATACTTTTGACAAAAATCACAAAATCAGAGAAGTTTATAAAAAAGCCTCAAAGAATAATTGTAAAATTTTAAAATCTTTTAAAATATTAAAAAAATTAAATTTTATTGAATTTCCTCTTTTTGGGTTTCAAGAGCTAAAAAAATAATCAAAAAAATTTCTCAACTTAAAGGGTCCGTTCTATTGATAGATTATGGATATTTAAGATCAGATAATCAAAATACTTTGCAATCGGTAATTAAACATAAAAAAAATAAATTGTTTAATAATCTAGGTAAAGCAGACATCTCTGCTCATGTTAATTTTAGTTTACTTAATGAATTTTTTTTAAAAAATAATCTTAAAGTTAGTAGCATAGTAACTCAAAAAGAATTCTTAAAAAATATGGGTATTCTTGAAAGAGCTAATGTAGTTGCCAAAAAAATGAGGTTCAGTGAACAATCAGATCTTTATTTAAGAATAAAAAGATTACTTAGTCCTAGGTCTATGGGAGATTTATTTAAAGTAATTTTAGCATATAACTTTAATAAAAATAATTTTGTTGGATTTAAATAATGTTTTACTCAAAAAATCTTAAAAAAATTAAAAATGTTAATCACTGCTTCTTTTCTAGAAAAGGTGGATTTTCAAAAGGTTTATACAAAAGTCTAAATTGTGGGAGGGGGTCAAACGACAACAGAAAAAATATTAATAAAAATTTCACTTTCGTCTCAAACAAAATGGGGGTTACAAAAGATAAGCTAATATTAATGCACCAGACACATAGCAACAAAGTTGTTGAAATTAAAAAAAATAATTACAAAAAAAGAATAATAGCAGATGCAATGATAACTAAAATGAAAGGAGTATCACTTGGTGTTGTAACGGCTGATTGTGCGCCAATTATTTTGTATGATGTAAAAAATCAAATTATTGGGTGTATTCATGCAGGTTGGAAAGGTGCTTATTTAGATATTATTAAAAAAACAATTTATAAGATAAAAAAAATCAGTTCAAAAAATTTGATTTATGCAAGTGTAGGCCCTTGTATTGCTCAAAAAAGTTACGAAGTTGATTTAGATTTTTTTAAAAAGTTTATTAAAGTAGCGAAAAAAAATAGAAAATATTTCTTAGATAAAAAAAATAACAAAAAACTTTTCAATCTAAGAAAATTTGTAACTGACAATCTTATCAAATATAAAGTTAGAGTTGATCAAGTGAACAAGGATACTTTTTCCCAAAAGAGCAACTTTTTTAGTTACCGAAGATCAAGAAAATTAGATGAAAAAGATTATGGTAGATGCATTTCTACAGTTTGTATGCCTTAACTTTATTAATTTGAAAAGATATGGAAATAAGGTATAAATAATTACATTTCATGAAAATTTTGTCTGGAACTAGCAATTTAAAATTAAGTAGAAACATTGCTAAAAACTTAAAACTAAAATTGATAAATACAAATATAAGAAGATTCGCTGATGGTGAAATTTATATTGAGATTAACGAAAATATAAGAGGGAATAGTGTATTTGTTATACAATCTACCTCAAATCCTGCCAATGATAATATAATGGAATTACTTTTAGTTATTGACGCTTTGAAAAGATCGTCCGCGAAAACAATAACTGCTGTTATTCCATATTTTGGATATGCAAGACAAGATAGAAAAGTTGCACCCAGAACTTCCATATCTGCGAAAGTCGTAGCAAACCTATTAACTAATGCTGGTGCAAATAGAATAGTGACTGTTGATCTTCACGCAGGACAGATTCAAGGATTTTTTGATATGCCGGTAGATAATTTATTTACTACTCCACTATTTTCAAAATATATCAAAAAAAAGATTACCTCAAAAAATTTAATTTGTGTTTCTCCTGATATGGGAGGTGTTGCTAGAACTAGAGCTTTAGCTACTAGACTAAAAGCTGATCTTGCAATCATTGATAAAAGAAGACCTGCTGCTGGTAAATCTGAAGTTATGAACATCATTGGAGATGTGAAAAATAAAATTTGTATCATAGTCGATGATATAATTGATAGTGGAGGAACGATAATAAATGCTGTTGATGCATTGAAAAAACAAGGTGCTAAAGAAGTGTTTGTTTTTATTACTCATGCTGTTTTAAGTGGAGAAGCGGCTAAAAAAATTAAAAATTCTAAAATTAAGAAATTAATTATCACTGATTCAATCGATAATTCAAATAAGATTAAAAATAACAATAAAATTGAGGTCTTATCAATTTCATCATTGATGTCAGAAGCTATCAAAAGAATAGCGAATTCAAATTCTGTATCAGATTTATTTAATTAATACTTGTTTTGATGTCAATCTTGGGTTATATACCCCTTTTCAATAAATTATGAGTAATTTAAAGGCAATTAAAAGAGACAACAGCTCTACTGGAGCAAATAATAAATTGAGATCTGAGGGACTCATTCCAGCAATTTTATATGGAGGTAAAGAGGCTAATCAAAATATTTCAGTTCAAAAAAAAGATTTAAAAAACATTGTTAATTCAGACACATTCCTATCAAAAGTTTTAGAATTGGATATAGATGGAAAAAAAGAAAAAGTTATTCCTAGAGACGTTGCATTTCACGTTGTCTCCGAGGAACCTATTCATATAGATTTTATGAGAATTGTTTCTGGTAAAAAAATAATTTTAGAAATACCTGTAAAATTTATTAATCATCCTGACTCTCCTGGATTAAAAAGAGGCGGAGTACTAAATATTGTAAGAAGAAAAATTGAATTAAAGTGTCCTGCAGAAAATATACCGAATGAAATTACCGTTGATTTAGCCGGAACAGATATTGGTACTAGTATAAAAATCTCATCAGTAAAATTAGAGGAAAACGTTTTACCAACAATTACAGATCGTGACTTTGTTATTGCAACAGTTGCTTCACCAACTGTTATGAAGGAACCTGAAAAACCAGCTGAGGATGGTGCTGTAGCTGAGGGTGTAGAAGGCGAAACTCCAGCTGAGGGCGCGGAAGCAACAGCTGCCAAAGATGGTGACCCAGCCAAGAAAGATGACAAATCAAAAGATACTGCAGATAAAAAACCTGACGATAAAAAACCTGCTGAAAAAAAACCTGCTGAAAAGAAATAATTAATATGCTTTTACTTGTGGGATTAGGTAATCCTGGGTCCAACTATATAAATACAAGGCACAATATTGGATTTAAAATTATTGATGCTATAAACGCACACTTTAAACTTTCAAAACAAAAACCTAAATTTAAAGGCTTGTTAACCACTGGCAATATTGATGAAAAGAAAATATATGCTATTAAGCCGTTAACTTTTATGAATAATTCTGGAACTGCTGTTAAAGAATTAATCGATTATTTCAAAATTGACGCAAAAGATGTTTTTGTTTTTCACGATGATATGGATATAGATTTTGGAAAAATCAAAGCAAAGTTTGGGGGTAGTAGCGCAGGTCATAATGGAATTGAGTCTATTGATAAATTTATCGGTAAAGATTACTCAAGAGTGCGTGTTGGTATTGGTCATCCAAAACAAAAGAAAAAAGTGAATAGTCACGTTCTAGATGATTTTAAAGAAGATGAGGAGGAGAAAATTAATGAGATTACAGAAAATATTGTTAAACAACTACCTACCTTAATTCAAAAAAAAATAGACCTATTTTCCAGCAAAGTAAATCAAGATCTTAATGGGATTTAAATGTGGAATAGTTGGACTTCCTAATGTTGGAAAGTCCACTTTATTCAATGCTTTGACCGCCTCAAAAAATGCTGAAGCAGCTAATTTTCCTTTTTGCACTATCGATCCGAATATTGGAATAGTCGATGTCGTTGATGAAAGATTAGATAAATTATCAAAATTATCTAATTCGAAAAAAAAAATTTATACTAATATTACTTTTGTTGATATTGCAGGTTTAGTTAAAGGAGCGTCAAAGGGAGAAGGATTAGGAAATAAATTCCTTTCTCATATCAGAGAGGTTGATGCTATTATCCACTTAGTTAGATGTTTTGAATCTGACAAAATTACTCACGTAAACTCAGAAATAAATCCGGTTGAAGATCTTGAAACAATAAAAACAGAAATAATTCTTTCTGACCTCGATATTATTCAAAAAAAACTTGAAAAAGGTAAAAAAAAATTTCTTCAAGAAAAAGAGGTGGAAATACTTACGGAAAAATTAAATCAATTAAATAATGGTAAAGAAGTTCAAGTGAACGATAAATTGGAAAAAAAATTTTTAAGTACATTGGGATTATTAAGTATTAAACCAAAAATTATAGTATGTAACGTAGATGAAGAAAGCCTAGCTAAAGGGAATAAATTTACTGAAAGTGTGAAAAAAAAATATCCAAGTGAAAAAATCGTAACAATTTGTGCTGATATTGAAGATCAAATCATGGGATTAGATAATAACGAGAGAGAGACTTTCATGAGAGAGATAGGATTAAATAAAACTGGCCTTAATCAATTGATAAAAGAGGGCTATGATCTCTTGAGTCTCGATACATTTTTTACTTCAGGACCTGAGGAGAGTAGAGCTTGGACTGTAGAAAAAAATACTCTAGCACCAAAAGCAGCTAGCGTGATACATACTGATTTTGAAAAAAACTTTATTCGAGCTGAGGCTGTGACATGTGAGGATTTTATAAGATTTGGAAGTGCTGAGAAATGTAAAGAGAATGGAAAGTTAAGAATTGAAGGAAAAGATTATATTGTTAAAGATGGAGATGTTTTATACTTCCGTGTTAACCCGTGACCAAATTTTCTTCATACTCAGATAAACTAAAGTTGTTAAAAGTACTAAATAAATAATTACTTTAACACCCGTTCTATGTCTTTCTTCAAGTTCAGGTTCAGCAGCCCAAGCTAAAAAAGTAGTGACGTCTTTAGCCATTTGATCAACAGTAGACTCGGTACCATCTGCGTATTCAACTAGACCATCCATTAAATTATTTGGCATTTTAATCTTGTTGCCGGACATATATTTATTGTAATAAACACCGTCATCAAGAGTAACACCTGGGGGAGGATCCTCATAACCGACAAGCACTGAATAAATATAATTAGCTCCTCCTTTTCTTGCTTTAACTAAAACTGACATATCAGGCGGATATGCCCCGCCATTAGCAGCAATTGCTGCCTGAACATTAGGGTATGGGCTTTTAAATTTATCTGAAGGTTTTCCTGGTCGAGTAAACATTTCTCCCTGAGAGTCTGGACCATCATCTATTTCAAAACTAGCAGCAATAGCTTTTACTTCTTGTTCTGAAAACTCAGGTCCACCAGGTTCTCCGAGATTCCTATAGCTAAGATATTGCATTGAGTGGCAAGAAGCACAGACTTCTTTATAAACTTGGAAACCTCTTTGTAGTGATGCTCTATCAAAAGTTCCTGTTAAACCTTTAAAGCTCCAATTCACTTTAATTGGATCAACCATTTCAGCACTTTGTAGTGGTCTTAGTGAGATAAGTAACAAAAAAGATAAAACGAGTAGTTTAATATTAAACTTTATCATTAACCTTCCTAGCCAAAGATGGTTCTGCTCCCCCGGTTAATACTGGCTCGGAAATGCTCATGGGAATTGGATCCGTTTTTTCTAAATAACCGACAACAGGCATAACCACTATAAAATGTAAGAAGTAATAAATAGTTCCCACTCTAGCTAATACTAAGTAAATTCCTTCAGCTGGCATCGCACCAACATAACCAAGCATTAGAACATCTATTACTAATATCCAAAAGAACTGTCTATAAATCGGTCTAAAAACAGCCGATCTAACTTTTGATGTATCTAACCAAGGTAAAACAAATAAAATAAAAATTGCACTGAACATTAAAATTACTCCGCCTAATTTATCAGGGACAGACCTTAAAATTGCGTAAAATGGTAATAAATACCATTCAGGCACAATGTGAGCTGGTGTAACTAATGGATTGGCAGGTATATAGTTGTCTGAGTGACCTAAAACATTAGGAGTGAAGA
Source organism: uncultured Pelagibacteraceae bacterium (assembly GCA_902538445.1). Taxonomy (GTDB): domain Bacteria; phylum Pseudomonadota; class Alphaproteobacteria; order Pelagibacterales; family Pelagibacteraceae; genus Pelagilacustribacter. The sequence goes on along the minus strand of CACBFE010000006.1, from coordinate 40,334 downwards.
ATACAAATCCGGCAAATATGATCATAAAAACTAAAAGAGCGAAAGCATCTTTAATTGTTATATAAGGATGGAATGGCACTGTATCTTTAGATGGTTTCTTTATGTCAATTCCCACAGGGTTATTATTTCCTGGAACGTGTAAAGCCCAGATGTGTAAAACTACTAATCCTAAAATTAAAAACGGAATTAAATAATGTAGACTAAAGAATCTATTTAGTGTTGGATTATCTACTGAGTATGCTCCCCATAACCAAGTTGTTATACTATCACCAACTAACGGTATCGCACTAAATAAATTAGTAATTACAGTAGCGCCCCAAAAGCTCATTTGACCCCAAGGCAAAACGTAACCCATGAACGCTGCTGCCATCATTAATAAATAAATCATAAGACCAATTATCCAAATAACTTCTCTTGGTGATTTATATGATCCATAAAATAAAGATCTAAAAATGTGTATGTAAACTGCCAAGAAAAACATAGATGCTCCATTACTATGAATGTATCTTATCAGCCAACCATAATTTACATCTCTCATAATATGTTCAACACTTGCAAAAGCTAAATCTGCATGAGCAACGTAATGCATTGCTAAAACAATTCCTGTAACTATTTGAGTGATCAAACAAAAAGTTAAAATTCCACCAAAGGTCCACCAGTAATTCAAATTTTTGGGAGTTGGGTAATCTGTTAGATGCGCTCCAAGCGTGAGTAAAGGTAAACGGTCGTTAAACCATTTTCCTGCTTTAGATTTTGGGACGTATTCGTGCTCACTCATAATTATTTATCCAATTTTAATTGTATTGCTATCAACAAATTCAAACTTTGGTATTTCCATATTTGTTGGAGCTGGTCCTTTTCTTATTCTGCCTGATACATCGTAATGTGAACCATGGCAAGGACAAAACCAACCGTTAAAATCTCCTTTATCTTTTAAAGGCACACATCCAAGGTGTGTACACACTCCTAACATGACTAACCATTCGTCTTTTCCAGCTTTTACTCTATCCTCATCCTTTTGAGGATCAGGCAAATCGTCCAATCTTACCGCCCTGGCCTCTGCTATTTCCTCTGAAGTTCTTTTTTTTATAAATATTGGCTTTCCTCTCCATAAAACAGTAATTGATTTACCAGGTTCTATGCTGCTAATGTCAACTTCTGTAGTCGCTAAAGCTTGCTGAGCTTTATCAGGGTTCATTTGGTCTATCATTGGCCAAAGCACTGCTCCGACCCCTACTGCTCCAAGCGTATAACTAGCTGTAAATAAAAAATCTCTTCGATTAACTTTCTTTTCTACTTTGCTCATTAATGATTGTGTTTATAATATATATATTTATTAAAACTATATTTTTAAGTACTCTAGGGTCAGAATGACACATAAATTAAGCAATAATAATGCACATAGCTCTTTATAAACCAGATATACCTCAGAATACAGGAGCTATAATTAGGTTAGGAGCCTGTCTAAACTTGAAAATTCACATAATTGAGCCTTGTGGTTTTAATTTAAATGACCCAAGATTTAAACGAGTCGTAATGGACTACCTTGGATTAAGTAAAGTATTTAGGTACGAGAATTATAATAATTTTATCGCTAAGAATAAAAATAAGAGAATAGTGCTTATGACAACAAAAGCAAAAAAACTTTATCATAAATTCAATTTTAAAAAGAATGATGTACTTATGTTTGGAAGAGAAAGCTCTGGGGTACCAGAAATTTTACATAAAACTATCAAAAACAAAGTAAAGGTCCCAATGAATAACAAAACCAGATCACTTAATGTCGCTATGAGTGTAGCTATTGTTTCAGCTGAGGCTCTCAGACAAAATAATTTATACAAATAATGATCAATATAGATTTCAGAAAAAAAATGTCCGATAGTTGGTTTTCCTTTTTACAAGTGCAAATATGCAAATCATTTGAAAATTTAGAAAAAAATAAAATTACTTTTTCTAAAAGAGAATGGAAAAAAAAGAACGTCAAGGAAGGTGGTGGATTATCTTGTCTTATGACTGGTGGTAAAATTTTTGATAAGGTAGGCGTTAACAAATCAACTGTTTCGGGTATTTTTCCAAAAAAATTTAGATCTAGAATTTTAGGTGCAGAAAAAAGTGGATTATATTGGGCATCTGGAGTTTCAGTAGTTGCTCACATGAAAAACCCTAAGGTGCCAGCAATTCATTTTAATACAAGGTTTATTGTAACATCTAAGGAATGGTTCGGAGGTGGAATGGATGTTACACCTAGTCATGAGGATCCAGTAGAAAGTAAATTTGTTCACAATGAATTGAAAAAGATTTGTTTGCAAAATAAAAAAAATTACAAAAAATATAAAAATTGGTGTGATGAATATTTTTACTTACCTCATAGAGGGGAAGCCAGAGGAATTGGCGGTATTTTCTTTGATTATGAAACTAAAGATTGGATTAAAAACTTTAAATTTGTAAGAGAACTCGGTTTAGGTTTCATTGACATCTCAAATAAAATAATTCATAGAAAAAAAAATTTAAAATATTCAATGAAAGATAAGGATAAACAATTGTTAAAACGTGGAAGATATGTAGAATTTAATCTTTTGTATGATAGAGGAACAAAATTTGGCTTAAACTCTGGAGGTAATATCGACTCCATTTTGATGTCTTTACCTCCAGAGGCGAAATGGAAATAAAAAATGGATAAAGAACCTATTACAGTAAGTGGTCTTAAAAATTTAAAATCTGAATTAGAGGATTTAAAAAATAATCAAAGACCTAAAATTGTTGAGGCTATTGCAGAAGCAAGATCACATGGAGATCTGAAAGAAAATGCAGAGTATCATGCAGCAAAAGAACAACAGGCTTTAATCGAAAGCAGAGTAATTGCTATCAATGATTTAATTGCTCGCGCTAATGTAATTGATGTAACTAAAATTGAAAATAACGGAAAAGTAATATTTGGATCAACTGTTAAACTTCAAGATCTAAATGAAAATAAGCAAATTATCTACAAGCTGGTTGGGCAAGATGAAGCTGACATAAAAAAAAATCTCATTTTTTTTAAAAGTCCTATCGGAAAAGCTTTAATTGGAAAAGACAAAGGCGAGATGCTGACTGTAAATACTCCATCAGGTGAAAAAAACTTTGAGATATTAGATGTTGACTATATCTAGTTAGAATTTGACTTAACTATCTCTTTGATTTGATCCTTTGTAATTTTAAAATTATTTTTAATCCATTCTTCTTCAATTTTTTTTAAAACCTTACCCATTAAAGCTCCTTGTTCCATCCCAATATCCATTAGATATTTTCCATCTATCTTAAATTTATGTACTTTTGATTTAAGTATTCTCTTTAAGTTTTCAGAAAAATCTTTAGTTTTGTATTTTTTATCAATCACATACTTACAGATATTTAAATCTATTAAAAGTTTCTTTCCATTAAGATAAATATTTTTTTCTAAATCTTTACTTAAAAAATCTTTATTTTCTTTTAAAAGATCTAAATTTTTTGCAACTAAATCTAAGTAATCTTTAGTATTATTAGATGTATTATACTTATGAATAAAATATTCATGGCTATTTTTTTCGTCTATAAGTAAAATAGCTAATAAGAGCTCTTTAGTGATTTGTGAATTATCACAAATTTTTACCAATCTTTTAAGGCGGTCTAAATTTTCAAATTCGGGAAAAATAAGTGTAAATATCTCTCTTAAATAAATGTTTTCATTTAAATTCATAAAATTTTTTAAATCTAAAATTTTATATAGTTCTACTAAAATTCTCTCTTTAGAGATTTTTTTAATTCCGTTTAGGTTTTGTTTTATTGCATTATTGGTAGTCGTTTCGACTTTATTATCATACATTATTTTAAAACGAATAAATCGAATGATACGTAAATAATCTTCTTCAATTCTTTTTTGAGGGTCGCCAATAAACTTTACAACATTATTTTTTAAATCGATTGTTCCCATTTGAGGATCAAATATATTTCCATTTATATCAAGATAAATAGCATTTATAGTAAAGTCTCGTCTTTCAGAGTCGAGTTGCCAATCATTGATATACTCTACTTTAGCATGTCGACCGTCAGTCTCGGTATCTTTTCTTAAGGTTGTTAACTCGAGCTTAAAATTTTTAGATAAAAGTGTTACTGTTCCATGCTTAATTCCTGTTTCAACAACTTTAAAATTTGTGTCTCTAAATTTATTTTTAATTTCTTCCGAGCTTAATATAGTGGCTATGTCGATATCATCAATTTTTTCATTAGTAAGATATTTTCTAACACACCCTCCGACAAATCTGGCTGTCACTGTTTCTTTTGGAAAATCTTCCTGAATTTTATTAAAAACAAATTTTAACTCTTTATTATTATAGAATGGAAATAGTTTTCTTTTGATCGTATTTAAGAAATTGAAACTTGTATTTAACATAGTAGTGGCTGGGGCACTAGGATTCGAACCTAGGATGGCGGTATCAAAAACCGCTGCCTTACCGCTTGGCTATGCCCCAAAGTTAAGAAGTTTGATATATCATATATCATAACAATTAAACAGTCTTCGCCAGTGATGTCCAGAATTTAGGATACTTAACTTTTAAATTGTTTAAGGCCTTTTTTGCGTCATTTCGTTCTTTAAATAAACCGTAACAAACTGACCCAGAGCCTGTAATTCTTGAAAAATAGCAACCCTTTTCATTCTTAATATTCTCTAATAGTTCGCTAAAAATAGGATATTTTTTTTCAACAATTGATTGTAAATCGTTATTGTCTTTAGATAAATAATTTAAAAGTTTAAGTTTTGTATTAATTTTGTTTTTTTTTAGTATCTTCTTTTTTGAATAATTTTTCACCTTTAAATAAATTTCTTTTGTAGAGCATTTAACCCTTGGTTGAATTAGCAAAAAAAATAGTTTTTGTTTTTTTTGAAAATTTATTATAGATCCTAAGTTTTTTAAAAACCCTTGTTTATGAAAGAAAAGTTTAAAATCAGTGCCAATTTTAGTTTCAACTTCTTTTAATAGCGCCCCGCTAATATTCTTTTTTAAAAAATATTTCAAAATAGAAGCTGCATTTCCTGTCCCTCCTCCTAAACCGGCAAATACTGGAATATTTTTAAAAACAGTAACGGAATAATAACCAGAAATTAATTTGTGCCGTCTAAGTATTTTAAAGAGGTTAATAACTGAATTATTAGACTTGTTAACAAAATTTGCAAAAGGTCCTTTAAAAATAATTTTATCTCTTTGTTGTTTAACTTTTTTTAAAACTATCTTATCTTTTAAACTGATTAGACAAAAAAAAGATTGAATTTCATGTAATTTATCTTGTCGCTTTGAATTTACTTTTAAAGTTAAATTAATTTTAGCATACGAGCGTAAAACCATATATTATATGCCCTTAATCAATTTAACTTCTATAGATTTTTTAAGCTTATCTTCTGTTTCTTCAAGACTCAAAACATAATTCCAATAATATCTTGCTTGAATTTCTTTACCATTTTTCCAAAGAACATCACCATAATGATCGTTCACGATAGGATCACCCGGCATAAGTTTGACAGCTAATTGAAGATAATCTTTGGACTCTTTATATCTCTCAAGTTTAAATAGTGCCCAACCTAAAGAGTCTGTTATGTAGGGATCATTAGATCTTAACTTATTAGCTTTTTTTAACATTTCTAATGATTTTTGGATTTTGACACCCTTTTCAATCCAAGAGTAAGCTAAATAATTTATGACGTAAGCTTGATCCGGATCGATTTCTAATGACAAAAGCAAATCTTTTTCAGCTTTATCCCATTCACCAATTCTTTCATAAGCGACTCCTCTGCCGTCAGTTGCCTCAACGTATAATGGATGACTTTTCTCAACTTCATTTAATATTTTTGTGTAGTAAGGAATTGATTCTTTAAATTTTTCGTTATTTTTTAAAAATTCAGCATAATCGAATGTTACATAGATATCTTTGTTTATTAAATTCTTATAAGCGTTACTTAGAAGTTTTAAGGCCTTCTCTTTATTATTATCTTGAATATAAATTCTTGAAAGTTGTTTTGAGGCATACCAATGAAATGCTTTTCCTTTTTTACTTAAATCATTATAAATATTTTTTGATTTTTTAAAATTTTCGGTATTGTAAAAGTTTTCTGCGAGTAAAGTATCATAAGAATGAAATTCTTCATTAAGATATTTAGCCAAATTTAAGTAAAAATTTGATAATGGATAAATAAATTGTGATGATAATGCATTAGATGTTATATACAAAATTTCAGATATTACATGTCCTATATTTTTGCAATTAAAATCTAGAGAATAATTTTTTTTATTTAAATCAATTTTTAATTGATTGAGTAATAAGTTTCTTGGATAAAGTTTTAAAGCAGACTCAACGATTTCTTTTGCTTTGTCATTTTTGCCCGAAGTAGAAACGAATAAAGCGTAAAAATAATTATATCTTGAAAAATCTATTTTTGTGTCTGAAGTAAGTTCTTCAAATAAATAATTAGTATCATAACTATTGTAATAACAATTTAAAAAAACATTTTGTATTTTTTTTAAATTTTCAAATCTTTTATCTAATTTTTCTATTTCTATTGTAGCCTGTTTTAAATTTATGTTACCAAAGGTCGACCAATTGAAAAGTGACTTCGATACATAATTGTTCAAAATAAATTTCGAATTTCTCGATTTAGCTTTAAGAAAATATTTTTGAGCTAAATCCAAATTTAACTCTTTTAGGTAATATATTCCCATTATTAAATCACTTTCGAAAATATCGAGTTTTTTTCTCTCAAGTTTTTTTGAATAGTTGAAAGCTTCCTTTAAATTTCCTGAATTCACCAAAGAGTATAAGAATTTTTTTGAGTAATTTTCATGGCTGATTTCAAGTCCGTTTAATTTTTTAAAAGAATTAAAAGAGTCGTCATATTGATTGTTATTAAGCAACAATATCCCTGAAAAATAGTTTGATATACGGTCAGCCTTATTAAACTTATCCAAAGAATTTGCAGAAGTTGTGGACAAAAATATAATGACAAATAAAATTTGACCTATTATCTTAAAATTTAAATTAAATATTCTCATACTTATAGATGATAAAAAAAAACAATTTAAAACCTGCTAAATTAATTAAATATTACAATTTAATTAATTTTAATTTAATTTACAATAACAAGGCAATCAATAGGTATATAAAAGATAATTTTGAAATCTCAGCAGATAAGGTTAATAATTTAGAAAAACTTAAAAAATCGATTCAGAACATCAATAACTGTAGCCTCAAAGATAATGCCAAAAATATGGTTTTTAGTGATGGCAATCCAAAATCAAAAATAATGCTCATTGGTGAAGCCCCAGGAGCAAATGAGGATGAAGAGGGTTTGCCCTTCGTAGGTAGAGCTGGAGTTTTACTAGATAAAATGCTTTCAGCAATTAATTTAAACAGAGGGAAAGTATATATATCAAATATTATAAATTACCGCCCACCCGAAAATAGAAAACCTACAGATGAAGAAATTCAGAGATATTTACCTTTTATAACCAAACATATAGAGATTATAAATCCAAAAATTTTAGTATTACTCGGAAGTACAGCCATGAATGCATTAATTGGGAGCGAAGTTGTAATATCTAAAATGAGAGGTAAGTGGATTGAAAAAAAATTCGGAAATTGTAAAACGTCTGTAATTATTACATTTCATCCTGCTTTTTTAATGAGGCAACCAGCTCAAAAAAAAATGGCCTGGATAGACTTAAAATTAATAAGAGATAAAAAGATCTGATTAATTTGAAAAAAAGAAAAATTATTGCCGGGGTTGATGAAGTTGGTAGAGGGTGTCTCGCTGGTCCGGTGGTTTCAGCAGCTGTTATATTAAAAGACGGGATTAATCTTGAACTTCTCAAAGACTCCAAAAAAATAAGCTTTAAAAGAAGATTAGAAGTTTCAGAACATATTAAATCCCATTCACATTATGCTATCGGTTTAGCGTCTGTAAAAGAAATTTTAGATTTAAATATTTTACAGGCATCGTTACTTTCGATGAAAAGAGCTTTAGAGCAGCTGACTGTGAAACCAGATTTGACATTGATAGATGGAAATTTTGCTCCGAGTGGGTTGAAAAATTACAAGACTATAATAAACGGAGATGAAAAAATAAAAGTTATTAGTGCAGCTTCAATTGTTGCAAAAGTTTTTAGGGACAAACTCATGATCAAGCTTGCAGATGAATTTTCTAATTATGCTTGGGAAAGTAACTTTGGTTATGGAACTAAGGCTCATCTGAAAGGTCTTAAAAAATTTGGTATTACCTCTCATCACAGAAAAGGTTTTAAACCCGTACACAAGATATTGTCTAACTAAAAATATCAAACACAAGAAGACTCATTTTTTCATCAAAAAGGTTTGACCCTTAATTCAATTTAGAGTTGAATCTAAAAATGTCAAAGTTTTCAAATCAAATCGTAAATGGAGATTGTTTAAAGGAAATAAAAAAAATTCCTAGTAAATCATTCGATTTAGTTTTTGCTGACCCTCCTTACAATATGCAGATTGGTGAAAAATTAACTCGCCCCGATGCAAGCAAAGTTGCTGGCGTAAATGATAAGTGGGATCAATTTAATAGTTTCAAACATTATGATGAATTCTGCATTGCTTGGCTTAAAGAGTGTAAAAGAATTCTAAAAGATAATGGAAGTATTTGGGTAATAGGATCTTATCATAATATTTTTCGTCTAGGTTATCATTTACAAAATTTAAATTATTGGCTGCTTAATGATGTCATCTGGAGAAAAAATAATCCCATGCCAAATTTTAGGGGTACACGATTTACTAATGCACATGAAACTCTTATCTGGGCTTCAAAAAATAAGAAATCAAAATACACATTCAATTATCAGTCTTTAAAATGCTTAAATGACGACTTACAAATGAGATCAGACTGGAAATTGCCTATTTGCAACGGAAAAGAAAGGCTAAAGAAAAATGGAAAAAAAATTCACTCTACTCAAAAACCAGAAGCTCTTTTACATAGAATTATTTTAGCTACCACAAAAAAAGGTGATACCATCTTTGATCCTTTTTTAGGCACTGGAACAACAGCAGTGGTCGCTAAAAAATTAGGTAGAAAGTATTATGGTATAGAAAGAGATAAAAAATATTTTAAAGCTGCAAGCGAACGAGTGAATAAAACAAAAGTTATAAAAGAAAACTATTTAGATACTATTGAAAATAATAAATCCAAACCAAGAATACCTTTTGGTTCTCTTATAGAACTTGGAATATTAAAGCCAGGTACTTCCCTATTTGATCCGAAGAAAAAGATTAGTGCTAAAATTATGGCTGATGGAAGTATAAAATATAAAAAATCAGAAGGGTCTATTCATAAGGTAGCGGCGACAATTATGGGTGCTGAAAGCTATAATGGTTGGACTTATTGGCATTGTAATATTAATGGATCCACTGTTGTAATTGATAGTTTAAGAAAAAAATTTGTCAATGAAACTGAGGCCTAATTCTTATAAACTTTACCTAAGTACCTTTTTACAAAAAATCTTCGTTTTACCAAAAACTTCAAAAATAGATTTCTTATATTTTGCATAATTTTGCTTGAAAAGTGGAATACGAAGAAATTAAAATTTGATCTACTTCTAATGATTTTTGCCCTATTTGATCTAATTTTGAAATAATTATTTTCTTTATCGAGCATATCTTTTGTCAACAAATTAAAAAATTCAAAAGCACTTTCTATAGATTGTCCAGCACCTTGTGCGAGCGTTGGCAAAAACCCATTAAAGGCGTCTCCAATATAAAATACCTTTTTGTTAGAAGAGGGCATAATTTTTGGAGTAAAATATAAAGGCCATGTTTTTATTTCATTCTCAAATATATTTTTTAATTTTGGATTTTGTTTTAAAACTATTTCTTGAACTAACTGTTTGACATTATCAGGCTCATATTTTTTACATCTCATTATACAAATCATATTAAGTTCTTTTTTTTTATTTATTGGATAAAGAACAATATGACTGTTACTTCCAAGCATTAAACTTATATTTTCTTCATTTATATCAAATTCAAATTTTGAGTCTAAAATTACTCTTGCTGCAATAGCTTTTTTAAATCTTGGTTCATTTTTTTTTATTTCAAAAAATGACCTTGTGTTTGAAAATATTCCATCAGCAGCAACAACGAAATCTACTAAATCATTTGTATTGTCATCAAATTTGATAAGAACTTTGTCTTTTAGTTCAGAAACTTCTTTTATTTTTTTTCCAAATCTTAAATGCTGTGTGTAAATATCTTCTTTCAAAAATTCTATTAAAGTAGATCGTTGAAGTGTTGTGTATTTTGCTTCAGGACTATTAAACTTAGATAAATTTAAATCACATATTTTTTTGTTTTGTATGTTATAAAAATCTATTGTTTTCGGATGAAAAATTTTTTCATTATTAATTTTATCAAAACCTATTTGATTTAAAATTTTAATACTGTTAGTTGCTAATTGAATACCATAACCTTCTTCCAGGGATAAACTTTCCTCTCTTTCATAAACCATAAATTCATGATCAGAAAATTTTTTTATAAGGTTTGCGAGAGTTAATCCGGCAATACCTGCACCAATTATTGCAATTTTCTTTTTCATTAGAATAAAGTTGAAACTTGACTAAATATTTTTTTAGTAAAACTAGGTATTAACTCTTTATTGCTATTTAAAGAATACCAATTATATGATTTGGGAATTTTATTTGAGAACTTATAATATAAATTAATATTAAGATTTAAATTCGAAATAGAGTTTTTATAATTTTTCAAAAATCTCCAATCTTTACTTACAGAATTGTTATTTACTTTTTTTATTAATGGTAAATTGAAATTTTTAAGAAAACTTATCTCATTTTTTTTTGTTAAAGCTATTTGTTTTCTTTTGTTTAAATAACAAAAAATATTAAAATCCATAATCTTTACTTTTTTTCTTTTCTCCGTATTAATTTTTTTTGGTGATTTTAAATACCTACAACTTTTATTCAAACAACATTGGCTACATTTTGGGTCTTTTGGCTTACAAATTAATGCGCCAAATTCCATTAATGCCTCGATTAAATCAGAATTTCTATTTGTAGCAAAAAGATTTTTTTTATTTAAAGAAATTAATTTTTCAAAATTTATCTTCGACTCTAACTTATTTAGATACCTCGCAAATACTCTCTTTACATTTCCATCGATAGCCAATGTAGGTTTATTATAAATGAAACCTAAAAGAGCGTTAGCTGTATAATTTCCAACTCCTGGTAATTTTTTTATTTCCTGTAAATTATTTGGAAGCTTAGAATCATACTTTTTGACTAATAATCTCGTAGTTGCCAATAAGTTTCTAGCTCTGCTATAATAGCCTAACCCTTCCCATAATTTAAGAATTTGACTTTCGCTAACTTTAGAAAGAGACTCAAGGGACTTATATTGTTTTATAAATTTCCTAAAATAAGGAATAACTGTTTTTACTTGTGTTTGTTGCAACATAAATTCACTTAAAAGTCTGTAATAAAGCTTTTTTGGTGAATTTTTGCTAACACGCCAAGGCAAATTCCGTTTGCTATTATCATACCACGCTAGAATATTTTTTGATAATGTTAACTTTAAATGCATAACAAAAATAATAATAAAACCCAATCGCTCATTCAAGGCCTAAGACCTTTTTCAAGTTCGATACCTAAAACGTTAAAAAAGCATCTTAGAAAAGGGGGCTATAATTATTCTAACATCGTAGATAATTGGACAAAAATGGTGAGTAAAAAAATTTCAAATGCATGTTATCCTATCACCGTAAAAATGGGTAAGGATATGAAAGATGGAAATTTAGTTTTAAATGTAATTCATGGAAAAGAGATGGAAATTGAATATGAGAAAAAAGAAATAATCGATAAAATAAATAGTTTTTTTGGTTATAATTGTATTGCACATGTAACATTGAAAATAGTTCAAAATACAATAAAATCTAATAATGACGTTTTTCCTAAAATTAAAAATTCTTCTGTAATAAAGGATAAAATGGAAAAAATTAAAAATGAAGAGCTTAAAAGTTCATTAAATAGTTTTTTAAAAGCATATAATGAAAAAAATAAATAACTTTTTTATAATTATTCTTCTTATTTCATTTGCTTTAATTGCTAAAGCTCATAGCAAAATCTTAAGTATTGGAAGTTCTAATGCTAAGGTTACAGTAAAAGTTTTTTCCTCTTTAACGTGTCCGCATTGTGCAAATTTTCATAATTCAATCTTCAACAATTTAAAAAAGGAGTACATAGATAAAGGGTTAGTTCGATTTGAACATCATGCTTTCCCTTTAGACTTAGCAGCTCTTAATGCGGAGGTAGTTGTAAGATGTCAATCCTCTAATGATAAAAAATTTAGGTTGCTAGAGGAAATTTATAAGAAACAAAAATTTTGGGCAGTTGGATCTGATATAGATAAAATTAATGATTTGATAAAAGAAGTTGGGACTAGTTTAGATTTAACTGAAGATAAAATGAATGAATGTTTAAAAGACTCAAGTGCTCAAGATGAAATACTTAATCAAAGGATAGAAGCTCAAAAAAAATATAAAATTGAGTCAACTCCAACAATTATGATAAATGAAAAAAAATATACAAATAAAATTGATTATAAAACATTCAAAAAAATTATTGAAAAAAATTTATAGATGAAATTCAAAGAACTTCATATCACTGGCTTTAAATCTTTTTCAGAAAAAACTTCATTTTTAATTGAAGAAGGATTAACAGGGATAGTTGGTCCAAATGGTTGTGGAAAATCAAATATAGTTGAAGCTCTGAGATGGTGTATGGGAGAAAGTTCTGCAAAAAGTATGAGGGGTGCTGGCATGGAAGATGTGATTTTCTCAGGCACTTCAAACAGGCCATCTAAAAATATTTCTGAAGTAGTTTTGTTACTTGACAATCAAAATCAAGAAGGGCCAGCACAATTTAAAGAGTTTGATGATGTTTCTATAAAAAGAAAAATTGAAAAAGATAAAGGATCTAAATATTATATTAATGACAAAGAGGTAAGAGCCAGAGATGTGCAAACCTTATTTGCAGACTTGTCAACCGGGGCGCATTCTCCCTCTTTAATAAGTCAGGGAAGAATTGGACAACTTGTAATTTCAAAACCTATTGAAAGAAAATCTATCCTTGAAGAAGCTGCGGGAATTTCAGGAATTCATGCAAGAAGACAAGAAGCTGAAACGAGGCTTAATGCGGCTGAAAATAATTTAAAGAGAGCTGATGAACTTAAAAAGCAACAACAAAAACAATTAGATAATTTAAAAAAACAAGCTGAAGAAGCTACTAGATATAAAGAAATTTCTAAAGATATAAAAAAAATTGAAGCAGGTTTATATTATTTAAAAATAAATGAAATAGAAAAAGATAAAAAAAAAATTGCGGAGAAACTTAGTGAACTCGAAGATGAGATAAGCGCGATAAATATTGATTTAAATCATAATAACACCCTATTAGATGATGAAAATAAAAAACTTGCACCCTTGCGAGATAAAAAAATGGAAAGTGCAGCGAGTTTACAAAAGCTTAATTTAGAAATCACAAGTTTAGATGAGGAAGAATCAAGAGTAAAATCTTTACAAGATAAACTTGAAAAATCAATTAAAACGATAGAGTCAGATCTTGAGCGGGAGAAAAGTATTTCGTTGGACGCAGAACTCAATGAAAAAAGAATTTCCAAAGAAAAAAAGGAATTGCTAAAAACAGAAAATGAATTGGCACAGGTAGAAACGAGTTCATCTAAAGAATTAAAAGAATCAAAATCTAAATTAGAAAAACTTCAAACACAATTAGATAAAATATTAGATATTATTGAAAAAGATATTGATGAGGGAAAAAAACTTACGAAAAAAATTTTTAGTGAACTTAAACAGTTAGTTAAAAAAATAACCTCTTCTCAGGAAGAATATGCTGAAAAATACGGCAAAGATAAATCAATACAAAGTGACTCGATTAAACGAAAAGAGAGAATAAAAAATATAGATGTTGAGTTAGAAAATTGGATAAATTTAAAGTCAAACTCAGAGAAAATGATATCTGAGTTGTCTAACCGTAAAAATAAAATTCAGTCAGAATTAACTGAGAATCAAAAAAATCCTGAACGTATTGCAACTTCAAAAGGTCAAAATCTACAAAATTTGGAAAATACAAAAAAAAGAAACGAAGAAATTGAAAATGAATTACTAGATGCGGAAAAAAGATATAATGCTATAAATAAAAATATAAAAGAAATCCAAGCCAAGCTATCCAATTTGAAAGAAAACAAAGCAAGAAATGAAGCGACCTTAGAGGGAATGGATAATAGAAAAAAAGATTTGTTATATTCCGTAAAAAGTGAATTGGGTATTCAAACCGAAAATGAAATTCTACCTCAATCAGATTTAAATGAAATTTCTTCAGATAATCTTCCGACTTTAGATGAGCAGTCCAAAAAATCAGAAAAAATAAAAAAACAGAGAGAGTCTTTAGGCTCTGTGAATTTAAGAGCAGATGAAGAGACAAAAAAATATGAGTCAGAAATAAAAAAAATGGAAGAAGATAGGTCTGATTTATACTCTGCAATTGTAAAATTAAAAACAAGTATTGAAGAATTAAATCAAAAAGGAAGAGAAAGATTACTTGACGCTTTTACAAAGGTTAATAGGAAATTTAATGAAGTGTACACGAAATTATTTAATGGAGGGACTGCAAAAATAGAACTTGTGGACTCGGAGGACCCTTTAGAAGCTGGTTTGGAAATGTTTGTTTCACCCCCAGGAAAAAGATTGCAATCAATTACATTATTGTCAGGGGGGGAACAAGCTCTAACGGCTCTATCGCTAATCTTTGCAGTTTTTTTAGTTAATCCTTCTCCAATTTGCGTTTTAGATGAGGTGGATGCTCCATTGGATGACGCTAACGTTACAAGGTTTTGTGAATTATTAGATGAGCTGACAAAAATTACAAAAACAAAATTTATCATCATTACACATCATGCTTTGACTATGTCACGTATGCATAGACTTTATGGGGTTACAATGGCAGAGCAAGGAGTTAGTCAGCTTGTTGCTGTAGACTTGCAAAAGGCAGAAGAGCTGGTTGCCTAAACAAAAATAATGACTATTCCTGAAGACTTTAAAACTCGCCTAAAAATTGCAAAAGAAAAAATAAAAAAGCAGATTGAAAATGACGTTGAAAATAGAGGCTCATTTATGGGTAGTGCCTTTAAATTGGGAACAGAACTTGTGGCTGCAGTTGCTATTGGGACAATAATTGGGTTTATTTTAGATAGTTGGTTTGATACTAAACCTTGGTTAATAATAATTTTCTTTTTTTTAGGTACAGCTGCAGGCATATTAAACGTAATACGTACTGCTAACCGAATGCAAAAAGAGGACTGATATGGGAATTTATGGCTAGTAATCCGATGCAACAATTTAGTGTCCATAAAATTGGACCTGAGATAAAAATTGCAGGAATAGATTTATCTTTTACAAACGCTAGTCTGTTTATGATTATTAGCGCTTCAGCTATTTTGTTATTCTTATTTCTTGGAACCAAAGAGAAAAAAATAATCCCAAGTAAAATTCAACTAATTGCTGAAATGTTTTATACCTTTGTTGCTAAAATGATAAGTGATACAGCAGGTTCAAAAGCTAAACCCTACTTTCCCTTTATATTTAGTTTATTTATGTTTGTTTTATTTTGTAATATGGTTGGTATGTTGCCTTACTCATTTACAGTCACTAGCCATATTATCGTTACTTTAGTTATGGCACTTTTTATTTTTATAGCAGTAACTATAATAGGATTCGTTAAACATGGATTTAAATATTTAAGTATATTTGTTCCAAGTGGCGTTCCAGCGGTATTATTACCACTAATCACAATTATTGAAATTATTTCATATTTAAGCAGGCCTGTCAGTTTGTCGGTAAGACTGTTTGCAAACATGATGGCCGGGCACACTATGTTAAAAGTTTTCGGTGGATTCGTAATAAGTTTAGGATTACTTGGCGGGTGGTTGCCGCTCAGTTTTTCAGTAGCATTAACTGGCCTAGAGATATTAGTAGCATTTCTTCAAGCTTACGTTTTTGCAATATTAACCTGCATCTATTTGAACGATGCATTAAATTTACATCATTAATAAAGGAGGAAAAATGGAGTTAGAAGCGGCAAAAATGATTGGAGCAGGTCTAGCTGCAATCGCGTTAGCTGGAGCTGGTGTAGGTATCGGAATTATTTTTGGTAACTACCTTTCTGGCGCAATGAGAAATCCGTCTGCAGCTCAAAAACAATTCCCTAATTTGCTTTTAGGGTTTGCTTTAGCAGAGGCGACTGGACTTTTCGGTTTAGTGGTAGCTTTAATTATTTTATTTGCATTTTAAATAAATAATTATGCATAGATACTTTGGTATTATAATAGTTTTATCGGCTATACAAAATGATTTGTTTGCAGCTGAGGCAGGTATGCCTCAGCTAAATCCAAAGTATTGGGCTTCACAAGCATTTTGGTTAATTTTGGTTTTTACAATTTTATACATCTCTATAGCTAAATTTTATCTTCCAAAGATTAAAAATAATTTAGATAACCGCGAAAATAGAATTAAAGATGATTTAGAAGATGCTAACAAATTTAAAGAATTGTCTGAGTCAAAACAAAAAGAGTATGAGAAAATTTTAGAAGACGCAAAAAAAGAGATTAATAAAATTCATGTCGAATCAAAAAATACACTAGATAAAGATATTTATACAAAGAAACAATCTATTGAAAAAGAAATTGAAAAAGAAATTTCAAAAGCTCAAAAAGAAATAAGTGATCTAAAGAAAAACTCTGTCTCTGATATTCAAAAAATATCAGAAAATATTGCTTCAGATATAATAGAAAAAATTTCCGGCGATAAACTTAATGAGAGCAGCATTAAAGCAACGGTGGAAGATTTATCGAAAAAAAATATGGGTAAATATTTATGACAGTAGATGCAACCTTTTGGGTGATGATATCTTTTTTTGCTTTTATAGGACTGCTTATATATTTCAAAGTTCCTCAAAAAGTTAAAACGACTCTAGATGAAAATATTAAAAATATTAAAGATCAAATTTACGAAGCTGATAAACTCAAAGAAGATGCAAAAAATATTCTTACAGAGCATGAAAAAAAAATTAGTAATTCTAAAACTGAAGTGAAGAAAATGATAGACAAAGCAAATGAACAAGCTGAAAAAAACGTTATTAAAACTACTCAAGACTTTCACAACTTAATGGAGTCGAGAAAAAAAAATGCTGATGAAAGAATTAAACAGCTTAAAAATCAAGCTTTAAAAGACATTAAGAATGCATCAGTGAAAATTGCTATAGAGTCTGTTGAGAAACTCATTAAAAACTCATTAGATAAAAGCAAATTAGATAAAATTTACAGCTCCAGTCTAGAGGAAACAAAATTAGCACTTAAGAAAAAATCCAGTTAGTATAGGCCATAAATATATGGCAAAAAAAACAACAATTATTGGTTCAGGTTTTGGGGGACTAGCTGCTGCGCTAAGATTAAAAGCTAAAGGCCATAAAGTTACTTTAGTAGAAAAACATCCTGATTTAGGTGGTCGAGCAAGAGTTTTTAAAAAAGATCAGTTTACTTATGACGGTGGTCCGACAGTAATCACTGCCCCATACTTATTTGAGGAATTATTTTCACTATTTAATAAAAATATTTCTGACTACGTAGAAATAGTGCCTTTGGATCTATGGTACAGGTTTGTATTCAGTAACGGAGATACATTCGATTATAATGGTGATGATAAATCTATGGAAGAGCAAGTTAGAAAGTTTAACCCTAATGATTATAACGGATATAAAAATTTAGTAAATTTTACTGAAAAAATCTTTGACAAAGGTTTTACAGATTTATCTGACAAACCTTTTAATAATTTGGTTTTTATGATGAAACAAATTCCATCTTTATTAAAATTAAAAAGTTATAAGTCAGTCTATAGTTTAGTTTCGAACTATATATCCAATGAAAAATTAAGGAGAGTATTTAGTATGCATCCTCTTTTAGTAGGTGGGAATCCTTTTAGCACTACTTCAATATATACGTTGATTTTATTTTTAGAGAAAAAATGGGGCATTCACTATTCAATGGGCGGAACAGGAAGTGTTGTAAAGGCTTTAGAAAAACTTATGATTGAGGAAAATATCAAAATTATTAAGAACGCTGAAGTTACAGAAATACTTACTGAAAACAAAAAGATTAAAGGTGTCAAAATTAATAATTCAAAAATAATAAATAGCGACTATGTAATTTGTAACTCCGATCCCCCAAATGTTTATAACAACTTGATAAAATCAAAAGATGACTATGATTTTTTGTTTAAACAAAAAATGAAAAGGATGGATTATTCAATGGGATTATTTGTTTATTATTTTGGCTCTAAAAAGAAATATATGGATGTTGCTCATCATACAATTTATTTTGGAGAAACTTATGAAAAACATCTTGATAAAATCTTTGAAAAGAAAATACTTTCTGATGACATAAGCTATTATTTACATCGACCATCTGCAACAGATCCTAATATGGCCCCGGAAGGCCAAGACGCCTTTTATGTATTAGTGCCAGTGCCAAATAATTTATCTAAAGTTAATTGGATCGAGGAAGGTGATAAATTTAAAGATTTAGTTTTAGATAAAATGGATAAAACTGTTTTACCTGGTATTAAAGAAAATGTGGTAAGTGATTTTTATTTAACACCTGACTACTTCGAGATAGATCTTGCAACTCTTTATGGATCTGGATTTTCAATTCAACCAAAATTTTCTCAATCGGCTTATTTTAGATTTCATAATCAATCTGAAATATATAAAAATTTATACTTTGTGGGTGCTGGTACACATCCAGGCGCTGGAATGCCTGGGGTTTTATCATCAGCAAAAGTTTTAGACAATTTATTTTAATGAAAAGTAATTTATTAAAAAAACATGCTAAATCTTTTTATTGGGCAAGTTTTTTTCTTTCGAGTAATACATTAGATAAATGTTCATCTTTATATAATTTCTGTAGAACATTAGACGACATAGTTGATGATGATAATAATCTGAGTGTAAAGAAAGGAATTTTCTCAAAATTTAAAAAAGATTTTGAGAATAAAAATCTAGATAATCAAATTATAAAAGATATGTGGTCACTCATTGATAATGAAGGTATTTCTTATCAAATAGTATTAGATTTATTTGATGGAGTAGAAACAGACTTGGAAGAAAAAGTAGTGATTAATTCGAAAAAAGAATTACTTGTTTATTCTTACAGAGTTGCCGGAACAGTTGGATTAATGATGTCAAAAATAATGAAAGTAAAAAATAAAGAGGCCCTAAAAGGTGCGATTGATCTTGGTATAGCCATGCAACTTACTAATATTGCTAGAGATGTTTGTGAGGATAAAGCGCGTAATAGAAAGTATATTGAACACGATTTTCCATCAATACGAACTATTATAAATGAGTCTCAAGCATTTTACGAAAAATCATTTACATCTATTAGCAGTATACCAATTAAATCTAGATTTTCAGTAATTGTTGCAAGACGAGTATACAGGAAAATAGGTGACTACATTCTCAAACAAAATAACATACATAATTATAATAAAGCGGGCAAAATCTATGTCCCAGTATTTGAAAAGGTAATTCAGACTTTTTTAGCTATTATTGACTTTATTAAATTATTGTTCATAAAAAATTTAAATTACGACAATCAATTAAATCATAATATTTTAGAACAAGAGATTAATTTGAATGAAAGAATTTGATTATGTTATTGTTGGAGGTGGGTGCGCGGGTTTATCTTTGGCCTATGAGCTTGAAATTAACGATAAGTTAAAGGAGAAAACTTTAGCAATAATTGAGTCCCGTGAAGAATATAGGAGAGACAAAACTTGGTCATTCTGGAAAATATTTAATCATAATTTTGAAGATTGTGTAATTAAAAGTTGGAATAATTTTACAATTAATACTGCTGAAAACTCTAATGAATTAACAAATAAAAAATTTCCATACCAAAGTATCGATAGTGGGAAATTTTATAAAAAGATAAATTCTAAACTCTCCACAAATTCTAATATTAGTTTTTTTAAAAATCTAAACGAAGTCAATTCAGAAAATTCAATAATTTTTAATAGTATTTTTGAAAAAGAACTTGATAAATCTGAGTTATGGCAACACTTTCAAGGTATAGAGATAGAGACGCCTAAGAACATTTTTGATGAGGAAATAATAAACTTAATGGATTTTAATTGTGATCAGAGGAAAGATGTACATTTTTTCTACACATTGCCATTCAGCAAAAATAAAGCTTTGATTGAAACTACTTGGTTATCAGATTTAGAAGATCAGAGCCTTAGAGATTATGACCTTCAGTTAGAAAATTATATTAGGAATAATCTGGGTATAAAAAACTATAAAATAAATTTTACTGAAAAAGGAGCTATACCACTCTTTTCTCCATCATTAAGTAATAATAATAAAATAATTAATATTGGATCAGCTGGAGGGATGACTCGATTAAGCACAGGCTATACCTTTTTGAATATTCAAGAACATAGTCGTTATATTGTAAAAAATATTGACAATATTAATAAAGCAAAAATATTCTCTATAGGAAAAAAATATCAATTTTTAGATAAGGTATTTCTAAGAGTATTAGAAAAACATCCCGAAAAAATGCCTAAAATTTTTTTTAATATGTTTAAAACTTCATCAAATACGATTATAAAATTTCTATCAAATAAAAGTAATATTATTGAAGACATAAATATTATAAGCAAAATGCCAAAATTAATTTTTTTAAAAGCATTGTTTAATTAATGGAAAATATTAATTTTAAGCACTCAATCATATTTTTTAATTTTTGTATTTTAATAAGCCCTCTTTATCTAATGTTCAATTTTGAACCAGTTATATTTTGCTTATTTTTAATTTTAATTTTGGGAATTTCTCATGGTGCATTAGATAATCTCAAAGGAAAAAAGCTTTTAAAATTATATGGATGCAAACAAACTGTATCTTTTTATCTTGCCTATGTATTAATTTCATCATTGATAATAATATTTTGGTTGATATTTCCTAATACAATTTTATTACTATTTTTGATTGTGGCCGCCTATCATTTTGGAAAAGAAGATACAGTATTTTTTTTTAGAAAAAAGCTTTTCATATCTGAGAGTTTATTTTTCTTAAAAGGATCAACTGTAATTATGGCTCCATTATTATTAAAGAGAGAAGAAACTAATGAAATATTTAAGATTCTAAATTTTAAGGTTTTTGAATCAGGATTTTTTAGTAATGGATTTTTAATTGGAATGTTATGTCTTGGTTTTTTATCATCTATGTACATTTCAAAAAAAGAAAACACAAATCTAAAAGGTGTCATGATCATGGACTTCTTTTCTTTAATCATACTAAATCTTTTTTTATCACCTATTTTAGCTTTCACTATTTATTTTTGTTTTCTTCACTCAATTAGGCATTCGATTACTCTTATTTTTGAGTTGGATAGATCTTTCAAGCCGGGACTTAAAAAATTTATAATTAAAGCTATTCCATTAACTTTTATAACTGCAGTAATTTTTTTATTAGCAATATATTTATTAAATAATTTTTTTATGCTTGATGAGGCTATTTATAAGGTAATATTTATTGGTTTGGCGTCACTTACTTTTCCGCATATATTGTTAGAATATCTTTTAGAAAAAAATGAAAAAAGAACTTAAAATTTATTTAGCGTCACCAAGAGGATTTTGCGCGGGAGTTAAAAGAGCAATTGAAATTGTTGAAAAATCTATTAGCAAATTTGGGGCTCCAGTATATGTTCGTCATGAAATAGTGCATAATAAGCAGGTTGTTGAAGAGTTAAAAGAAAAAGGTGCAATTTTTGTTGATGAATTATCTGACGTAGATGACTCAAGTAGACCTGTAATTTTCTCAGCTCATGGAGTACCAAAGTCAGTTCCAGAAGAGGCTAAACTAAAAAATTTATCCTTTGTAGATGCAACTTGTCCATTAGTTTCAAAAGTTCACAGAGAGTCTGAGCAATTAAATAAAAATGGTTTTGAAATATTATTAATTGGACATAAAAATCACCCTGAAGTTATTGGCACAATGGGTCAGCTTCCAAAAGGATCAATTAAACTAATCGAGACAAAAAATGATGTTGATCTGCTAAAAGAAAATGATTTTAAAAAACCTCTTGCATATATTACTCAAACTACCCTGTCCGTAGATGATACAGCTGAAATAATTGAAGCTCTTAAAAACAAGTTTCCAAAAATTAAAGGCCCTATCAAAGAGGATATATGTTACGCAACTACTAACAGACAGTCTGCTGTTAAAGAAATAGCTTCCAAGTGTGATATGTTTTTTGTAGTGGGTAGCCGTAACTCTTCTAATTCTGTGAGATTAGTTGAAGTTGCAAAAAAAGCTGGTTGTAATAATTCTCATTTAATGCACTCTGAAAAAGAAATTCCTTTTAATGAAATAGATAATTCTGAAATTATTGGGATATCTTCTGGAGCGTCTGCACCAGAAAAGCTTGTTCAAAATTTATTGGATAATTTAAGAAAAGATAGAAAGGTTTCTATTGAAGAAGTAATAGTTGCAGAGGAAAAAGTTGTATTTAAATTGCCGAAAGAGCTCAATTAATGGCTGTCTATACAAAGTTAAATCAAAATAAAATTGAGGAAATTTTATCTAATTATAGTTTAGGTAAGTTAGACTCATTCAAAGGAATTGAGGAGGGTATTGAAAATACGAACTATTTTTTATCGGTTAATAAAAAAAAATTTATATTAACTATTTACGAAAAAAGAGTTAAATCTGCTGATCTTCCTTTTTTTTCTGATCTAATGTCATCTTTAAATAAAGCTGGCTTTAAATGCCCTGCTCCTATTTCCAATAATAATAATGAAACTATTACAAATTTTGAGGGGAAAAAATTAATGATAGTGTCATTTCTTGAGGGCAAGGCAAAACAAAATTTATCTCCAGCCAATTGTAAATCAATCGGATCTGAAATAGCTAGCATGCATGAGCTCACAAAAAATTTAAAACTAAAACGACAAAACGACCTATCCGTAAATTCATGGAGAAAATTATTTAATTCAGTCAAAGATAAGTGTGAAAGTATACATAAAGATCTGCCAATATTAATTGAGGAAAATCTTAATGATGTTGAAAAAAATTGGCCAAAAAATCTGCCAAGAGGTATAATTCATGCAGATTTATTTCAAGACAATATTTTTTTTATTCAAGATAAATTTAGTGGTGTAATTGACTTTTATTTTTCATGTGAAGATTTTTTTGCGTTTGAAATCGCCATTTGCTTTAACGCTTTGTGTTTTGACGGTCTAAAAAGTAATTTAAGTTTTAACGTCACTAAAGCAAAGAATTTTATAGATGGATATTCATCTTTAAGAAAAATGTCTGAGGAAGAATTGAGTAATATTAAGGTTTTATCTCAGGGCGCTGCTTTGAGATTCTTGCTAACTCGAGTATTCGATGCATTAAATAAAGTAGAGGGAGCAATTGTTAAAATTAAAGATCCAATGGAGTATTTAAAAAGATTAGAATTTCACAAAAATGCAAAAAATCATGAGGATTATTTCTTTTAATGAAATTAAAAATTTATACTGATGGTGCTTGCTCTGGAAATCCTGGGAAAGGAGGTTGGGCAGCAATCATACTAGATGATTCTAATCAATCAAGTATTTCTGGAAGTGAAAGTAATACAACTAATAATAGGATGGAATTAATAGCTCCAATTATGGCATTAAAAAAAATAAAAAAGAAATCAGAGATTACAATTTTTACTGACTCAAAATATGTGAAAGATGGAATAACTGATTGGATTAAAAAGTGGAAAGTTAATAATTGGAAGAGTTCAAACAAGAAACCAGTTAAAAATAAAGATCTTTGGATTAAATTGGAAAATGCTTGTCTAAAACATAAAGTTACTTGGAAATGGGTTAAGGCACACGCTAGTAATAAATATAATAATCTTGTTGATGAGTTGGCAGTTTCGAAAACTAAATAGATTTTAAAAAGCTTTCAGCTGAAGATAATTCACAACTAGCTGTTTCTTTTTCTTCCTCTACTTTTTTAACTTCACCATTCTCCACCAACATAGTGTAGCGATTAGATCTAATTCCTAATCCTTTTTCAGATTTATCTACTTCTGCTCCAATGGCTTTTGTAAATTTAAGAAAGGGATCACCAGCCATGAAAATTTTAGTTCCTGCATTTTGATTTTGACCCCAGGCCTTCATAACATTAGGGTCATTTACAGCGATACAAATAATTTTTGTAATTCCTTTTGCGATAGCTAGTTCGTAATTTTTTATATACCCAGGAAGATGAAGAGCTGAGCAAGTTTTTGTAAAAGCTCCTGGCATACCTAAAATGATAATCTTACCTCTGCAAAGATCCAATATATCAATTTTTTTTACATCATTATTTTGATCAAGATAAAATAATTCCGAGTTAGGTAGTTTATCTCCTATTTTTATTCTCATTGAATTTTGCCCAAAATATAATTTTTTACTTCTGAATTTGAATTCCCAATAATATCAAATGTTTCCTTTTTATCTATATTCAATTTTAGATGTTCAGGTGATTCTAAATTTTTACCTATAGCTTTTTTTATTGTATCGTTAAACTTATAAGGATGAGCTGTACCAAGAACAACTATATCTCCTAAATTTTTTAAACTTTTTGCTGCGCCTACGCCAGTAGCAGTATGGGGATCAATTATAAATTTATGCTCTTTATATATCTCATCGATTATAGATACTGTCTCTTCATCTGTAACTTTTACTGCTTCAAAATCTTTTTTTATTGTATCGATTTCTTTTTTTTCTAAATTAAATAAACTTTTTGATGACAGATCATTCATTAATGACCCTACCTTACTATCGCTTTCATCTAATATATAATAAAGCAGCCTCTCAAAATTGCTAGCAACTTGTATATCCATGCTTGGTGTAATGGTTGCTTTCACTGTATCAGGTTTATATTCGCCTGTATTTATAACTCTTTGTAAAATATCATTTTTGTTAGTAGCAACTATAAGTTTATTAATTGGTAAACCCATTTTTTTTGCTACATATCCAGCATAGATATCTCCAAAATTACCAGTTGGTACAGAAAAGCTAATATTGTTTTTTTTTAATTTAAAGAAAGAATAAAAATAATAAACAATTTGACAAACAATTCTTGCCCAATTGATAGAATTTACGCCAGACATGTTTATTTTTGCTCTAAAACTATCCTCGTTAAAGAGCTCTTTTACAATTTTTTGACAATCATCAAATGAGCCCTCAATAGCAATATTATAAATATTTGCACCACCAATTGTTGTCATTATTTTTCTTTGAATATTAGAAATTTTATTATGCGGATGCAGAACAAAAAGATTTATATTTTTTCTATTACTTAATGCTGCAATAGCTGCTGAACCAGTATCTCCTGATGTAGCAACTACGACATTTACAGTTTTATCTTTAGCGACTTCTAAATAATCATACAAATTGCCAATTACCTGCATTGCAATATCTTTAAAAGCTAAAGTGGGCCCATGATAAAGCTCGAGAAGATCCATCTCTCCAATTTTTTTTAAATTTACTACTTCTTTATCTTTAAAACTACTATAAGATTTTTTTATCAGTGAGCTAAGTTCTTCTTTTTTAATTTCACCTGAACAGAAATTTAAGATAATTTCTGTAGCAAGTTCGTTATAATTTAGTTGACTTAAATAATTAAGTTCTTCTTGATTATACTTCTTAATTTCAGCAGGTAAAAATAACCCTCCGCCTGGTGCAAGTCCTCTTAAGAAAATATCTTTAAAACTAAATTTTAAAGATTTATCCCTGGTGCTAAAATAATTCATTTTTTTCTTCTAAAATATAAATAATAAAAAATTATAGAAATTGATATTGCATACCATGTTATAGCATATTTGAGGTGATTGTTTGGCACATCAATGCTGATCTTTTTAGGAATTGGCGACTTCACTTGGTTATCTTCCAAAAAAATTACAAACTCGTTAAATTGTTCTCCTGTAGCCTCTTTAATATCTTCCAAATTTATTGAAAACCAAATATTATTTTTAATATCATTTTCTGGTTTAAACATATTTGGTTTATATATTTCTCTCAGAAGTCCGACAATTTTTTGCTCTGCTGATGTATTAAGATTAATCTTAGCGTTACCTTTGAGTTCTTTATTTATCCACCCTCTGTTAACTAGCACATTTTCATTTTTATTTGTTCTAAATGGAGTTACTACATCGTACCCTGGTTTTCCTTTTTCATTCAAACTGTAAAGGTAGATTTGTTTATCGAAATCAAATTTCCCTTTAGCATTAATTCTTTGATAGTTTTTTTTTATGGAACTTGAGTATTCTATTGGTTGAGAGTCTAATCCAAAAGTTATTTCGCTAATTAACTCTAACTTCCACTGAAGTCTGTAAAGTTGCCAAGTGCCTAGTGCACAAAATAATGTTATGAAGAAAATAACAAATAATTGAAATAAGAATGCTTTTTTCAATTTGAGTTTAACTTCCCCAAATATAAATTGCAGCAAAAAGGAACAGCCAAACTACATCAACAAAGTGCCAATACCAGGCAGCTGCTTCAAAGCCAAAATGATGAGTCGGTGTTGAATGACCTTTCATTGATCTAAATAGACACACTGCTAAGAAGATTGTTCCAACGATGACATGAAAGCCATGAAAGCCTGTAGCCATATAAAATGTGGAACCATAAATATTTCCATCTAAAGTGAAAGTTGCATGATGATATTCGTAGGCTTGAAAGCATGAAAATATAAATCCTAAAAATACAGTTGCAATCAATCCATTCACCAATCCTTTTCTATCATTCTCTAACATTGCATGGTGAGCCCAAGTTACTGTTGTTCCAGACAATAATAAAATAAGAGTATTGATTAATGGTATATCCCAAGGATCAAATGTCTTTATATCAGGTGGAGGCCAGGTTCCTCCGATAGACTCAGTTGGAAATAAACTTGCATTAAAATAAGCCCAAAACCATGCAACAAAAAACATAACTTCTGAGGCAATAAAAAGCGTCATTCCATATCGATGACCTATTTGCACTACAGGAGTATGATGACCTTGGTGTTCTGCTTCCTCAATCACATCTCTCCACCACATAAAGGCTCCATACACAACTAGAGCAAATCCTACTAGTAAAAGCCAAAGAGCTTTGGAATGGAAATAATAAACTGCACCAACTGCTAATACTAAAGTTGCAAAAGATACATAAATTGGCCAAGGACTTGGATCTACCAAATGAAAATCATGTTTCTTTTTTTCAGATGACATTAAGTTTTTCCTTTTTCATAAAATTCTGATGCAAAGAATGTAAAAGATAGCGTTACATCAGAAATATTCTTTGTTTTATTATCATCAACCACTTTGGGATCCAAGAAAAATGTTAAAACAAATTCTTGTTTTTCATTAGGTTTTAATGTTTGTTTTTCAAAACAGAAGCAACCAATCTTATTCAAATATTTGCCGAATGAAGAGGGGGAAACATTAAATGAAGCTGAACCTGATGATGTCTGGTTACTTGGGTTTTCCACATTAAATTTAACTGTGTGAACTTGGCCTGGTTTTAAATCTAAAGTATTTTTTTCAGGATAAAACCTCCAATCTGAAGTGCTATGAACATTAGTATCAAACCTCATTTTATAATCTTGATTAACAATTATTTTTGGAATTTCTTTATCCGAGGCATTTTGTGTTGTTCCCCCAAAGCCAGTCACCCTACAGAATAAATCATACAAAGGTACGGCTGCAAAAGATAAAGCCAACATTAATAAAAATATAGAAACTAAGGCTATTGGTGTTAAATTTTTTTTATTAATGGTCATTAAATTTCTCTATTATAAATTCCAATATTGTAGAATGTAAGTGCAAATAAAAAGATCATAAATAGCACAAGTAAAATTGCAGTTATTACATTTTTCTTTTTTTTATTCATTAAAAAAGGGTCCTTACATTATCAATAAGTAGAATTAGATAAATAAAAAATAGATAAAAAATTGAGTAGATGAATACTTTTCTTGCAATTTTATTTGATGTTTTTGTAACTTTTGCTTTAAATAATTCTAAACATAAATAATTATAATATAATGTCATAACTGATGCTGTGATTAAGTATAATAAGCTTGCAAACTCAAAATAATATGGAGCTATTACAACTGGAAGCATAGCAAATGAGTAAACCAATATATTTGTTTTTGTAGTTTTTGTTCCAGCAATAACTGGTAACATTGGTATCTTAGCTTTCTTATAATCTCCTGATTTATATAAACTCAATGCCCAGAAATGAGAAGGTGTCCAAACAAAAATAATTAAGAAAAGTATTATTGGTTCGATTGTTATTGTTCCTGTAGCTATCGTCCATCCAATAACTGGGGGTAAAGCTCCAGCGGCACCTCCAATAACAATATTCTGTGGAGTTTTTCTTTTAAGCCAGATCGTATAAATAAAAAAATAAAAACCAATAGTTGATGCTAATAATATTGCTGAAATAGTATTTGCCGAATAGTAAAGCATAGAAACAGAAATAATTGATAAAATAATTCCAAAATATAAAGCCTGATTTCTTTTTACTTTGCCTGTTGGTATCGGTCTTAAACAGGTTCTACTCATTAGGGCATCAACATCGGACTCATACCACATATTTAAAGCTCCAGCCGCACCAGAGCCAATTGCTACTGCTAGTAATGATATTAAAGAAGTTTTAAGATCAACGCTATAAGGTGCAATCAATAAACCAACCATGCAAGTAAATAAAACAAGAGACATTACTCTTGGCTTCATTAAATTAAAAAATGAGTTAAGATCTAATACTAAACCAAGTTTAGAGTTTCTCGTTTTTAAAAGTATCTGGCTCAATTTACTTTACTTTAGGCAGCTCTTCAAAAGTGTGGAACGGCGGCGGCGAAGATACTGTCCATTCCAAAGTTGTTGCTCCTTCTCCCCATGGATTTTGTTCTGCTTTTTTCTTTTTAGCAAAAGCATATAAAAGATTAATTAAGAAAACTGCTAAACCTACGACAGAAATATATGATCCTATTGAGGAAATATAATTCCATCCTGCAAACGCATCTGGATAATCAGCATATCTTCTCGGCATTCCTGCTAGTCCTAAGAAATGCTGAGGAAAGAAAATTAAATTTACTCCAATAAGCGTTAACCAAAAGTGCAGTTTTCCTAAAAATTCTGAATACTCGTATCCGCTCATTTTACTAAACCAGTAATAAAAGCCAGCAAATATTGCGAATACCGCTCCCATTGAGAGTACATAATGAAAGTGTGCAACTACATAATATGTATCATGCAAGGCGGTATCTACGCCAGCGTTAGCTAAGACTACTCCAGTAACTCCTCCTAAAGTGAATAAGAATATAAAACCTATTGCCCATAACATTGGTGTTTTAAAACTTATAGATCCACCCCACATTGTTGCAATCCAAGAGAAAACTTTAATTCCCGTTGGTACTGCAATAATCATAGTAGCAGCTAAAAAGTATGCTTTGGTATCTGTGTCTAAACCAACTGTATACATATGATGAGCCCACACAACAAACCCTACTACCCCAATTGCGACCATGGCATAAGCCATTCCTAAATATCCAAATACTGGCTTCTTAGAAAAAGTTGAAACTATATGACTTATCATTCCAAAACCTGGAAGAATTAAAATATAAACTTCTGGGTGGCCAAAAAACCAAAATAAGTGTTGGAATAGGACTGGATCTCCCCCTGTTTGAGCTTCAAAAAAAGCAGTACCAAAATTTCTATCTGTAAGAAGCATTGTAATTGCTCCTGCTAAAACTGGTAATGATAATAAAAGTAAAAATGCTGTCACTAAAATTGACCATGAAAATAATGGCATTTTATGTAAAGTCATACCCGGAGTTCTCATATTTAATATAGTGGTGATGAAATTAATTGCTCCTAAAATAGAAGAAGCTCCAGCTACGTGTAAACTTAAGATTGCCAAATCCATTGCTGGACCTGGTTGACCCGTCTTTGAAGATAAAGGAGGGTAAATCGTCCAACCTCCACCAACACCTTGTGCTCCTGGAGGGCCGTCGACGAAGATTGATGCTATTAATAAAATTAGTGCGACTGGTAATAACCAAAAAGAAATATTGTTCATTCGGGGAAACGCCATATCTGGAGCACCAATCATAATTGGAACAAACCAATTACCAAACCCACCGATCATTGCTGGCATTACCATGAAGAAAATCATGATCAGTCCGTGTCCTGTAACTAATACATTATATAAATGATAATTTCCTCCAAGAATTCCATCACCTGGATGCGCTAATTCCATTCTCATTAGCACTGAAAAAGCTGTTCCAATAATTCCAGCGATAATCGCAAAAATTAAATACATTGTCCCAATGTCTTTATGGTTTGTAGAGTAAGCCCATCTCTTCCAGCCAGTTGGGTTATGATGGTGTTCGTGTGATGCAGTTGTTGCGGACATTATTTTGTCTCCTTAATCTTTTTTGCCACTTTAATATTATTT
Source organism: uncultured Pelagibacteraceae bacterium (assembly GCA_902538445.1). GTDB lineage: Bacteria > Pseudomonadota > Alphaproteobacteria > Pelagibacterales > Pelagibacteraceae > Pelagilacustribacter. Next base: position 9,712 of record CACBFE010000006.1, on the reverse strand, counting down.
TTAATTTCTTCCTTAGCGAATTCTACTTTGGCTTTTTCTAGCCATTGATTGTATTCTTCTTCAGTTACCACATTTACAGTTATTGGCATAAAAGCATGTTTAATTCCACATAACTCTGAGCACTGCCCATAAAAAGTTCCAGTTCTATCCGCCTTAAACCATGTTTCATTAATTCTACCTGGAACAGCGTCTCGCTTAACCCCAAATGAAGGTAAAGCCCAGGCATGTAAAACATCATTAGCTGTAATCATTACTTTGACAACTTTATTTACTGGAACATAAACTTCATTATCTACTGCAAGCAATCGTGGTTGACCTTCTTTTAAATCTTTTTCATCAATCATATAAGAGTCAAAAACTATATTTTCATCTGGATATTCGTATCCCCAATACCACTGGTAACCTATAGCTTTAATAGTTACATCCGCTTTTGGGATTTCGTCTTGAGAGTATAAAACTTTAAATGACGGTACTGCTAAAACGATTAAAATTAAACAAGGAACTAAAGTCCATATGACCTCGATAACTGTGTTGTGACTTGTTGTTGAAGCCTCTGGATTTCTTGAAGCTCTAAATCTAATACAAGCATAAGCGATTAAAAAAAGAACAAAAACTGTTATTGCAGTAATAACAGGTAATAACATGTAGTCGTGAAACCAGACTATATCATCCATCGTTTTTGAGGCTGATTTTTGAAAACCTAATTGCCAATCAACTGGTTCGTTAGCCAACAGAGATACCGGCGTTAACAAGAATAAAGAGTGTACAATTTTTTTAATCATGAGTTTTTATACAGCTTTTAAACAATTTCACAATTTCAATTAATGCGACAATTAATGAAAGTTATTGATAAAATTTACTAATGAAATAGCGCTTATTACAGCAGTATCTGATCTTAAGATGTTTCTAGATATTGTAAATGGCATCACGTTAGGATTTCCATGAATAAGTTCTATTTCTGAAGGTGAAAAGTCTCCTTCTGGGCCTATAAGCACGGATAAAGATTTTGCTTCTCTTAAAACTTCTTTTTTTAAATTATCTTTAGAATTTACATCTGCAAATAATAGTTTTGTAGAACTATCTAAATTATTTAGAAAATCTTTAAGCTTTATTACTTGAGAAATTTCTGGAGGAATTAATTGATTAGATTGTTCAGTTGCTTCAACAACAATTTTTTTTGCTCTCTCAAAATTTAATTCTTTGACCTCTGTCCTTTCAGATATTATTGGTGTAATTTTAGTGACACCAAGTTCTGTAGCTTTTTGTAAAATAGTGTCCATTGGACTTTTTTTTACCAAACAGATGGCTAACTCGATATTTGATTTCTTATTTGGTTCTTTTAATTTATGCAAAAATTTAACTTCAACCCGATCTCTATCTAGAAAAACTATCTCACTTAGCCACTCTCCATTTTGATTAAAAAAATTTATATTTGAGCCTCTTTTCATTCTCATAACATTTGCAACATAATGTGTGTGCTCTTTTGATAATAAGCTTGTAGTATTTTCTATTATATTTCCTGGATGAAATAATCTAATATTGCTCATTAATATCAATTTAAGTTATGAAAAATATTAAAGCAATAATTTTTGATGCATATGGCACTCTTTTTGATGTCAATTCAGCTGCCGAAAAATGTAAAGATAAAATTGGTAATAAGTGGGAAGGGTTTGCTAATTATTGGAGAACCACTCAGCTTGAATATACTTGGCTAAGAAGTTTAATGAAAAGACATAGAGACTTCTGGCAAGTTACGGAAGATAGTTTGGATAAATCAATGAAAGCTTTTGATATCAATCTCTCCATGAAAAATGAATTGCTTAATCTCTATAAAGTACTCTCACCTTTTAATGAAGTTCCTGAAGTTTTAAAAACTTTGAAAGAAAAGAATTATAAACTTGGCATTCTTTCAAATGGAACACCTGCCCTTCTAAATGAATTAATCGAAAGCAATAATCTAAATAATATATTCGATGACGTTTTTTCGATTGAAGAAGTTGGAATTTATAAACCAAGCTCAAAAGTTTATGACATACCTATTAAAAAATATAATATACAAAAAGACCAAGTTGTATTTTTAAGTGCAAATACTTGGGATGTTTCTGGTGGTGGAAATTATGGTTACAACTCCATTTGGGTGAATAGGAATAATAATATTTTTGATAGCCTTGATTACAAACCTAGCCACGAAATTAAAAATTTGAAACAACTATTAGATGTTGTATAAGCAAATTTAAATTAAATGATTAAAGGAAAAAGAGCTGCAGACACTCCGATGGGAATAAATGTTTTAGAAGGAAATTCTTATTATTGGTGTACTTGTGGGTTAAGTAGGAAACAACCTTTTTGTGATGGATCACATAAAGGAACAGCTTTTAAGCCTTTGCTATTTAAAGCTGATCAATCTAAAAAAGTTTTTTTTTGCACTTGCAAACAAACTAATGATCAGCCAATGTGTGATGGATCACATAACATTAAATAATTTTTATGAAAAATATTGAAGTAAAAAAAATTATAAAAGCTTTAAATGCATCGGACGGAGCTGGAGTAAAATTAAAAAGAAGTATTGGTACTCCAGAAGCAGATTATATTGACCCATTTTTAATGCTCGACGAATTCGGTTCAGAAAATAAAGACGATTATGTTGCAGGTTTTCCTCCACACCCGCATAGAGGAATTGAGACAGTTACTTATATGTTAAACGGAGAATTTGAACATCAAGATAGCACTGGTGCTAAAGGAATTATGGCATCTGGCGATGTGCAATGGATGAAAACTGGTAGAGGCATTATACATTCAGAGATGCCTGCTATGAAGGAAGGTAAGCTGTTAGGATTCCAATTATGGATCAACATGCCTGCGAAACTTAAAAAAAATAAACCTGAATATATTTATATAAAAGGTAACGAGCTTGGAACTCATAAAGACGACGACAAAATTATTAAAGTAATTGCTGGTAAATATGAAAATGCTGAGGGACCTGAAAAAAATCACAATGTAGAACCAATTTATTTTCATATAATTTTAAATGAGGGAAAAGAATTTAGTTGCGAAACTCCGCATGGACACAATAGTTTTATATATTTGCTTAAAGGTGAGTTAAAAGTAGGTGATAAGGATCATGAAAAAACTTCTGACTCTAATTTAATTTTACTTGAGAGAGGTGATAAAATTAATGTTAATGCAATTAAAAAATCTGAATTTTTATTTATCGCTGGTAAGCCTATAGGAGAGCCTATTGCCAGAGGTGGCCCTTTTGTAATGAATACTAAAGCAGAAATACTTGAGGCTATTCAAGACTACAATAACGGAACATTTGCTAAATATTAAAAGTTCAAGTACTTTCCTTGAATGCCAAAATCAATAATAATCAAAAAGAATGGTGGGCCTGAAGTTCTAGAGCTGCAAGATGTTAATGTAGGTTCTCCTGGTCCAGATGAAATTAAAGTAACCAATCATGCTATTGGTTTAAATTACATTGATACCTATCATAGATCAGGATTGTATCCTCTTAAATTGCCAAGTGGAATTGGTTTAGAAGCTGCTGGTAAAGTGGAAGAAGTTGGATCTAATGTTAAAGAATTTAACATAGGTGATAATATTGCTTATGCTTCAGTTCCTTTGGGTGCATATTCACAACAGAGAATTATTCCATCTAAGATAGCTGTAAAAGTTCCTGAAGGTATATCTCATAAACAAGCAGCAACATTAATGACGAAAGGATTAACAACAAATTATTTGCTTTGTAAAACTTACAATCTTAAAGCTGGAGAAACTGTTTTATTTCATGCAGCTGCGGGGGGCGTTGGTCAAATATTTGCGCAGTGGGCTAATAGTATTGGTGCAAAAGTAATTGGAACAGTAGGTTCTGATGAAAAAATTAAAATTGCAGAAGAAAATGGTTACGCACACGTTATTAACTATACAAAAGACGATTTTTCAAAAAAAGTTATGGAGATTACGAACAATGAAGGAGTTCCAGCTGTATTTGACGGAGTTGGAAAAAATACTTTTCATGGTTCATTAGCTTGTCTTAAAACAAGAGGTATGATGGTAAGCTTTGGAAATGCATCAGGTCCATTAGATCCAGTCAATGTGCCTAAAGATATTCAGCCAAAAGGTCTTTACTTAACAAGACCATCCATTGGTCAATATTTTACTAATCGAAAAGAACTTCAAGCTGGCGCAGACGCTATATTTGATAAAGTAAAATATGGAAAAATTAAAATTAAGATTTCAAAAGAATATAGTTTAATAGATGCAAAAAAGGCCCACGCAGATTTAGAAGCAAGAAAGCTCTTAGGCCCGGCCATATTAATTCCATAATGAGCAAGAAAATAATATCTCCTTGCATTAGTATTTGTAAGACTGATCCTGTTACAGGATATTGCTATGGATGCGCTAGAACAAATGAGGAGAAAAAACTTTGGAAAGATGAGAAGATTACCATCGAATGGAAAATAAAAAATCTAGACGAGATAACCTCTAGAATGAAAGGTTGGCAATTAGAAACGTTTAAGGAGTCTTACAATCATAAGTTAAGACAAGGTATTTCGTTATACAAAAAAAGTCTTTTAGAAAAATAATTCAATAATCCTTCTTCATGGAATCCATGTCGCTGAGATGAAATTTTAAAGCCTCATTTGAAAGCCTTATTTCCTGTAAAAATAAGAAAATAGAAAAAATCATACAAATACAACACGAAGCAAAACTCAATCTTGCGTAGAAAACTAAATTTAAATATAAAAGTAAGACTGTGAGCATATTAAACAAAAAACCAAAAGCAGAAAATCCCATAACAAATTTCAAATAGTTTGTTCTTTTGTTAAGAACATGAAGTTGATTTTCCCATTCCGGCGGAACTTTTTTTTCAAAAGTATACTGATCATGAATCTTTCTGATTAGAGCGCTTAATGTGTGAAATCTATTGCTATACATTGTCATCATTAATGGTATAGCTGGAAACATCAAGGCTGCTACTGTGTAATCTATATCCATATCGAATCAAATTGATTATGAAGTTAGTGTTTGATATTTACAAGTAATATTTCATGCACCATTTAAAGATATTCATAGAATTAACTAGATTGAATAAACCAATAGGTTTTATGCTTCTATTCTGGCCATGTTCATGGGGTTTAGCATATGCTCATTCTGTTAATCAAAATTTCAAAATATTTTTTTATTATCTTATATTGTTTTTTTTAGGTTCTGTTCTTATGAGAAGCGCAGGATGTATCTTTAATGATATTGTAGATAGAAATTTTGACAAAAAAGTAAGCAGAACAAAAAATCGACCAATAGCAGCAGGTAAAATTTCTGTTAAAAATTCGATGATTTATGTTTTGGTATTATGTTTACTGGCATTTTTTATTTTAATTCAGTTTAACTTTTTTACAATTATACTTGGTATGAGTTCAATGCTTTTAGCTTTTTCTTATCCTTTTATGAAAAGAATCACTTACTGGCCCCAGCTTTTTTTAGGTATCACATTTAATTGGGGAATTATAATGGCCTGGGCTGCAATTAATAATGACATATCTTTTGAAATAGTAATACTTTATATCTCAGCCATATTTTGGACATTGGGTTATGACACGATTTATGGAGCTCAGGATATATCTGACGATGAAATTATTGGACTTAAATCGACATCAATTAAATTTAAAGAAAATATAAATTTGTTTGTAACCCTTATGTATTTAATAAGCACACTTTTAATCTTTTATCTTTTTAAAGATAAAATTGGATACAATTTTTTTTCTTTACTTTTAAGCTTATTTGCAATTTCACTTTTTTATCAAATATTATCTTTTGATAAAAAGAAAAAAGAAAGTTGTTTAAAAATGTTTAAAACTAATAATCTTTCTGGTTTGATATTATTTTCATCAATTTTAATGTTAAATTTTTAAATGAAATTTCAAGAAAACAAAAAAATACTGATTAGGCTTTATAACGAATATATAAAAAAACATTTAAGTAAAATTTTTTTTGCTTTAGTACTGTCAATTATTGTAGCAGGAACTACTTCTTCAATTGCTTGGTTACTTGATCCAGCTGTAAAAAAAATATTTATAGAAAAGGATAATACCTATGCATGGTTAATACCATTATTAATTATTATTACATTTTCTCTTAAAGGACTCTCACTTTATTTAGCAAGGATGAAAATAATAAGAGTAGGACAAGAAGTAGCTGGTGAAATTCAAAAAAAGATTGCAAAAAATATTTTGACTACAGATATGCAAACCTTAGATAACAGGCACTCTGGAAAATATATCTCAAATATTCTTTATGAAACTAGTCATGTTCAAAACTTAGTAAGCACTTCAGTTTTAAATCTAATGAAAGATTCGTTTTCAGTGATTGCTTTAGTATCAGTGATGTTTTATCAAAATTGGAAGCTCGCTTCATTTGCAATATTAATGATGCCATTAGCAGCAGGGTTTGCAAAAAGTTTAGGGAAAAGAGTTGGAAAGGCTATAGCAAAGGCAGGGGACTCAAGCGGACAATTAGTGACTTTTTTATCAGAGATATTTAAAGGATCTAAAATAATTCGAATATATCAAAAAGAGGATAAAGAAACAGAAAATGCAAATAAAATGGTTGATGATTTAGTTGAGAAAAATATAAAAATTAATAGCATTTTAATAAGAGCAACACCGATCATGGAAACTTTAACTGGATTTATGATTGCTGGATTTATTTATTTTTCCGGTAAACTTATTGCTTCTGGTGAAATAGGTGTAAATAATTTTTTCTCATTCCTTGCAGCAATGATGCTCGCTTATCAACCTATTAGAGCCTTAGCAACGATAAACATAGCTATTAATCAAGGTTCAGCTGCTTTTAAAAGAATAACTGAAGTAATTGATAAAGATATTCAAATAACTAATCAAGAAAATCTTCCAAAATTAGACATTACAAAATCAAATATAAAGTTTGAGAATGTACAGTTTAAATATTTATCAACCAAATCGAAGGCTTTACATGATGTAAACTTGAACATTCAAGGAGGGTCTATGACCGCGTTCGTTGGTCATAGCGGGGCTGGAAAAAGTACAATTATAAATCTTTTACCTAGATTTTATGATCCACAGGATGGGAAGATTCTCATTGATGGTCAAAACATTAAGGAGGTAACTCTTCAATCCCTAAGAGGTAATATATCGCTTGTGAGTCAAGACGTAATTCTTTTTGATGGTACTATTAAAAAAAATATTTCCTATGCTGATGAAACTTCTTCAGATGAAGATATTGTAAAAGCTTGTAAATTTGCTGCTGCGCATGAGTTTATTTCTCAAATGCCAGAGGGATATAATACTTTAATTGGAGAAAATGGTGTAAAATTATCTGGCGGACAAAAGCAAAGAATTTCAATTGCAAGAGCAGTATTAAAAAAGTCACCTATAATTTTGTTAGATGAAGCAACATCTGCTCTGGACTCGGAATCTGAGGAAGTTGTTCAGAACGCAATAATGAATTTAACTAAAAATAAAACTACTTTAGTAATAGCCCACAGATTATCAACTATTCATAAAGCAGATTGTATATTTGTAATGAATGAAGGTAAGGTAATTAATTCAGGTAATCACGAATTTCTCATAAATAATTGTAATGAATACAAAACACTTTATGAAAAACAATTAAAATAAAATGTTATTTTTATACAAAGTCATTACAAATATTTTGTATCCTATTTTGATTTTGTATATGTATTTTCGTAAATTAATTAAAAAAGAGCACTCTAAAAGGTTTAAAGAGAAAATTTACCCCTCACATTTTAATGTAAACAAAACTGAAAATTCAAAATTATGTTGGTTTCATGCTGTTAGTATCGGAGAATTAAATAGTATTTTGCCAATAATAGAAGAAATTAACACTAAATATACTAATTATGAGTTCTTAGTAACAACTACCACTTTAAGTTCAGCTAATTTAATAAATAAAAGATCAAAAAATTTAAAGAATATTCAACATAGATTTTTTCCAATTGATGTAAATTTTTTAGTATCAAAATTTTTAGACTCTTGGAAACCTAACTTTATTTTTTTTGTTGACTCTGAAATATGGCCGAACTTTACTCAACAAATTAAAAAAAGGGAAATACCTTTAGCGTTAATAAACGCGAGAATAACTGCAAAAAGTTTTAAAAAATGGAATTTTTTTCCAAAAACTGCGAAAAAAATTTTTAGTGTAATAGATTTATGTTTAACTGCAAATTTAGAAACAAAAAAATATTTGGAAAAATTTGAAGTCAAAAATATTTATCATCATGGAAATATTAAACTTTTAAGTAAAATTGATGAAAAAGGATTCGATACTCATAACAAAGAATTCCTTAGAAATAGTAGATTTTGGTTAGCTGCTAGCACTCACAGAGGGGAAGAACAATTATGTATAAATACTCATATTAAAATAAAAGAAACGCTTAAAAAAATTATCACTGTTATAGCTCCAAGACATATTGAAAGAACAAGAGAAATAGTATCTTTATGTAAAAATTTAAATTTAAATGTCCAGATTCTTAATGATAAGGATATTATTCAAGATAATATGGATATAATAATTGTTAACTCATTCGGAGTTTTGAATAATTTTTACAAATATGCAAAAAGTGTTTTTATCGGAAAATCAACTTTAAAAAAACTTAAAGAAGTTGGAGGTCAAAATCCCATTGATGCAGCTAAACTTGGATGTAAAATATATCATGGGCCTTATGTTTATAATTTTAAAGAAATTTATGAAATTTTAGAAAAAAAAAATATTTCAAAAAAAATTGACAATATTGATGAACTGAGCCGTAATTTGATTAATGATTTAGAGTTCAATCAAAAGGAGAATAATATTTCAGACTTTATTGACGATTTGTGTCAAAAAACTTTTTTAAAAACCATGAAAAATATAGATAAATTTTTGATTGATGAAATTAAATAAACCAAAGTTTTGGGATAAAAAAATTGGTATTTATTCAATCTTATTACTTCCTTTATCTTTTATTTTTTTGATGATGACTTATTTGAAAAAAAAGTTTTCAAAAACAAAAGTTTTTAATGTTCCTATTATTTGTATAGGTAATATTTATATTGGTGGTACTGGTAAAACTCCTTTATCTATTTTTTTAGCTAAAGAATTGCTAAATTTAAAAAAAAAACCAGCTATTATAAGAAATTACTATAAAGGTCATGAAGATGAATACAGTCTTATTAGAGAGGAATTTGCAAATTTGATCTTATCCCAAAAAAGATTTTTAGCTATTAATGAAGCAATCAAGTCTAAAAATGATATTGTATTATTAGACGATGGATTCCAAGATTTTACAATAAAAAAAGATTTAAATATAATCTGTTTTCATAGTAATCAACTTATCGGCAACGGTCTGCTAATACCCTCTGGCCCTCTTAGACAAAATTTAAATTCTATCAAAGACGCGGATATAATTATCATTAATGGAGATCAAAATAGGGATTTTGAAAAAAAACTTTTGTTAATAAATAATAATCTAGAAATTTATTATTCTAAGTATAAGCCGATAAATATAAACGAATTTAAGAATGAAAACTTACTTGCTGTTGCCGGAATCGGAAACCCAGAAAATTTTTTTCAATTAATTAGAGAAAATGGATTAAACATAAAAGAAAAAATAATTTATCCAGACCATTACATTTTTTCAAAAAGAGAAGTTGAAGATATTATAACGAGGGCCGAAAAA
>CACBFE010000005.1 GCA_902538445.1 uncultured Pelagibacteraceae bacterium | reverse complement strand
AAGTTTTCTTTAATATATTCTCTCTTTGCTAAAATTTCTTTAATTGTGAAAGGTATCAATATAAACCACACCATGACCCACCTTAAAAAGTTTAAAGTCAGCGGCGGAACCTCGAATAAAGTTGCAAATTTACCGATAATAAAATTTCCCGACCAAAATAAGGCTGCTAAAGTTAGAAAAGTATAAGCTAAATAATTTTTTGACAAAATTTCCTAATTAAATCTTTTTGAGCTGTATGGAGTTAAATCTAAATTTGTTTTTTCTCCTGCAACTATTTTAGAAATAATTTTGCCTGTAATAGCACCTAATGTCCAGCCTAAATGTTGATGGCCAAATGCATAAATTATATTTTTATTCTTTGAAGAAGGTCCAAGAATTGGTAAAAAGTCCGGCAATGTTGGTCTAAATCCCAACCATTCATCTTGATGTTTTCCTAGTTCTGGCAGTAATTCTTTCGCACACTTGATAATATAATCAATTCTTTTTTGTGATGGTGGATTTTTTAAACCGCCCAATTCCACAGTCCCGACCGCTCTTAAACCTTGATTCATCGGCGTCATGCCAAATCCTCTATCTAAGAATATTACTGGTCTATTTATTAGATGATCTTTATCCTTAAAGTGCACATGATAGCCTCTTTCTGTATCTAAAGGAATTTTTTCTCCTAGTTGATCAGTCAAAAGTTTTGAGAAAGCACCGGTAGCTACTACTGTTTTTTCAAATCTATATTCCTCATTTTCGCATCTAATAGCAGTTTCGTTAATATTGATTTGCTCTAAATTTTTTACATTTGTTTGAATAAATTTCCCACCTTGATTTAAAAATAACTTAAATATTTCCTTAAGTATACCATGTGGGTCTCTCGCATGCATGGCACTTTCATAAATTACTCCAGCATCAAATACTGGTTGCAAGTTTGGCTCTAAGTCTAAGACTTCTTTTTGTGTTAATAGTTTTTGTTCAATTCCTAATTCCTCTCTAACTTTAATTTCTAATTTTCTACTTTTTAAGTTTTTGTTAGTCCAAATATAAATAATTCCTTTTTTTTCAACTAAACCAGTAGTGTCTATTTCCTGAAAAATTTCTTCATAAGCATCGTTGGACAAACTTAATATCTGATGCATATATTTAGCTGTATGCATCATAGCTTTATGATTGCAATTCTTAAAATAATGTAAAAACCAATTTAACATTTTAGGAATATAATTCCACTTAAGGGCCAATGGGCCGTAAGAACTTATTAGCATTTTGGGAACATCATATAAAACGTCTGGACGATTAAATTGTAATACCGCATATGGAGAAAAATGTCCTGCATTTCCATATGATGCTGATTTAAATTCATGTGAAAGAGGATCATGTCTGTCAAAAATTGTTACGGGTATTCCTTTTTTAATTAATTGTATTCCTGTGCATACTCCTTGGATGCCTGATCCTATAATTCCAACGGATTTACATTTATAATTTTCCATATGGAAATTATATTGCAATGTTTTGAAAAAGAGTAGTGCGGTAGATTAGGCTATGGCTTCTTTATTTACTACTTCAGGTCTTTCCTCGTTTACCTCTTTTTTATCTTTTTTCTTAAATAAGAAGTCACCTGTTAGTTTAGATTTCGAACTATTTGTTTTTTTAATATAGCCATCAATGTCAGCGCCATTTTCAGTTCTTAAATTATTTCCGAACTCAATGTCACCTTTAACTGTTCCAGTTGCACCAATGACAATGTTTTGAGCGGAAACTTTGCCGTCTAAATGCCCGTGGATCTCAACGGTATCAGCCTCTATTGAGCCTGTGATTGACCCTGTATCTCTTACTATCAATTCTTTTGAATAAACTGGACCTTTAACTAATCCAGCAACGTCAATTGCGCCTGAGCTATTGATAGTTCCTTCAATACTAACTGTTTCACTTATAAGTGAACGCTCTGAGTCTTTGATTTTATTCTTATCACCAAACATAAATTTTTTTAATAATTAAGCATCAATTGAGAAAATAAACAAGTCAAAATTTTAATTAAAATAGGTCGATTTAGGCCTATTTAATTTACAGGCACATCCTTATAAATTTTGCATGACATGACTATTCCAAGGCCTAGCATGATTGCCATCATTGAAGAGCCACCATATGACATAATGGGTAACGGAGATCCTACAATGGGTAGTAGCCCTAGCACCATCATCATATTAACCGCTACATATAAAAAGAAAGCTGTAGCGAAACTGTAACAGTATAATTTGCCAAAATTACTCCGTGTCATGTTTCCGACTCTTATAATTCTTGAAATAATTACTACATATAAAAGAAGAATAAATAGTGATCCAAAAAATCCAAATTCTTCCGAAAAAAGTGTAAAAATAAAGTCAGTATGTTTTTCAGGTAAATAATCCAAATAACTCTGTGAGCCGTTTAAAAAACCTTTCCCAAATAATCCTCCAGAGCCAATTGCGATTTTAGATTGTATTATCTGATAGCCAGCTCCTAATGGATCTCGTTCAGGATTTAGAAAAGTTAATATTCTTGATTTTTGATAAGGCTTTAAAAATGAAATAGCGATTGGCAACAAAGCTAACATGGCAAAAGCCGAAAAAACAAAAAATTTTGCCCTTACTCCAGCTAACCAGGCTACTGCGATACCGCCAGCTGCAATTAGTATCGAAGTTCCAAGGTCTGGTTGCGTTGCTACTAATATTACAGGAGCAATAAGAACAGTTATAGGAACAAATAAGTATTTAATACTGTTAATACTTTCGATTGAAATACGATGATAATATTTTGCTAAAAATAATATCAATCCAATTTTCATTAATTCCGAGGGTTGTAGATTCATAAAATAAAGGTCTAACCATCTTTTCGAGCCAGAAGATGTAAGTCCAAAATACTTTACGCCAAGAAGTAAAATAAATACTCCAATATAAAAAAAATAACTTGTCTCGTGCCAAAATCTTATAGAAATAAAGGAAACTACAAAAAACATTCCAAAAAAAACAAAAAATCTCAGTATATGACTGTTTGTGTGATATTTGAACTCGCCTCCATCGGTGGAGTACATTGCAAACATGCTAGTTATACCTAAAAGCAAAACTGAAATAACCAAAATATAGTCTAGCGATAAAATTTTATCTTTTACACTTTGCGAGGATTGAATGGATCGTGGTTGTAACATTAAACAGACTCTCCTGATGAATTATTTACACTTCGTCTTAGTTCATGTCTTTCAAGAACCTTTTTAATTACTTTCTTTGCTATAGGTGCTGCAGCTTTACCACCGGATCCACCATGCTCTACAAGAACACTGATTGCGTATTGCGGGTTTTTATAAGGAGCAAATGCTACAAATAAAGCATGGTCTCTATCTTTATAAGGTAAACTTTCTTGTTTAACTTCTGCTTCCCGTTGTTCTTCTGTAAATCTTTTGATCTGTGAAGAACCAGTCTTTCCAGCAAATGTGTATTTTGGATTTTCAAATCTATGTCTATAAGAAGTTCCACCAGGTTCATTTGATGATGAAAACATGGCATCTTTAATTAGATTTATATGTTCTTGATTTTTAAATAATGGTTTAAGATTAAAGTTTGAAATCAGTAAGTCAGTTGGAAGAGGTTGATTTGGATTTTCATTTTTAAATTTTAAATAATTTCTTAAATTATCATTTTTTTCATCAAAAATAATTCTTGGCTTTATCTTAAATCCGCCATTACCTAATTGAGCTGTCATTAAACATAATTGAAGAGGTGTGCTTTGAAAATACCCTTGACCAATACCTGAGTGAAGTGTTTCACCTAAATACCAATTTTGTCCAATAAATTTTTTCTTCCATTTTGTATTTGGAACTACACCAGATCTCTCTTCTATAAAATCACTCAAAACTTTTTTTCCTAAACCAAATCGTTTTGCAGTTTCCGATAATCTATCAACACCAAGTTTTCTAGCAACCTCATAGAAATAAACATCGCAAGATCTTTGAATTCCTTTTCTAAGATTTACAATGCCGTGTCCATCTTTTTCCCAGCAGTGAAATTTTTCACCATATAGCTCTATTTTTCCTTTACATTTAAATGTGTCTAAAGGTCTAATAATTTTGTTTTCTAAAGCACTTAAGGCTACTAGGGTCTTAATTGTAGAGCCTGGTGGGTATAATCCAGATAATGCTTTATTACCTAGTGGTTTTTTTTCGTTTTTAATAAGACTGTTCCAATATTTTTTATCTAAACCATGAACAAATTGATTTGGTTCAAATGTTGGCGAAGAAACCATAGAAACAATATCACCATTGTAAACATCCATCACACATACTGCAGCAGCTTTGTCTTTCAATAACTCTGCAGTAAATTTTTGTACTTCATAATCCAGTGTTGTTTTGAAACTTTTTCCTGCTTGACCTTGGTCAATTTTTATTTCTCTGATTCTTTTGCCAAAAGCATTTACTTCATATCTTTGATATCCAACTTTACCAATTATCTGCTCATCTAGTTTTCTCTCTAATCCAGTTTTTCCAATTGCCATGCCCGGCACGGCTAGATCTTGAAGATATTCTTTTGATTGTAAGTCTTTAGCACTAATTTGAGAGACATAACCCAAAATATGAGCAGAAGAACTATCAGGATAAGTTCTTGCAACAGATACGATAGGCTCTACTCCTTCTAGTTCGTGTAAAAATAAGTTTATTCTTGAAAAATCTGACCAATCTAAATTTTCGGAAACTATTACTGGCTCCCAAGGTTTTTGTTTTTTTATCAATCTCCTTAAGTAAGAAACCTTTTTATCACTTATGTTTAGAATTGCTTTCAACCTCACAAACAAATTATCTAAATCTTTCGCATTTTCTGGAATCAAATGTACCTGATAAAGTGGTTCATTCGAGGCGATTTCTGTACCAAAGAAATCTTTAATTGTGCCTCTCTCAGGTGCCAACTTCCATTCTCTGAATCTATTTTTATCTGATAAAGATTTGTATTTTGTAGCTTGATTAATTTGAAGAGAGATAAGCCTGCCAACTAAGCCGACCATCACTATAGCTTTTGCAGCAGTAATTAGAAACATTCTTCTGCTTATAAGTTTTGATTTAATAACAGTATTGCCTGAGCCTGGACTAAGCATCTTGAGACCCTATAAAACTAATTTGATAAAGATGAAATAAAAACCAGAAAACTGGGAATAAAAATAAAGTAAAGAAAGTATTGTAACCAATTTTTGTATAGGAAATTATAACCTCTGAAAAATTATTTAACAATGAAAAGAAAAGTAAGTTAGCAAATAATAAAGCTATTAAAAAAGTAAACCAGTCAGATGCTATGGTTGTATTAACACTTTTATTTCTGACATAATTACCTACAAAACAAACTGCAAGATAGGACAAAGAGCTAATACCTAAGGGAAATCCCATCACCACATCATTAATTAGTCCAGCAAGAAAAATATGACCTGTGCCCATTAAATTAGGGCGTTTTATAATCCAAAAATATATTATTATAATTTGTAAATTAAGAGAAAAGACTTCAAATAATTTTTCTAGGTTTGTATCAATTTCGCTTATAGACAAATAATATAATAAAATTAAAGGACCTGAAGCAAATAACTTATTAACTATATTTCCCTTTGCCATTAAAAAACTTCCTTACTAGGTTTTATTAAATTTACTGTTACAAAAGAAAGTTGATTTGGATCTACAAATAGTTCGACTTCGCCAGTGTATTTTGTTTTTCCAATAGGAGTTCCTGCACTAAAAATTCCGTCTTTTCCTGAAGCAAAAACAGTTATATCATCTTTAAATTCATAATCTTCAGGTAAATATGATAGTATTGGTTTACGTGTCCCGCCACCAGTTAATATTGCCTGGGTGCTTTTTTCATCAAATGTTACTGGAATCCTGCTATTTAAATCATTTAGCAGTAGCACTCTTGATGATAAATAATTAGTCTCAACTATACGTCCAACTAAATATTTATTTTGTGTTACTGGCATTCCTTTTATAATACCCTCTTTGCTTCCCTTGTTTATAATTATTGATTTTAAAAAAGGACTATTACGATCTACTAAAACCTTAGCTAGGACTACATTTGAAACGCTTCGCACATCTTCTGTATCTAGGACTTTTTTTAAATTTTTATTTTCGTTAGATATATATTCTAAATTTAGATCTAGAGCTTTGTAACGTTCTATAACCTTTCTTAATTCTTCATTTTCTTTTTTTAAATTGAAATGACCGGCTATCCCTTGATTTATACCTGGAAATAATCTTGTCGGCGCTGAGGCTAAGTATGTTACTCGGTACACAACATCATTGATAAAGCTTCTCGCTGTTTTTACTACAGTAAAACCATAAACGTCTAAAAAGAAAATTATTAAAGCTACGATTATAAGAGAAAAAATTGAAAATTTTTGAGAAGCTCCTCTTTGCAAAAGAGCTGAACGAAAGGCTATACTATAATCATCTCTACTAACTGACATTTATCCGTAAAATACAAATTAATATTCAGATAACATTGTAGAAAACAATTCTTCGTTTTCTAAAGCTCTTCCAGTTCCAATAGCTACGCACGATAAAGGGTCGTCAGCTATTGTTACTGGTAAACCGGTATCTTGAGAAATTAATTTATCTATATTTTTTAATAAAGCTCCACCGCCCGTTAACACTAAACCCATATCAATTAAGTCAGCTGATAATTCTGGCGGGGTATTCTCTAAAGCTTCTTTGATCCCGCCAAGAATTTGATTAAGAATTGGCATAATCGCTTCACAAGCATCTTTTTCGGTAAGTTCAATTTCTTTGGGTGTTCCTGATCTTATATCTCTACCTTTCATCAAAAAAGTATTATTTGATGATGGAATTGCTGTACCTATTTCTTTTTTAATTTTTTCGGCAGTGGAGTCTCCTATCATAAGATTCATTTTTTTTCTCATATAGGCAATAATTGACCCGTCTAATGCATCTCCTGCAACTCTTAAAGATTTAGAGTAAACAACTCCTCCTAATGACATTACGGCTATCTCTGTAGTACCACCCCCGATATCCACTACCATAGATCCTGTTGCTTCTGATATCGGTAACCCTGCTCCAATTGCAGCCGCAATTGGTTCCTCAATAAGCTGAACTTTTCTCGCTCCCGCTGCAAGAGCTGAGTCTTGAATAGCTTTTCTTTCAACTGGAGTAGATCCTGTTGGTACACAAATTAAAATTCTAGGATTTGCGAATGCGTTTTTTTTGTGAACTTTTTTTATAAAGTGTTTAATCATTTCCTCTGTTACTACGAAATCTGCAATTACACCGTCTTTCAAAGGTCGAATAGCTGAAATATTACCAGGAGTTCTACCTAACATTGTTTTTGCTTCATCACCTACAGCTAAAACAGATTTTCTTCCCCCATCCTCAATAACGGCAACCACAGATGGTTCATTTAATACAACTCCTTGCTCTTTTAATACTACAAGAGTGTTAGCTGTTCCTAAGTCGATAGCCATATCTTGTGACCATAGTGAAGATAATCCTGATAAACCTTTAAACATATTTTCCTTTCTAGTTTTGAGCGCTCATTGTTTGATCTGGCGCAATTTTTTTTCTTTTAATAATTAATTTATTTAATGCATTCAAGTATGCATTGGCAGATGCAACTAATGTGTCAGTATCAGCTGCTTGACCAACTGTAGTTTTACCTTTTTCCTCAATTCTTACACTTACTGTCGCTTGCGCATCAGTTCCTTCTGTGACTGCATGAACGTTATACAAAAGTAAATTTACATCATGAGGATAAAGATTTTTTATACATTTAAAAATTGCATCAACTGGGCCATCTCCTGTTTCGGAAGCACTTTTAACTTCTCCATAAACTTCTAATGTCATTTCTGCTTTTTGCGGTTCACCAGTTCCAGCAAATACCTTTAAAGATTTTAATTTAATTACGTTGTCTTCTGTTACTAGACTATCGTCTACAATTGCTGCAATATCTTCATCGTAAATATGTTTCTTTTTATCTGCTAAGATTTTAAATTTGCCAAACGCTGTGTCTATAATATCATCTGTTACATCCATATAACCCATGTCAGATAATTTATCTCTAAACGCGTGTCGACCAGAATGCTTTCCCATTACTAAAGAAGTCTTTTTAACTCCCACACTCTCTGGTGTCATAATTTCATAAGTATTTCTATTTTTTAACATACCATCTTGGTGAATACCTGACTCATGCGCAAAAGCATTTTTTCCAACTATCGCTTTATTAAATTGAACAGGAAAACCTGTAGCATTTGAAACTACTTTAGATGCTTTACTTAAAAGTTTTGTATTAATATTAGTTGTGTAAGGCATTAAATCATGTCTTGTTCTCATTGCCATTACAACTTCTTCAAGAGCAGCGTTACCAGCCCTTTCACCTATTCCGTTAATTGTACACTCAATTTGTCTTGCACCAGCCATGACCCCGGCTAAAGAGTTTGCAACTGCTAAACCTAAATCATTATGGCAATGTGTTGAAAGAATTGCTTTATCTATATTTGGAACTTTATTTAATAGAGTTTCAATAATTTTTTTAAATTCTGAAGGAACTGTATAACCAACAGTATCCGGGATATTAATTGTTTTCGCACCACATTTAATTGCAAGTTCAACTGTCCTACACATATAATCCATATCTGTTCTTGTTCCATCTTCACATGACCACTCAACATCATCAGTAAATTTTCTTGCGTAAGTAACACTTTCCTTAATTGATTCTAAAACCTCTTCGGGAGATTTATTTAACTTGTGCTTCATGTGTAATGGACTTGTGGAAATAAAAGTATGAATTCTAAAATTTTTTGCATGCTTTAACGCTTCATGACATGCATCAATATCTTTTTTAGTGGCTCGGGCTAATCCTGCAGGAATAGATTTTTTTAAAGACTTGCTTATTTCTGTTACAGCTTCAAAGTCTCCAGGTGAAGCAATAGGAAAACCCGCTTCAATTACATCAACGCCTAATTCATCAAACACTCTAGAGATTTGTAATTTCTCTTCTAAACTCATTGATGCGCCGGGTGATTGTTCACCATCACGCATAGTAGTATCAAATATTATAATTCTATTTTTATCACTCATACTTAAAACATTTGTTAATTCAAAAGTTTCTCATATTACAATCAAAGATAGAATTTGCAAATTATTATGTACTTAATAAGGGCTTTTAGAGAGTCAGATTGGGCTAATTCTTGTCTTTATCGACCAATTTATTTTTACCGATCCAAGGCATCATCGCTCTAAGCTCTTTACCCACTTTTTCAATAGGGTGTTTGGCTAAATCTTCCCTCATTTTAAGGAAGTTTTTTTGACCTGATTTATGTTCATCCATCCACTGTTTAGTAAACTTGCCAGATTGAATGTCTTTTAAGACCTCTTTCATCTTCTCTTTTGTCTTGCTATCTACAATTCGTTTTCCAGAAACATACTCACCATATTCAGCTGTATTAGAAATCGAGTAATTCATGTTTGCTATTCCACCCTCGTAAATTAAATCCACAATTAATTTTACTTCATGAAGAGTTTCAAAGTAAGCCATTTCAGGTGGGTAACCAGCCTCAGTTAAAGTTTCAAAACCATTTTTAATTAGTTCAACTAATCCACCACAAAGAACTGTTTGTTCACCAAATAAGTCTGTTTCGCATTCATCTTTGAAAGTTGTTTCAATAATTCCAGACTTACCTCCTCCAATTGCAGAAGCATAAGATAAAGCAAGATCTCTAGCTTTACCTGAGCTATCTTTATGAACAGCCATCAAACATGGAACACCACCACCTTTTTGGTATTCACTTCTTACCGTGTGACCTGGTCCTTTAGGCGCAACCATGAATACATCTAAGTCTTTTCTTGCATTAATTAAATCAAAGTGAATATTTAAACCATGAGCAAAAGCCAAACTGGTCCCCTCTTTCATTCTTTGTTCAATATGATTTTTATAAATTTCCGATTGAAGTTCGTCAGGAGTTAACATCATAACAACATCTGCCCAAGCTGCAGCGTCGGATAAAGACATTACTTTTAAACCCTCGCTTTCTGCTTTCTTAATACTAGTAGATCCTTCTCTGAGTGCAACAACAACATCTTTCACACCGCTGTCTTTTAAATTAAGTGCATGAGCGTGTCCTTGACTTCCATAACCAAAAATTGCAACCTTTTTATTTTTAATTAAATTTACATCTGCATCTTTTTCATAAAATGTTTTCATTTAAAACTCCTATTGTGTAAAAACTTCTTTTCCTTTAGTCATCGCAACTGCACCAGTCCTTGAGACACTTAAAAGTCCGAGTGGTTTCAAAGCTACAACCAATTTATCGATTTCTCTTCTTAAAGCAGTTACTTGAATAACAAAAGACTTTTTTGTTTTATCTAAGATTATTCCATTATATTTTTTGCATAATTTCTTAGCTTTATCCAGTTTTTTTGAGACTCCGACTATTTTTAATAAAGCAAGCTCTTTAAATAAAATTTTAGGATCATTTCTAGAAAAATCAGCAACTTTATGAACTGGAATTAATTTTCCTAATTGTAATTTTATCTGCTGAATTACTTCAGGTGTACCTTTTGTGACAATTGTAATTCTTGATAAATGTTTTTTTTTATCAATTTCGGCTACGGCTAGAGACTCAATATTATAACCTCTTCCTGAAAATAATCCGATTACTCGTGCTAAAACTCCAGCTTCGTTGTCCACCCATACTACAATTATATGATGATCCTCTTTTCCAAATTTTGATGGCTGGCTATAAGCTGATCTTGACTTTGGCATTAAACTAAAGTTTTTCCTTCATCTGAAACTTCCTCTTTTTCATCCTCAGGTCCAAGAAGCATTTGGTTGTGGGGTTTTCCAGACGGTATCATTGGATAACAGTTTTCAACTTTATCAACTACACAATCAAAAATTACAGGTTTTTCTGAGTTGATCATTTCTTTGATCTTTTCATCTAATTCATCAGGAGTTTTCGCTCTTATTCCTGTTGCGCCATAAGCCTCTGCTAGCTTTACAAAATCTGGTAGAGCCTCTGTATAACTTTCAGAATAATTTTTATCATGTAGTAATTCTTGCCATTGACGCACCATTCCCATGTATTCATTATTCAAGATAAAAATCTTAACAGGCAGTCTGTACTGTATTGCAGTCGACATTTCTTGAATATTCATTAAAATTGAAGCTTCTCCTGCAATATCAATTACTAGTTTTTTAGGATGAGCAATTTGAACGCCGATAGCTGCAGGTAATCCGTAACCCATGGTACCGAGACCTCCTGAAGTCATCCATCTATTAGGTTTATTGAACTTATAATGTTGAGCAGCCCACATTTGGTGTTGTCCAACCTCGGTAGTAATGAATGTATCCTGGTCTTTAGTTAATTCATAAAGTCTTTGTACAGCATGCTGAGGTTTTATCGTCTCTTTGCTATTGATAAAGTTTAAAGATTTTTTTTCTCTCCATTTATCAATTTGACTCCACCACTTCGCTGTTTTTTGTTTATTAGAGTCAATAAAATTTTTATTTTTTTCTTTAAACCTTTTTATAACCGCTTGTAACAATTCTGTTACATCACTTGTAATAGCTAAATCAACTTTTACATTTTTCCCAATTGAAGATGGGTCTATATCAATATGAATTTTTTTTGATTTTGGAGAAAACTCATCTATTTTTCCTGTTATTCTATCATCAAATCTTGCTCCAATATTTATCATCAGGTCACAATCATGCATGGCATTATTTGCTTCATAAGTCCCATGCATACCAAGCATTCCTAAAAATTGTGGATCATCACCAGGGTAGGCGCCCAATCCTTGTAAGGTTGAAGTAATAGGAAAACCAGTTAAAGAAATTAATTCTCTTAAAAGCTCGCTAGCTTTTGGTCCAGAATTTATTACTCCTCCACCGGTATAAAAAATAGGCTTAGATGATTTTTTTATCATCTCAATAAATTTGTCTACATCTTTCAAATTTATTTTATTTGTAAGTGTTCCATTTAATTTTTTTGCTAATTTTTTTTTACTAACTTTATAGATACCTTTATTAAATTGAATATCTTTTGGAATATCAACTAATACTGGACCGGGTCTACCCGTTGTTGCAATTTCAAAAGCTTGGTTCATAATATCAGCTAAGTCAGCTACATCTTTGACCAACCAATTATGTTTAGTGCAAGGTCTTGTTATCCCAGTCGTATCGCATTCTTGAAAAGCATCAGTACCAATTAAATGAGTTGGGACTTGTCCTGAAATACACACTACTGGAACTGAGTCCATATAGGCATCTGTTAAAGCAGTTACAGCATTAGTTGCTCCAGGTCCTGACGTTACTAAAAGAACTCCTGGTTTACCGCTTGATCTAGCATATCCTTCAGCAGCATGTCCCGCTCCTTGCTCATGTCTTGCTAAAATATGTTTTATTGTTTTATGATTTTTTAATTCATCATAGATTGGAAGCACAGCTCCACCTGGGTAACCAAAAATATATTCCACTTTCTGGTCTTCCAATGCTTTAAATACTATTTCTGCTCCACTCAATAATTTTGGCATTCATACAATCTAGCCTAGAATAACCAACCGTCAAGTTTTAGCTTGTAACTTTTAATGTTTTTTTTAGTAGAATAGAGAAGTTTTTAGAATAAAGCCTAACCCAATTCTTCATATGACCTCTAGCCCATGTATTTTGTCTTTTGGCGTACTGTCTTGTCTTAATATTTATAAGATCTCTACATTCTTTCAATGTAATTGTACCTCTCAAATATCGATTGATTTCTTGAACTCCTATAAGTTTGTTAGCAGATAGACTTTTATTAATTTTTAATTTGTTAAATTTTACTACCTCTGAGATGCAATTTTGACTGATCATAAAATCTGTCCTTTCAGAAATTTTTTGAAGAAGATCTTCTCTTGGAATATTAATAAAAATTTTCTTTATGTTAAAGTCTGAAAATTCCGATTTAGTTTTAGCGATCCATTCATATAAGGATTTTTTTGTTTTTAGTTTTACTTCAAAAGCACGTTGAGCTCGCTGAGAGTCAGTAGGTAAAATTTTATTTTTAACTTTAGGGTCTAATTGAATAAGCTTTTTATAAAATTTTCTAAAACCAAGCTTGCTATATAATTTTCTTACTTTAGATCTTGTTTTTAAGTCTATTTTAGGAATTTTGCTTATACCTTTTGTGATTGTATTAAAATATAATCCTGTCCCCCCAACTATAATCGGTATTTTTTTCTTTTTTAAACAAATATCTATTTTTTTTTTTGCCTCTTTAAACCAATCACCAGCAGAAAAATGTTTCTTAACAGATATTGTTCCGTAGATATGGTGTTTAATTTTTTTTGTTTCAAATTCTGTAGGTCTTGAAGATAAAATAGAAAATTCTTTATAGATTTGCATACTGTCGGCATTAATGATCTCACCATTAAGTTTTTCTGCAAGATTAATAGCTAATTTTGATTTTCCAGAAGCTGTTGGTCCTGCTAAGAGAATGATTTTTTTTGACAAAATTAATTAATTTTTACGCCAAGATAACGTCTTCGATTATTTTGATTAATAATTGTTAAAAGTAGTGTTTTCTCACCTTTTTTAAAAATACTTTTAACAATTTTTTTTAAATCAGCAATCGATTTTATAGGAGTCTTTTGAACTTCAATTATAATATCATTTACACTTAAAAGATTTATAAGAGGGCTTCGGTTTGAAATATCTGTAATAACTACTCCTTGTGTTTTCGTATTTAAATTTCTGGAAGAAATATCTTTATCATTTATTTCTCTTACCGCTATTTTTAAGCTTTCAATCTCTTCATCTTTCTTAACAATTTTTGGTTTTGTTTCTTTAAATTCTTCGGACGTTTCTAATCTTCCAAGAGTTAATCTTTTTGAAATTAATTTTTTATTTCTCCAAATTTTAAGATCAACACTTTTGCCTACCTCTGTGCCTGCAACAACATTTGGTAATTTTTTCATCGTATTTATTTTTTTTCCATCAAATTCTAAAATAATATCCCCAGCTTTAATGCCTGCTTTTTCTGCAGGACTATTTTGTCCAACGCTTGCGACTAAAGCACCTTCGGGTTTTTTAAGTTTTTCAACCTCTGCAATTTCTTTTGTTACCTCTTGGATCCTTACTCCTAACCACCCTCTTTTTGTTTCACCAAATTTTATTAATTGGTCAATAACATTGGATGCAGCATTAGCCGGTATCGCAAAACCAATTCCAATTGATCCTGATTGGCCTGGAGCAATAATTGCGGTGTTAACTCCAATTACTTCTCCTTTTAAATTAAACAACGGCCCTCCAGAATTACCTTGGTTAATTGATGCATCGGTTTGAATAAAGTCCTCGTATCTTGTTAAACCTATTTGCCTATTTCTTGCTGAAATAATTCCAGATGTTACTGTTCCTCCTAAACCAAAAGGATTTCCAATGGCTACTACCCAGTCACCTACTCTAGCTTTACTTGAGTCACCAAAACTTACAGGCTTAAATTTATCTTTAGTTTTTATTTTTAAAACTGCAAGATCCATATAAGGATCCGAGCCTATAACATCGGCATTGTATTCTTTGTCACCAACTCTTATTAAAATATCTTCAGCATTAGCAATCACATGATTATTTGTAATTACGATACCCTCCTCTTTTATTATAAAACCTGAACCTAAAGATGAAGCTTTTCTTTCGGTTGGCCTTTCAAAATCTTTAAACATCTCACCAAAAGGCGACCCTGGTGGAAATTGAAAAGGAAATTGATTTGTGGTTGTTTTTACGGTTTGAGTAGTTGAAATATTAACAACAGATGGCATTAATTTTTCAGCTAAATCGGCAAAAGAACTTGGTACAGCTTTAACTTGAATAGATGAAAAGTTAAAAATTATTAATAAAATAAATATTTTTTTTAATAAATTCATATTAATTTTTTATATACCAAATAATAAAAAAACCGATAATCAAAAAAAACAATCCAAATGATCTTAATTTATTTTCGGGCGTATTCTTGATAATCTCAAGCATATTTTTAATTCTTGACGGGAAAATGGCAAGTAAAAGTCCCTCAATAAAAAAGAGTAATCCCAAGGCGGTTAATAGATCTTTCACTTAGCTATTGTTTTTATCTTTTTATTGCTGGCTTGATCGATTTTCCAAAAAATTTGAAAAACTCACTGTCAGGTGAAAGTACTAAAGATGTCTCCCCTCCAATTAATGCTTTTTCGTAAGCTTGCATTGCTCTGTAAAAAGCAAAGAACTGCGGGTCTCTGCCAAACGCATTAGCAAAAATCTTATTTCTTTCACCGTCGCCTTCACCTTTCATAATTTCTGATTTTTTATTTGCTTGAGCTAAAATAACTGTAACATCTTTATCGGCAGTCGATCTAATTTTTTGTGCAATTTCCGCTCCCTGAGCTCTAAATTCTTTTGCTTCCCTCTCCCTCTCAGTTTGCATTCTTTTATAAATTGCCTCACTATTTGCTGGAGGTAAATCTGCTCTTTTAATTCTTACGTCAACGATTGTAATTCCAAAATTCTTTGCTTCTTCATTTACTTGTGATTGAATAATTTGCATTTGTCTCGCCCTATCTGTGGACAGTAAAGTTGCAAGTTCTTGTGTACCTAATACACCTCTTATTCTGGAATTGATAATCGTAGATAATCTTGATCTAGCAACTCTCTCGTTTCCGACTGAAATGTAAAACTTTAGAGGATCGATAATTTTAAATCTTGCGAACGCATCAACGATCAATCTCTTTTGGTCTGCGGCAATTACTTCCTCTGGATCATTATCTAAATTTAAAATTCTTTTATCAAGAAAAACAACATTTTGAATAAAAGGCAATTTAAAGTTTAAACCTGCTTTAGTTACAATCTTCTTGGGATCACCAAATTGAAGAACAATAGCTTGGCTAATTTCTTGAACAATAAATAATGATTGGAAAATAGTAACCCCAATAATTATAATTGCTGGAACTATTAATTTAACTCCCTTCATTAATTATTGCCTCCTGATTTTTTTAGTTCCGGTAACGGAAGATATGGAACAACACCTGAGCCGGACTCTTTATCTATGATAACTTTGTCTATGTCTGCTAATACTTTTTCCATAGTTTCCAAATACATTCTTTCTTGGGTTACTTGTTTTGCATCTTTGTACTCATTATAAATTGCTAAAAATCTACTTGCTTCACCCTCTGCCTTTGCAACAACCTCTTTTTTATATGCTTCTGCTTGTTGTAAAACTTGTTCTGCTTCCCCTCGTGCTCTTGGAATTACATCGTTTGCATAAGCTTCAGCCTCATTTTTTGATCTCTCTCTATCTGCTCTAGCAGCCTGCACATCTCTAAAGGCATCAATTACTTGTTCAGGTGGATCTGCTTGTTGTGTTTGAACTTGAGTAACTTGAATACCTGAACCATATTCATCTAAAATTTGTTGTGTAATTTCTTGAACTTCGACTTCAATGTTTGATCTACCTTCTGTTAAAATATTTTGAATTCTATTTTTTGCAATTACTTCCCTCATAGCTGTTTCCGATGCTGCTTTTACAGTTTCTACCGGACTTTGAATGTTGAATAAAAACTTTTGGGCGTCCTTAATTACCCAAAATACTGAATAGTTAATATCTACAATATTTTCATCCCCGGTAAGCATTAAACTTTCTTCTGGTACATTTCCAACTCCAGAAGATCTGCCGCTATCACTTGCAGGTCGAAATCCTACATCAACTCTATTTACTTTCGTAACTTTAGGAGTAAGAACTCTCTCAAATGGAGTGGGAAAATGATAATGTAATCCCGGCTGAGTAGTGTTTACATATTTTCCAAATCTTAAAACAACACCTTGCTCATCAGGTAAAACTCTGTAAAGCCCGCTTGCGATATAAAGTAAAACTAAAATTAATATTCCAATAATTATTGGACGGGAACCTCCGGTTTTGCCTCCAGAGAATTTGTTAATAGTTTTTTGAAAATTTTTTATAATATCGTCTAGACTTGGGGGATCTTGTCTTGACCCTGATCCATTTCCACCAGGCATCTGTCCGCCTCCGCCTGGTGGGGGTGAACCCCAAGGGGATTGATTTTTTAAAATTTTATCTTTGAAACTCATGACACTTTATATAGTGACTTTTGCTTCAAAAACAAGTTATGTAAGAGCGTTATTATGTCTAAAAAAAAGTATTAATGAGTAAAACAATGAGAGAAAAACCGGCTCCTAAGAAGTTTACTAAAACTCCAATAAACGGCACTAAATTTACTATTTTAGTTTCAAGTGCTAAAGGTGGAGTTGGAAAGTCCACTATTGCTATTAATTTAGCTTTTGCTCTTCAAAATTTAGGATTTAAAATTGGTATTCTTGACGCTGACGTTTATGGTCCATCTCTTCCAAAATTAATCAATCTAAACGAAAAGCCAGAAAGTAAAGATGGAAAAGCTATTATACCTTTAGAAAAATATGACGCTCAATGCATGTCTATGGGTTTTTTAGTAGATGAAAAAACTCCTATGATCTGGAGAGGACCAATGGTTATCAGTGCTTTAAAAACAATGACTCAAAAAGTTTTGTGGCAAGATCGAGATATAATAATAATTGATATGCCTCCGGGTACCGGAGATACTCAATTAACATTTGCTCAAGAGGTAAAAGTTGATGGAGCAATAATTGTTTCGACTCCCCAAGATCTAGCTCTGTTAGATGTTAGAAGAGGAATTCAAATGTTTAATAAGACAGGTGTAAAAATTTTAGGGCTCATTGACAACATGAGTTATTTTAAAGGTGATGATGGAAAAGAATATAAGATTTTTGGAGAAAGCGGAGTAGAAAAAACTGCTAAAGAATTCAATAAAGAATTTTTAGGTCATTTACCTATTCACGAAGATTTAAGAAGTTCTGCTGATAAAGGTGATCCATTAACACATTCTAATCCTAATCATGAAGTTTCAAAGTTATTTAAAAATATAGCTGAAAAAATTAAACAATCTTTTCTTTAAAATCAAAAGAAACCATTAACTCGTTCCATTCTCTTTTTGAGAGGCCCGACTTTTCATGGCTTACGCTTTCACCTTTTGCCATTTGCTGAATAACTTTTTTTCCCTTTGCCGAAACGTGAACTGCACCCACTCTGTAATCTAGAAATGCAGCGTGTGTTATTGGAACCCATTTTTTTACTGTATCCAACATTGCTTCTGCATAAACTCTTATTTCATACTGAGCATGGCTATCTGCTCTTAAGAATAAAAAGTTTAATAAATTTAAAAGATCAGTTTTCCAATACCATTGCGTGTATGAATTTAAAGTTAAATTCATTCTTGCTAACTCCCTTGCTAGACCAGATTTATCTTGATCTATAGTCGACCCGTCGAATCTTTCGTTAAGCATTTTTTCATAATTATCGTAAGTTCTTGTTGCATCATCTTTTAAAATTTTTAAAACTTCGTCAGCTTGCTCTCCTGTAATTAAATCACCTCTACCTTGTCTATTTGAAGTTGATTGAGCTGATAATTGATCTTTGGCTGGAATATAAAATTCTTTATCTAAAATCGAATATCTTGCTGAATATTCATTAACGTTTGCTGTTCTATGTCTTATCCATTGTCGTGCAATAAATATTGGAAGCTTAACATGGTATTTAATTTCACACATTTCGAAAGGTGTTGAGTGCCAATGTCTCATCAAATATTTTATTAAACCCTCATCAGTCGAAACTTTTTTTGTTCCCTTTCCGTAAGAGACTCTAGCTGATTGAACAATGGATGTATCGTCTCCCATATAATCAATCACTCTTACAAAACCATGATCAAGAACTGGAATTGCGTCATAAAGTATCTTTTCTAACTCTACAGAAGTTACTCGTTTAGTTGTATTTTTTTGCGATTGTTGATCTAATATTTCTTTTTTCTGTTCAAAAGTTAATTTCATTATATTTATTGATTAATTTTTAGATTCTAATATTAATAACTTAATTTTTAATTTTGTGAAATGAATTGATGTTTAAATATTTAACTGTGCATAAAAAAAAGGTTGTATTTTTAAGTATTTTTATACTTTTTATATTTACAATTAAGTTTGAATTATTTGGATTCAAAGATTATTTATACAAAAATATTCCCAACCTATCTTTACATAAAGAGATCAGAAGTAACAAAAATTTGAGAGAGCATATTTATAATGATTACAATACTGTTTTTTTACCGAATACACAGTATGAAAAATTAAATTTAATAAAAAATAAAATCAATTTCAAACCTGAATATTACAAGAGATACCCATCCTCTAATAGTGGTATCGCTACTCCTAGATATGGATCTTTTTTTTTAGAAATCTTTGAAGATAAAATTTTGTTAGTTGATTATATGGGTACTGTTTACTCAATTAATGAAAATGAAATAAATTCTTCAGATTTTAAAGAAATATCACCTAAAATTTATAGTACAAATTTTGAGTCTGATAAAGTTTTAGACATTTTGGTACATAACAAAAAATTATATATTTCTGCGGCAAATGAAATTAAAGGTTGTAAAAAAATTGAAATTTTTGTTGCTGATTTAAATTCAGAAAAATTAAATTTTAAAAAAATTTTTTCTCCGAATGAATGTGGATATATAATTTTTGGTGGAAGAATGCAATTTTACAAACACAATAACTTGGATGGCATAATTTTTACGACCTTTGGTCACGAATATAATAAACCTGACAACACCCCTCAGGATGATGAATCAATCTATAGTAAAATAATCTTTTTAGATTTTGCAAACAAAAATCCAATAATTTTTTCAAAAGGTCACAGAGTTTCGCAAGGCCTGTATGCTGAAAAAAATTTAATTCTTCAAACAGAACATGGTCCTAAAGGTGGAGATGAAATTAACAAGATAATATTTCAAAAAAACTATGGTTGGCCAATTTCATCATATGGAGAAAAATATTTTGTCGATTACACCGACAAACCGACTTATAAAAAAGATCACTACGATTATAATTTCGAAGAACCAATCTATTCTTTTGTAAAATCAATTGGTATTTCAGAGATAATAAGACTTCCAAATACTTTTTCAAAACACTTTCAAGACAACTTTATAGTATCCTCTCTTTATGGTCGACATATTTATAGAATTAAATTCAACAAAATATTTGATAGGGTTATTTACAAAGAAAACATTTATATCGGTGAGAGAATTAGGGACATAAAATTTCACAATAAACTTAACATAATACTTCTAGCATTCGAGGAAGATGGAGAAATTGGAGTCATCTCTAATGATACAAACAAATAATCTTTAATTAAATTCAATAAAATTGTATAATTTATAGGTTAGCTTGCTAACTATGACGATAAACGAATTTCGTAATAAACATTACGGACGTGGGGGCAGTACCCACCACCTCCACCATAAAAACTTTTTGGGGGTGAATTAGGATCGACGGGTGTCTAAAAGTTATTCTTTCGTACGAGATGGTACCGACGTAACGGGCCAATTTACAAATGCTAACGAAAGTTACGCACTTGCAGCTTAATTAACTTTGTTAATTAAGTAACGGGGTTTGGGGCACCTGGCAACAGAACGCCCCTTCCTTATTTCAGTTTAGTGAATCTTTTCAATGCTTTCTGTGCAATGCATAGGCAAATGTCGCCCATGTGTCGCCCTAACAAATAAAAAAGAAGTGATAGACTATTTAAAAGATTGTTTCAAATTAACCACTTAAAATATCTAATCTGCGTAAAGAATTAATAGTAATAAAAATATTGGTGACAATATCAAAGCGGCAATCCAACCGTATCTAGTCCATTTTTTTGCGTTGCCACCTCCTACTCCTCCAGTTGATTTCAATCCTATAAATTCTAATATTGAAAAGGTAGTCATACCAATTATTAAGTATGAAATTATAGAAACCCAAAATTTTAAACTAAAGATATTTAATATATTTCTTATGATTGGTGTTTCACACAAAACATTTGGATAAGAAGCACATAACGATATGTTAGGAACAAAATTTGATGTATTTACAATTGAAATAACTAATACTAATAAACCTATACCAAGTATTAAATAAATAAGATCAATTATAATATTTTTAAAATTTTTATTCATTTGCATTATTAACACAAGATCTTGTCGCCCTCTAGCCGCCCTGCGTATTAAATTTTTTAGATTTGATGAAAAAAATACTTAATTATGCTACAAAGTTCACGGCACCTGGCAACAGAACGCCCCCTTATTTTTTCTTTAAATTTTTAATAATTAATCCATAAACAAAAATATTTATCATTATTAACACTATACCAAGATATAATTGAATATCGGTTGTTAAGCCTTCAGGATAGATTATTGGAAAAAGATACTTGTTTATAAAATCATCAGAATAAGTTTTTAAACCTCCTTGATATAGAAACCAGTTTTCTAAATAAGTTAAAGGGCAAATGGAGTTAGTTAGTTCAATGTAAATCCCCCAAAATAATACTGGAATATGAATATAAATAATTTTTGAAGAAATAAAAAAAAATAGTCCACCAAAAATCACAAATAAAATAAAAATTAAATGTAAAATTAAAGTAAAATTTGCAAATAATTCGTACATTTAATATATTAACTAAAACTGTAGGCAACTGGCAACAAAAAGCCCTAGTGTATTGTTAATGAAAAAAATCTTATCAATATTAACTTTATTTTTATTTTGTATCTCGTGTGCAACTCCGACTGTAGTCAACGTGATTGGTCCAAATGACAATGAGATGAGTTGTAAGGAATTAAGTGCTGAAATTTCAAAAGCAAACCAATATGCGGATGAGGCTCAGAAAGCAAAAAAAGCAGGTGAACCTCATAACATTGGAGCAATACTTTTCTTTTTTCCTGGATATGGAGTAACATTAAAAAATATTGATGAAGCGACAAAAGCTGCAAAAGAGAGAGCATTGCATTTAAACAAGTTAAAAATAAAGAAAGGCTGTTAAAATATTTAATAAATTAATAAAATTATTTTAAAAAATATACTTGTCTCCTAAATAGATTAAAATTCCAGCAGCTATACCAAGCAAAATCCAATAATAATTATCTTTTATCATGCTACAAACTTTCTTAAATCAGGTTTGAAATAATTAGGTCCTTTCATTACTTTGCCTTTTTCATTATAAATAGGCTTTCCATTTAAGCCCAGTTTACTCATATTTGAATTTTGCACTTCAGCAAAACATTTATCTAAATTAATTCCAAATGCATGTCCTGCTCCGTACGTAACGTAAAGAATATCTGTCAAAGCATCTGCCACCTCCTTTATATCTTTATTATCTATGGCCTGCTTTAGTTCTTCTAGCTCTTCTTTTATTAAGTCATATCTAAGGGAGATGATTTTATCATTAGGAAAACTAGCTTTTTTCTTTATTTCTTGATTAAACGTCCTCATAAATTTTTCAACACTTTCAAAATTAGTCATTTCTTATCCTTTATATTTTATAATTATTTAATAAGAGTGTATTATATCAATGAATCAAATATGAAATACAGAGTAGAATTCGATAGTATAGGAAAAATTAAAGTTCCTGGTGATAAGTATTGGGGGGCTTCAACAGAGAGATCTAACAAATATTTCAATATTGGTGATTTTTTAGTAAGGCCTATAGTAATTCATTCTATAGCAATCATTAAAAAAGCTGCAGCAATAGTTAATGCTAAGAATAAAGATTTAGACCCTAAGATTAGTAAGTATATAATTAAAGCTTCCGAAGAGGTGGTAAAAGGAAAACTCGATAATCATTTCCCTCTAAAAGTTTGGCAAACCGGATCAGGGACTCAAACTAATATGAATGTTAACGAAGTAATTGCTAATAGAGCTATCCAAATGATGGGTGGTAAATTAGGTTCTAAAAATCCAGTTCATCCGAATGATCATGTAAACAAGTCTCAGTCTACTAATGATGTTTTTCCCACAGCAATGCACATCGCAATTGCAATTAAAGCCAAAGATAAGCTTTTACCCTCACTAAAAATTTTAGAAAAGGAATTGGCCAAAAAATCTAAAGAATTTAAAAATATAGTAAAAGTTGGAAGAACTCACTTACAAGACGCAACGCCTTTAACTTTAGGACAAGAGTTCTCTGGTTATCATTCCCAACTTAAAAAATGTATAATTAGAATTGAAAACGCCTTAAAGGAAATTCATTTTTTAGCACAAGGTGGTACCGCTGTTGGAACTGGTCTTAATACTAGAAAGGGTTTTGACAAAAAAATCGTAAAAGAAATAAGTAAAATAACTAAAATTCCGTTTAAAACAGCAAATAATAAATTTGCAGCATTAGCTGCTCATGATGAAATAGTAAATTTTTCAGGCACATTAAATACTACAGCTGTTTGTTTAATGAAAATTGCTAATGATATTAGATTTTTAGGATCAGGTCCTAGAGCTGGTTATGGTGAACTAATTCTTCCCTCAAACGAACCAGGTTCGTCTATAATGCCAGGAAAGATAAATCCAACCCAATCAGAAGCAGTTACCATGGTTTGTGTAAAAGTTATAGGTAATCACAATGGTATAACGATGGCTGGTTCTCATGGACATTTTGAACTTAATGTTTTTAAACCATTGATTATTCATAACATTTTGCAATCAATAGAGATTATGAGCGACTCCTCAAAAACTTTTGCTTTGTATTGCGTAAAAGGAATAAAAGCTGACAAGAAAAGAATAAAACATTTGTTAGAAAATTCTTTAATGTTGGTTACAGCATTAGCGCCGAAAATTGGTTATGATAAAGCTGCTCATATTGCAAAGACAGCACACAGAAACGGTACTACTTTAAAACAAGAAGTTATTAAGTCAGGTTTAATAGGAGAAAAGGAATACGATATAATTATGAGTCCATTAAAGATGACTAGACCTAAATAATTAAGAAACCTCCAAAATAAATTTTTTTATTTTCTTAGTGTCAAAAATTTTAATTAAACCATTTTCAAGTAATATATTTTCAAACATCTCTTTAAAAAACTTTAAGTCTTCATTTGATGCTTTATATTTATCATTTACTTCAATATTTTTAAAATTAATTTTATTATTTAAAATAGCCAAACTTCCTTTAGCATAAATATTTAAAATTTTGGTATCTCTTTTTTTTTTAATATTAAACTTTTTTAAAAGACTATGTTTATTTTTTGAATTAATTAAACAATCAAAAAATATTACAGGATTTTCTTCCAATAAATTTGTAGTGCCATTACATCGAAAAAAATTGTCTGTGAACGATAAATTTTTTAAAAAATCTAATCTACCATATGCTAAATCAAATTTTATTTTAAAATCACTTTTTAAATTATTGCTTAATTTTTTTGAAGTAAAACTTATTTCATTTTTAGCGTTTATTTTTTTTAAAACATTTTTAAAAGAGAGCAATTTGTCTATTTGAATTTTTTCAAAAATTTTAAAGTTAATATTTAGAATTTCGAAATCTGAATAAATATCTAAAAAAGGGTTTAAATTTATTTTGCTTTGATTGCTAAATGATAAATTTTTACTTCTAAAGAATGAATTATAAATATCAAATGATTTTTGATTATATTTAAAATCAAATTTTAAATTTGTACCAAGTATTTTTGATTTAACAGTTCCTTTAATTAAATTTTGAATTTTTCTCTCATTTAAATTAATGACAAAACTAATGCCAGAATTAATTAGTTTAAAATTAGCCTGATTAAACTTATCATTTATTTTTACTTCAAATTTTTTGCCAAAAATATTTCCATTTACAATATTTTTTTTTAATCCATAATTAGCGAACTTAACATTATCCAAAGTAACTAATAACTTATTTTTATTATAAATATAAAAATCAATTTTATTTAAATTTAATTTACTTTTTTGACTGATCAATTTTTTAATCAAAAATTGAAAATCGAAATTTTGCAGACTAATGTTACTTTTTTTAAATATAATTTTATTTGACTCAAAATTATTGTAATTATAAATATTAAAAATCTTGGGATATATTTGTAGTTTTTGGACATTTAATTCCATGGGTGTTTCTCCTACTTTTATTAAAACATTGTGAAATTCAATTTTTGGTATAGGTAAAGGACTAAATTCAATTTTTTCATGTTTTAAAATATTAAAATCATAGTTTTTTAAAAGATAATTTTTAAAAACATCTGCTTTTTTTTCATAATCAAAAAATTTAGGTATAAATAAAAACAACAAAATTGTGATCAAAAATATTAAAAATAAGTACCTTAAGAAAAAAATAAATCTGATAAATCTAGAGTATTTATTGTGAATTGTTTTATAAAATTTAATAATCATTTTTTTTATTTTTATAACTAGTATATAAATGAAAATTCTCTCTTATGAATAACATAGAAAATTTAATTAAAAACCTTAACAAAGAACAAAAGGAAGCAGTCTTAAGCACCGAGGGGCCAAATTTAATTGTTGCAGGCGCAGGGTCTGGGAAAACTAGAGTTCTTACTACTAGACTTATTCATATTATAAATCAAAAAAAAGCTTGGCCCAACCAAATATTATGCGTGACTTTTACAAACAAGGCTGCAAAAGAAATGCAAAATAGAGTTATGCAATTTATTAAAGGTAATTCGAATGCTATACCTTGGCTTGGAACTTTCCATTCTATAAGTGTAAAATTTTTGAGAAAGCACGCTGAGGCTCTTGGATATAAGAGTAATTTTACAATTTTGGATTCCGATGACCAAAAGAAATTGGTAAGAAATATTGTAAAAGGTGAAGATTTGGATGCAAAAAAATTTTCACCTCAATTAATCTTGTATCACATTGATCAATGGAAAAATAAAGGCCTCTTACCTAAAGATGTAAAAATACAAAAATCAAATACAATCATTAAATCAATTTTAAAGGTATATGAAATATATCAAAATAAAACTAAAGACCTAAATGCTTTTGATTTTGGTGATTTAATTTTATTTTGCGTTAAACTTTTTGAAGAACATAAAGATATAAAAAAAATATATCAAAATAATTTTAAGTATATTTTGGTAGATGAGTTTCAAGATACTAATTTTATTCAAAATAAATGGTTGAATTTACTAGTCAACGAAAAGGAAAATATTTGTTGTGTTGGTGATGATGATCAGTCTATCTATAGTTGGAGAGGGGCAGAAATCAAAAATTTTCTCACATTTGATCAAATTTATAAAAATTGTAAAGTTTTTAAATTAGAGCAAAATTACAGATCTACAAAAAATATTTTGGAAACCGCATCTAACTTAATTTCAAATAATACTAATAGAGTTGGAAAAAAACTTTGGTCATCGGCAAATCAAGGAGAATTAGTAAAACTGAATTGTTATAGAACTGGTAAAGATGAAGCCCAAGGGGTGAGTGATATTATTGAACAAAAAATCAAAAAAAAATTTTCGCTAAATGATGTGTCAATATTAGTAAGAGCAATTTATCAAACTAGAGAGTTTGAGGAAAGATTTCTTCAAGTGGGTATTGGCTACAGAGTACTAGGAGGTATAAAATTTTATGAAAGAGCTGAAATAAAAGATGCTGTATGTTATTTGCGAATTATAAATCAAAAGTTTGATGATTTAGCTCTTGAGAGAATTATTGGAGTGCCTAAGCGTGGGGTTGGTGAAAGTACAGTAAATCAAATTTATAAATTTGGTAAAGCTCATAAATTATGTTTAGAGGACTCTATTATAAAAATAATAGAAAAAGGTGAATTTAAACCTAAGATCAAAACCTCGCTTAATCAGTTAATAAATATGATTCAAAAATGGCGTAAAGACTCTCTAAAGATTAAGCATTTTGATTTATTAAAATTAGTATTGGATGAGTCAGGTTATTCATCAATGTTAAAAGACAAGAAAGATTTAGAAAACGAAAATAGGTTGGAAAATTTAAAAGAATTATTAAGAGCTATGCAGGATTACGACAGTTTACAAAGTTTTCTCGAACATGTGGCATTAGCGACATCAATAGATCAAGAATGGGAGGGGGAAAAAGTAAATTTAATGACAATGCATGCTGCGAAAGGATTAGAATTTGACGTGATATTTCTGCCTGGTTGGGAAGAAGGTTTGTTTCCTCATCAAAAATCCTTAGAGGAAAAGGGTGATTTTGCTTTAGAGGAAGAGAGAAGATTAGCTTACGTTGGAATAACTAGAGCAAAAAAAGAAGCATATTTATCTTTTGCAATGAAAAGGGCATATCACGGAGATTGGATTGACACTTTACCTTCACGATTTATTAATGAGATACCAGACGGGAGTGTAGAAAAAAATGAAATCGATACTAATGAGATAGATGATTTTGAATTTAATCAGGATAGTTCGATAGAGTTTGATGAGGGATATAGAAGCCCTGGATGGGAGCGATATAAAAAAAAATTAATTAAATGAAAAAAATAAAAAAATTGAGAAAGATTTTTAATAAAGTAAGAATTGATGGTTATATAGTTCCAAAAAATGATGAGTATTTCGGTGAATATGTTTCTGAATATAATGATAGATTAAATTATATTTCTAATTTTTCTGGATCTTTTGGATTAGGACTAATATTAAAAAATAAAAATTACTTATTTGTTGATGGCAGATATACCTTACAAGCTTACAATCAAAGTGGAAAATTTTTTAAAATTATAACTTTTCCAGATAAAATGCCTAGTGATATTTTGCGTAATAAAAAACTTTCTATAGGGTTTGATCCTAGATTATTTACTAAAAAAACATTAAATATTTTTTTTGGTAAAAGTAATTGTAATTTTAAACCTTTAGATTTTAATTTGGTTGACAAAACCTGGAAAAGGGAAATTGAAAAATCTCGAAACAATTTTTATTTACTTCCGAAATATTCAGGTAATGATAACTATAAGTTGAAAATTAAAAAGATTTTATCAAATTTGAAAAAAAAGAATGCTGATTTTCTTTTTATTACATCAAGTGAAAATAATGCATGGTTATTTAATATTAGAGGTCAAGATACAGAATACACTCCGCTACCGCATAGTCATACATTAATAAGTAAGAATCGGGAAATATTATTTTTTTGCGATCTTGAAAAAGTGTCTTCTTCTTTAAGAAAAAAATTTAACAAAGTTAAATTCCTTAGTAAAGATTTACTTACTGATATACTTTTAAAAATAAATTCAAAAAAGTTTGTATTAGATAAAAATACTTGCTCCTTTTATTTTGAAAATTTAATTTCAAAGAATAATAAGATATTGAATTCTGAAGATCCTATTTATTTTTTAAAAGCAATCAAAAATAAAAAAGAAATTAATAACATTAAACAGGCTCACATTTACGATGGGGTTGCATTAACAAAATTTTTATTTTGGATTAAGAAAAATTTTAAAAGTAAAAAAATTACAGAAATAAGTGCTTCAAAAAAATTATTAGATTTTAGAAAAAAAAATAAAAAATTTAAATCTTCGAGTTTTCCAACAATCTCTGGATCAGGATCGAATGGCGCCATCATTCATTACAAACCAGAAAAAAAAACTAATAGGAAATTAAGAAAGGGTGATATTTATTTAGTTGACTCTGGAGGTCAATATGAATTTGGAACTACGGATGTTACAAGAACAATTACTCTTCAAAATAAGAACAAAAGAATTAAAAACATTTTTACTAGAGTTCTAAAAGGGCACATAGCCGTTGCCGATTTTAAGTTAAATAAAAATTCCTCTGGTTCTAATATTGATTTTAAGGCAAGAAAATATTTAAGAGAAATTGGATTAGATTTTCCTCATAGCACTGGCCATGGTGTTGGATATTATCTTAACGTTCATGAAGGTCCACACGCCATTTCAAAAAACAATACAATAAAATTGAATGAGGGCATGGTTGTATCAAATGAGCCAGGATATTATGAAAAAAATAATTTTGGAATAAGAATTGAAAATCTAATTTACGTTAAAAAGAAAAAAAAGAAAAAGATTTTTGAAAATCTAACCTTAGTTCCAATTGACAAAGATTTGATAGACAACAAGTTACTTAATTTTAAAGAAAAAAAATGGTTAAACGATTATCATAAGAAAGTCTATGCTAGTATCAAAAATTTTATGTCTGAAGACGAAAGAATAGAACTTGAAAAAGCTTGCTCAATTATTTAAAATTTTTTTCCAGTCTTCCTCAGATAAAATCTTAATATTTAAACTTCTAGCTTGATCAATTTTTCTTTTTGTTGGCTTTGAATTTCCTACAATTAAATAATCTAACTTTTTTGAAATTGAACCTAAAACTTTTCCTCCGTTATTTTCTGCAATAAACTTTATTTCAGATCTACTCATATTAGAAAATCCACCAGTGAACATTATTTTTTTATTTGCAAGTAATCCGCTTACAGTTTTACTTTTGTAATCAGTTATCCTTAATTCGTTAATTAGGTCCAAAGTAATTCTCTTGTTGGTCTCATTTAAGAAAAAATTATTCATAGAGATTATCTGGGTATCTCCAATTCCATCTAGTTGGATGAGATTATTTAAAATTTCTTTTTTATTATTTGAATTAATAAAATTTTTTAGCTTATTAATTGAGGTAAAAAAACTTGCAAGAATTTTTGCGTTTTCTTGACCAAAATGTCTTATTCCAATTGAAAAAATAAATCTATCAAAACTAATTTTTCTAGAATTATTCACTGACTTTTTTAAATTCTTGATAGAAAGTTCACCCCATCCCTCTAAATCATTTAATTTATTATAGTCTATTTTAAAAATATCTGATGGTTCTCTGATGAGGTTAAGTTTCCAAAACTGATCAATTACTTTTTTTCCTAATCCATCAATATTTAATGCTTCCTTTGAGACTAAATGTTTTAGCTTTTCTTTAGCAATATACTCACAAGCATATCCTTTGGTGCATCTACTTACTGCATCTAATTTTTTTGTGCTTTTACTTATTTCTTTTTTTGTTTCTGAGCCGCATAAACATTTAGTTGGAAACTTGAATTTTTTACTATTTTTATCCCTCTTTGATTTATCCACTGATACTACCTGTGGAATTACATCCCCAGCTCGTTGAATATTAATAGTATCTCCAACTCTTATATCTTTTCTTTGAATTTCTTCTTCGTTATGCAAAGTTGCATTTGATACAACAACACCGCCAACTGTTACTGGCTCTACCTTCGCTACAGGTGTTATAGCGCCAGTTCTACCGACTTGAATTATAATATCTTTAATTTTGGTAATAGCTTTTTCAGCCGAAAATTTATACGCAATTGCCCATCTTGGTGAATTAGATGTATTCCCCAATCTTTTTTGTAAATCTAAATCATTAACTTTATAGACAACTCCATCTATATCATAGTCAAGTGAAGAGCGTAATTGGTCTATTTTTTTATGTTGGGTTTCAATTTCTGAAAAATTTTTTGTTATTTTTGAAAGTGGATTAGTTATAAAATTCCAATTACATATCTTTTCTAAAAATTCTGACTGAGTTTTGAAAATCATTGGCTCTATTAAACCAAAACCATAAGCAAAATATTTTAAAGGGATTTTAGCAGTCTCTTGAGGGTTTTTTTGCCTTAATGAGCCACCTGCAGCATTTCTAGGATTAGAAAAATTATCTTTAATTGACTCAAAATCTTTTTTACCAATATAAACTTCACATCTTATTTCCAATATATTTGGAACATCATTAGCTAAAATTTTTTGGGGTATATTGTTTATGGTTTTTAAGTTTTCTAAGATATCCTCTCCTATAGATCCATCACCTCTGGAAAGGCCTTTAATTAATGATCCATTTTTATAAATTAATGAGGCTGATATACCATCAATTTTTGGTTCCGAAAATAATTCAATTTTTTTATTCTCAAACTTCAAATAGTTGTTAATTTTTTTTAAAAAATCTCCCATATCTTGGTGATCAAAAGCATTTGAAAGTGATAACATTGGAACAAGATGCTTCACCTTGGTAAATTTATTTGATGGAGGTGAGCCGACTAAATTATTTTTTTTTAAAAATTTATATTTTTTTTCTAAATTTAGAATTTCTTTTTTGATCTTATCATATTCAGAGTCAGAGATTTGAGGTTTGTCATTTGAAAAATATAATTTATTATGTTTTTTTAAGATCTTAATTTTTTGATTATATTTTTTAATTATATCTTTTTTTTCCATCTTCAATTAATTACATTAAGAATTCTCTTAAATATATTTTCCTTTTTTTCTTTTTTTATTCCTTTTTTAAAATCTTCATAATTTTTGTCGAAAACCTTGTATGATTTTTTGAACCATTCACTTGAATTATAGTTATAACCAAGAACACTGGCGTAATTTCTTGCTTCATTTTCTAGTCCTAAATAATAATAAATTTCAACTAATCTGTGTAAAGCTTCCTCAACAAAAATTGTTGTATTATATTTTTCAGTGATAATTTTTAATCTATTAATTGCAGGAATCCATTTTTTTACTGAAATGTAATACCTGGCTACATATAATTCTTTTGCTGCCAATTGATTCTCTACTAGGCCTCGCTTGAATTTCAAATCTGTTGTGTATTCAGAATTAGGATATTGTTTTATAAAAAGATCAATTTCTTCTCTTGTCTTAATCAAAGGGTCGAGATCTTTATCTTCTTCACTAATTTGCTCATAATAAATAATAGTCAATAAATATTTTGCATAGATAATATTTTTATCTGCAGGATATACTTTTAAAAATCTTTTTAAATTTTCTTCTGCTTCAGAGTAAAAATTTATCCCGTATAAAGAATAGCTAGCCATTATTGCTGATTTTGCGGCTAACTCTGGTTTTGTAAAATTAAGTTCAGCCTCTGAGAATTTTTTGTTAGCGTAAAAATAATCATTTCTTTTAAATGCATCTAATCCCTCCTTATAAAGATTATATGGATCTAGAAGTTTTGAAGGCTCGTAAACGCTATCTTTATCTTTTGAACAAGAATTTAATGAGCTTATCAAAAAGATAATAATAATTAACCGTATTAACATTAGTACTTAATACCAGATTAAAAATTAATTAGAATATTTAATTAGTAAAAATATTAGGCGTTAGCTGCTAGTTTAAAATGTGTTTTTGAAGTCTGACTTTCTTTTACTATATTTTCATCAAACTTTAAAATTTTATATTTAGATTTTGATTTGATTAGCTTGTGTAAAAATAAATTTGAAAGCTGGTGGCCTCCTTGATGGCAATAAACTTTACCTAATATTCTAAAACCAGATAGTAAAAAGTCTCCTGCTAAATCTAATATTTTGTGATTAACAAATTCTTTATCGTTTCTTAATCCATTTTTATTTATCACTTTTTCCTCATTTACAACGACTGCATTTTCTAAGTTTCCACCTTTAGCTAATCCCATTTTTTTTATTTTCTGTATGTCGTCGTACAAACAAAAAGTTCTAGACTCTTCAACTGCTTTAAGATTGTCTGAATTAAAATTAATCAAGTTTCGTTGGTTTCCAATAATTTTATTTTTGTATTTTAGTTCAAAATCAACTTCGAAACTATCTTTTGGAGAAATTTTTATTAACCTATTACCCTCAGTTAATTCGATAGTTTCTAAAACTTTTAAATATTCAACTTTTTTATTTAATTGTTTTAATTCCGTTTTTCTAAAAACTTCTAAGAAATTTTTTGCTGATCCGTCCATTATCGGAACCTCTTCGCTATTTATCTCGATTATGGCACTGCCTATCCCTGCAATATAAAGTGCTGCCAACAAGTGCTCAACGGTTGATACTCTTACTCCATGTTTATTTTGAAGTGTAGTTGATAATGTAGTTGAGGAAACATTTTTAAAATTGGCTTCGATCAAATTATTATTTGATAAATCAATTCTTTTGAAAACTATCCCGTTATCCTCATTTCCTGGTAAAATATTTACTTTGGAATTAACCCCAGAGTGTAAGCCTACACCACTAAAACTTACTGGTTTTTTAACTGTTTTAAGGAATATGTGTTTCACAAAGTGTTTATACTTAATTGTTAAATTTTACTTAAAACAACTAATGTTTCTAAAAATAACAAATTAATTAAAAATAGCCTCAAAAAGCCTTCTAATTAATGTTTTTTTGGTTTCACTGATTGGTATAGCCTCCTTTTTCCAACCAAAATGAACAAGTTTATGAGCAGTGCTTAATATTTCTTCTGTAGGTAAATTATTTTGAAAATTAATGTCAAAATCATCGTTTTTTGAAAATACTTTTCGAAAAATTTTGTTTAGACCTTTCAATTTTGTTCCTTCGTCAATTTCTAAAAAAATCATTTTTGTCATTTCGCTACATTGTTTAAAGTTGACATTCTTAAACATTAGAAGTTCTGAGATTTCGTAAATTCTTGCAAAAGCTATATCATAAATCAATTTTTTTTTAATTTTTCTAAATTTTTTACCCTTTAAAAAATTTTCCTCTAATATTTCGTCATCATATAAATTATCTTTGAAATCAATATCTTTAAGAATTAATTCAACAACCTCAGTCTCTAAAGATATTATTTTTGATATATCTTTTACTATTATACTTGTCCCAAATTTAAAAAATTGCTCAAATTTTAAAGAATTGTTTTCAAAGTAAAATATTTTTGAATTATTTTTTCCGATTCTTATTTGAAAAAAAGTCTCA
Organism: uncultured Pelagibacteraceae bacterium; assembly: GCA_902538445.1. Lineage (GTDB taxonomy): Bacteria > Pseudomonadota > Alphaproteobacteria > Pelagibacterales > Pelagibacteraceae > Pelagilacustribacter. Next base: position 32,408 of record CACBFE010000005.1, on the reverse strand, counting down.
GAATTATTATTTATTTCATTGATGTAAGCTCCTTTTACAAAACTCTTAATCAAAATTTTTTCAACTTTTAAACTGCATTTGTCAAATATTTGAATCAAATTTTTGTAGTCATTTGAGTTTATAAGAACAAAAGATAATTCGTGTGAGTAAAAATCTCCAAATAGTCCTATAGGTAAATTATCAATTTTTTTATTATCCAAATAAAAGTTTGAGTTAAAAATATGTAAAATATTTTTTTTGGTCTCGATTAAATTTATATAAGATTTTAAATTATTTAAAATATAAGTTATATTTTCTCTTAAAATTTGTGTACCGTTCAATTTTTTATAACCTGAAACATTTAAAAATGTAGGATTAAAATTATCTAAAATTATGATTACCTCTTTAAATGTATGATTGAAATTTTGTTCTATTAAATAAATATTTTCTTTAAGTGTAAGATAAACATTTTCTAAATCCGAAATTCTATTGTCCTCAATACCTTTTAAAGGTACTTCTAATTTATAAACAATTTTAAAATTATTTTGTTCATCGCTATTTCCTACGAAAAAAATATAATTAGTATTATTTATTTCTAGGTAAAGTGTTAGCATAGTTTTCATCTCTTATTTTAAAATAAGTTGGTTTTTAATTCTATAATCAAACACTTTATATTTTGTAAAATCTTTTTTACTTTTTATTTCTAAATAATTTTTTAAACTTTTTAAGTAATTTTCTGATGGTAATCTAATAGTTCTGTTATTAAGTGTCTCTAGATCCCATCTATTAGTTTCAAAAAGAACAAATTTTTTAATTTCAATTAAGGGAAAATTAATTTTTTTTAAATCTTCATATAAAACTTTAAATTTTTTTTCATTCCCGAATACATATGGAAGATCTTGTAAATTTTGTAATTCATGAAATTTGATTAAATCTATTTGCTCACTTAAGTAAAATTTATTCCTCTTTTTAAATAAAATTGCTATCGGTCTTTTTTCAAAAATTTTTATTATTAATGTATCAGGGTATTTTTTTTTAATTTCAAACCCCTGGATATAACTATTTTGTTTTAATATGTTTTCAACCTCTTTACTGTCCAAAATTAAAAGATTTTTATCATAAATTTTTAGCAACGATTTTCTAATATCTTTTTCACTTAATAAAAAATTATTTTTAATAATTATTTTTTTTAAATTAAATTTTGAAATAGATACTTTTTGTGGTGATGTTATAGTAGTAAGTAATATAAATAATATTAAAACAATTACAGTTCGTTTTTTCATTTATCGACGCTTGCATCTAATAAAATTTTTTCAACTAAATTTTCAAAAGTTATACCTTTATACTCAGCTATTTCAGGAACTAGAGATAAGCTTGTCATGCCTGGCTGTGTATTTAGCTCGAGCAAATAAAATTTGTTATTATAAAATTTAAAATCTGATCTAGTGACCCCTTTACATTTCAATACTTTATGAGCTTTTTTTGCGATTTTTAAAACTTCGTTATATTTATTTTTGGGTAATCTTGCTGGCATAATATGTTTCGTTTTAGCTTTCCTAGTATACTTAGCTTTATAATCATAAAAAAAACGTTTTGGCACAAGTTCTATTGCTCCTAATGCAGTTCCATTAATTACTGCAACTTGGATTTCTTGCCCTCCTTTGTATTCTTCAAATATTAATTCATTATACTTTTTGAAAAGATGACGTATTGATAAAAGTAACTTTTTAATATCTTTACAAATAATAACACCAAGGCTTGAACCTTCATTTACAGGTTTTATAACAACAGGGAAGTTAATTTTTTTTTTTTTCAAATTTCTTAAAAGTTTTTTTTTATCACTTAACGGTTTTTTTAATGAAAAATATCTTGGAGTTTTAATATTATTTTTTATAAATATCTTTTTAGAAACAATTTTATTCATAGCGTTAAAAGAACTTATAACGCCAGAGTGCGTGTAAGGGATTCTTAAATATTCAAAGAAGGACTGTGCTACTCCATCCTCACCATTTTTTCCATGCAAAGCATTAAAAATAACATCAGTATTTTTCCTGCTAATCAAATTAAAATTTTTTTTTTGGGGGTCAAATAATGAAACATTATAACCTTTTTTTTTCAAAGCACTAGCACAGGCTTTTCCACTCGCGATACTAATAGCTCTTTCACCGGAGGTACCGCCTAAAACTATCAAAACATTTTTAAATTTTTTTTTATTCACCTATAATTTTTATTTCTAACTCTAGATTTACCCCAGTTTTTTCAAGAACTTTTCTTCTTACTTTTCGAATAAGGTTTTCAATATCTCTTGATTTCGCGTTACCATTATTTATAAAAAAATTACAATGTTTTTGCGAAATCATAGCATCACCCTCTTTTAAATTTTCACAACCAGATTGTTTTATTAGCTCCCAAGCTTTTTTACCTTTAGCAACATTTTTAAAAGTGCTTCCACATGTTTTAATTTGACTAGGTTGAGATAATTTTTTTTTATCTATAAATTCTAATTGTTTTTTTTCTATTTCTTTTTTATTTCCAAAAAGGCCCCTTAGTTTAGCAGAAATTATTATGAGATGACTTGGTAAATTTGTTCCTCTATAAGAAAACTTTATATCCTCTTTTTTAATTTCTATTTCTGATAGTTTATTTTTATCAATAGCATTAACTGATATTAGAACTTTAGAAATATCATTATTGTAACAACCACTATTCATTATTACTGCACCACCAATAGATCCCGGTATACAAGATAAAAACTCCAAATTTCCTAAGCTATTTTCCATAGCAAAATCGGCTACTTTACGATCAAAGGTAGCGGCCCCGACTTGTAAAATATTCTTATCGTCTAGTTTTGAGTAAGAAAAATTATTTCCAAGTTTTATAACGACCCCTTTGACTCCATTATCTCTAAATAATGTGTTTGAACCTGCACCAATAATTGTTGTTTTTAAATTTTTACTTTTTGCTTTAGCTAGAAATTCAATAAGTTGTTCTTTATCATTTGCTTTATAAAAATATTCAGCGTTTCCACCCAGATTAAACCAACTATAATTAGAAAGTTTAACATCTTTAGTAAAACTGTCCTGAAATTTTTTAAAGCTGTCATCTAAATTCATAATGAATACTTAAGTCTCGCCATCCACTTTGATATTAATCCTGCGCCCATACCAATTATAATTTCATTGTTTGTTAAATTTCTTTTTAAATATTTAATTAAATTTAATTCATCTTTAACAATTATCACCTGAGTGCTAGAATTTTTAGCAATTAAGTTTGCAAATTTTATAGTATTATATTTAAAATTTCTTTTTTCACCAGCAGCAAATAGTGGACACATAATTACTAAACTTGATTTTTTAAAACATTTTGAGAACTCATCTTTTAATGAAATTACTCTTGAGTATCTGTGGGGTTCAAAAATACTTATAATTTTTCTCTTAGGATTTACATTTTTAACTCCCTCTAATATTGAATTAATTTCAGTTGGATGGTGTGCATAGTCATCGTAAAATTCATTGTTATTTTTAGAAAAAACTTTTGTCATTCTTCTTTGCACTCCTGAAAAGTTTTTAAGTGATTTTTTAATTACATTTAAATTTGCACCTAAATTAAGACAAACAATAAATGCTGCCGCAGTATTTAATGCGTTATGTTTTCCTAAAAGTTTAACATTTATATTTTTTATATTCCTTTTTTTCTTATCTTTATCTTGAAATTTTAGATCAAACACCGTGTGGTCAGAATAATATTTTATCTTTTTTATTTGATAGTCTGCCTTATTATTTTCTCCATAAGTTAATATGTTTTTATTTTTTATTTTTGTTAAAATTTTTCTTATATTTATATTATCAATGCAAATAATAGATTTACCAGTAGGTGGAGTTTTATTTATGAATTCTAAAAAAGACTTTTCTAAATTTTTATAATTTTTATAATAGTCTAAGTGCTCAAAATCTATATTAGTTACAATTGAATAGTTAATTGGCAACTTTAAAAAGCTACCATCTGACTCGTCGGCCTCTAAAATTGACCAATCACCTTTTCCGAGTTTTGCATTACTTTTAAAAGAATTAATTACACCACCATTAATGATTGTTGGATCAAGTTTTTGATCTGATAAAATTTTTGCTACCAAAGATGTTGTTGTTGTTTTCCCATGTGATCCAGTAATTATTATATTTTTTTTCAAAGAAACAACATCGGCTAAGACTTCTGCCCTTGGATAAATTGGAATTTTATTTTTTTTTGCATACTTAATTTCAACATTATTATCCTTAATAGCTGACGATTTTACCACGATTGTTGCACCCTTAATATTATGAGTTGAGTGTCCAATAAATAATTTAATTCCAGACTTTGAGCAACTTGTTGTATTTTTATTTTTATTTTGATCACTACCTTGTATTTTAAAACCCATATTTTTCATTATTTGAGCTAATCCACTCATTCCTATTCCGCCGATACCAACGAAATGAATTACATCTTTTTGACCTAAGTTAATTTTTTTCATTAAAAATTTTATTTAATTGATTAAATAAAGTATTAAAAACATCTTTGTCAGAATATTGTTTTTGACTTGTCAAAACATTATTTATCAAAGATTTGTTGTTAAATACTAAGTCAATTAAATCATATAATTTATTTTTAATATCTTTTTCTTCCAATAAATATCCATAACCTTTTTTTGAATAAAACTCAGCGTTTTTATATTGATGATTGTCAGCAGCTGTTGGTAAAGGAATTGAAATAAAAGGGATTTTAAAATTTATTAGTTCTCCCAAAACAGATGCTCCTGAACGCGTAATAACTAAATTTGCTTTAGAATAGTAATCAAAGATTCTATTACTAAAATTAAATATTTCATAATCTAAATTAGCATTTTTATAAAATTGAGATAATTGATCATTTTGCTCTTTCTGACATTGCTGATAGACTTTAGTCATAATTTTATTTTTTTTTAATTTAAGAAATATATGTGGGAGTTCCTCAGCAAATATCCTGGCGGCCTGACTACCTCCTAAAACTAAAATTTTCATTTCATCAAAGCTTTTATTTTCAAGAGAAAAATCTTTATTTATTAATTCCTCTCTTACGATATTTCCTATTTTAATAATTTTATCAGAGTATTTGTTGTCAACTCCCTCCAGCTCTTTAAAAGAAACAAAAATTTTCTCTGCGAACGGTAATAAATATTTATTAGCTTTTCCTACAATTAAATTATTTTCGTAAATTACAAATTTTATTCTTAAAAATGAAGCGGCTATACATATTGGAAAAGATGAGTATCCTCCCATGCCAAAGATAATTGATGGTCTATTAAACAGTAAAAATATAAGTGATTTAATAATAGAAAAAATTATGGTTAAAATTGAAATAAATAATCTTAAAAAATTTGTTTTTATCAAAGGAGATGAAGATATTTCTACTATATCAAGATTTTTATTTACTTTTAAATACTCCAAACCTCTCTTATCAGTTGTTAATTTTACATTTAAATTTTTACTAATTAAGAAATTTGCAAGACTTAAGGCAGGGAAAATATGTCCTCCAGTTCCACCAGTAGCAATAATAATGTTTTTTTTAGTCATACAAATATGATTTATTTTTTGTATAGTTTAATACAATTCCAGCTAAAATTGCGCTACCAATCAAGGATGACCCTCCGTAACTTAAAAAAGGTAAAGTCATACCTGTTGTAGGTAACAAGTTAGTGTTTACTCCGGCATGAATAAATGTTTGAAATATCAATAGTGTGGCTAACCCACTAAGAGAAATTCTTAAAAACTCATTATCTTGATTAAAACAATTTTTAATAATCCTAAATGAAATATATAAAAAAATAATTAATATTATTATTGAGACTAAAGAACCAAATTCCTCAGATATTACAGCTATTACATAATCTGTATGTGCCTCAGGGACGCTTTCTTTTAAAACACCTTCACCCATACCTTGACCAGTTAGTCCGCCTAATTTTATGGCCTCTAAAGCAGATGAGGATTGGAATTGATCCCCTTGATTTGGATCAAAAAAAGCAATCAATCTGTTAGTAATGTAACCAAACTTCTCAGGTAAATAAAGAAGTAAAGTGGTGAGTGATATTAAAAAAATTGAGAATATAATTAAAATATAAATTAAGCTGACTCCTGCAACAAAAACAGTAGCGACCCAACTGAAAGTCAATAACATAGATTGACCTAAGTCTGGCTGATCTATTAACAAAATTATGACAGAACATAACAAAATAAAGCTTAAAAAATATTTAATTTGAGAGTTTTTAAATTTTTCATAAGTTAATATTTTTGCTGTCATTAAAATAAAAAATGGTTTAAATATTTCAATAGGTTGTAATCTAAAAAAATAAAAATCTAACCATCTCTTTGCACCTTTCACTTCAACGCCAATAATTGGTACTAATGCTAAAAGCATAAAACATACAATGAATATCGGCATGACTAATTTTATAAAAATCTCAGTTTTTATTGTTGAAATTATAATCATTATTGAAACAGCTATTAAAGTAAAAACAAAGTGTTTTGTAAAAAAAAAATAATAATTCTTATTGAGTCGCTCTCCAGCAAGAGATGAGGTAGAGGAGAATGAAAAAAATAAACCTAAAAAAAATAGAATAAAAAAACACAATAAAATTTTTTTATCCATTCCTCTCCAAAAATTAGTAAACTTGTATTTAATTGATTTTTCTAACATATTTCCTACACAACTTTTTAAACACATTGCCTCTTTGCTCAAAATTTTTAAACTGATCAAAAGAAGCTGCTGCTGGGCTTAATAAAATAGTTTTAATATTTTTTTTTTGTGTTTTAATATCTTTAAGGACTTGAATAATAGTTTTATTTAAATTTCTAGTAATAGAAAAATTTATTTTGCCTTTAATTTGATTTATAAAAAAGCTTGTATTATTACCTATTACGTAACATTTAATAATATTTTTTTTAAGCTTGAGTAATTTAATTTTATCTTCCTTTTTGGGCAGCCCTCCTAATATCCAGTAAATATTTTTAGAACTAGATAAAGCAAATTGAGTAGACTTAAACGAGGTGGCCTTTGAGTCATTAATAAATAAAGTGTCCTTTCTTTTCAAAAATAATTCATATCTGTGGGGTAAACCTTTAAATGAATTAATTGTTTTTACAAATGAACTGTCTTTAATTTTCAATAATTTAGCAAAAGTGTAAGTAAAACTCATATTCTGATCATTTAATTTGGAGGTAAGATAACTATTATTAATTTTTAACTTTATTTTCATATAACCTTTTATTTTTGGAAATATTAATTTGCTTAAAAACTTTTTTCTTACAAATTTATTTTTGAATTTTTTATCTATAATTGCATAATCATTTTTATTTTGAAGATGAAAAATTTTAAATTTTGAATCTAAATAATTTTTCATATTACCGTGCCAATCTAAATGGTCATTCGTCAAATTTAAAAAAAAAGCATAGTTAGGACAGATGTATTTTGAATGAGAGAGTTGAAATGACGAAGCTTCAATAATTATGTATTTATTTTTAGGTTTTTTTATTTCTAAAATAGGGTTTCCAATATTTCCCCCTAATGAACATTTTAAATTATTTTTTTTAAAAAGGTGGGCTATCAATTTACAAGTAGTTGATTTTCCGTTTGTGCCTGTTACAACAATAGTTTTAGATTTGCTGTTAGTTAAATAAAATAAATCAATATCAGTTATTATTTTATTTTTATATCTTATTAGTTTTCTATTATTTTGAAGGCTTATACCAGGAGACAAAACTATATAATCAACTTTACGCAGGGTGCTAATTAAATTTTTAGATCTTTTTTTTTTAAAAAAATTTTTTTTGTTATCGTCCCAAATTTCATAATTTTTAATTTTATTTCTTTTAAAAAATTTAATTACTGAGATACCAGATAAACCTAAACCGTAAACAAGGAACGACCGTTCTTTGAGTTCTTTAATTTGACTCATGTTTACCTTAATTTAAGTGTTGCTAGTCCAATCAGTGCTAAAATTATAGCGATTATCCAAAATCGAATTACAATGGTTGATTCTGCCCAACCTTTTTTTTCAAAATGATGGTGTATCGGAGCCATTCTAAAAAATCTTTTACCTGTTAATTTGAATGATGCTACTTGAATAATTACCGATACTGTTTCCAAAACGAATAAACCTCCTATTATAGCTAGAACTATTTCATGTTTAACTATAATTGCGATGGCTGCCAAAGAACCGCCAAGAGATAGTGAACCTGTATCTCCCATAAAAATTTTTGCTGGAGGCGCATTATACCAAAGGAATCCTAAACAAGCCCCAACAACAGAACCACAAAAAATAGATAATTCCCCTACATCAGGGATATATTGTATCTGTAAATAATCTGAAAAGATTGTATTTCCCACTACATAAGAAATTAAAGTAAAAGAAAGAGCCACTAACATTACTGGCACAGTTGCTAGACCATCTAAACCATCTGTTAAATTTACTGCATTTGAAGCTCCAATAATTACAAATAAACCAAAGGGTATAAAAAATAAACCCATGTACCAAATGAGATTTTTGAAGAAAGGGAAATAGAGATTGTATAAATATTCATGAGAAGAATAATTGATCAAAATATGTAACGTTAATATACCAATAATAATTTGACCTAAAAATTTATATCTAGATTTAAGTCCTCTAGAATTTTTGAATTTAATTTTTAATACATCATCTAACAATCCTAAAGCTCCTAAGGACAAAGAGACAAAAATTAAAGTCCAAACATAAACATTACTCAAATCTGCCCATAAAATAGTGCTTGTAAAAATTCCAATTATAATAATTACTCCACCCATAGTAGGAGTTCCAGTTTTTTTTATAATATGATCTATTGGGCCATCTTGTCTTATTGGTCCAGTAATCATTTTTTCTGAAAAAATTTTTATTAAAGGTCCACCAATTATAAATACAACTACTAGTGAGGTTACAACGGATAAGCCTGTTCTAAAAGTTAAATACTTAAATACATTTAAAAAAGAGTATTGATCTATTAAAGAGGTCAATAAATTAAATAACATTTAAATTCCTTTTATCATTTTTTGACTAAATTTATAAAGCCCAGTAGCATTAGATCCTTTGATCATTAAATAATCGTTGTTTGATATCGTTTTGTTTAAACTTAAATCTATATCTTCGATATTTTGTAAAATATTTCCTCTTTTTTCTTTTTTAAGAAGTTTATATGTGAAAATCGTTTTGTTTCCTTTAATGAATACTTTATCAATATCAGAATTGTTAATAACTTTTGAAAGTTCTTCATGATATTTTCTAGATCTAGAACCTAATTCAAGCATATCACCAAGTATCAAGTATTTTTTGAATTTTTCTTTTTTAATAAAATTAAACTTATTAATTGCATTTTTAACCGATAGTGGGTTTGCATTGTAACTCTCATCGATTAGTTTAAATTTTTTCTTATACCTTGAGATTGAGTAGTTTTTTCCTCTTCCCTCAATTGATTCGTAATATTTAAATTTATTTTTTATACTGAAAACATCAATTTTAAGTTCTTTTAAAACTGCTAATGAGGATAAAATGTTATTAATATTTAGATCTTTAATGTCAAAATTAATAGTCTGATTATTCATATTTACAAATATTTTTGATCTATTCTCTTTTTTTAAAATCTTTTTCAAAGAAACATCTGACTTTTTATGAAGACCAAAAGTAATAATTTTTAAATTATATTTTTTTGCTTTTTTATAAAGATAATTAAAAAATTTATCATCTTTGTTAAGTACTACAGTACCTCCACTTTTAATATTCTCTATAATTTCTGATTTGGCTTTTGCTATTTCATGTATATTTTTAAAATTTTCTATGTGAGCCTCTCCAATATTTGTTATTATGCCAATATCAGGTTGAATTAACTTAGTTAATCTTTTAATTTCTCCACCTTTACTCATCCCTACTTCAAAAACTCCAAATTTATTATCAGAACTTAAATTAGATAAACTTACTGGAACACCAAAATGGTTATTATAAGACTTTGGTGAAGAGTAAGTTTTTCCTGAATTTTGTAGTAAATTTGTAATTAAATTTTTTAAAGATGTTTTGCCTGCACTGCCAGTTATAGCTATTATTTTAGCAAAACTTTTTTTTCTTTTCAACTTTGCAAAATGGTTTAAAAAAGAAATTGTATCTCTTACCTTAATTATTTTTCTATTTTTTTTTTTTATTTTTGAGGAGGTTATTATGCAACCTGCCTTTTTTTTTAAAGCTTCATTAATAAATTGATTTCCATCATTCTTTTTTCCCTTAATAGCTAAAAATAAGTTATCTTTTTTAATTAATCTTGTGTCTATTGAAAAACCAGTAAATTCTACGTTTTTAAACACTCCTAATATATCTTTTAATATTAGTTTATTTTGTAGAACATTTTGTTTTTTATTATTTAAAATATTAACTTTTATTTTATTTATAATCTTTTTATCAGAAATCTTTATTATTTTATTTTTATAAATTTGTTGATCCTCATGACCTTTACCAGCAACAAGAATAATCTCTTGGTGTTCCGCGTTTTGAACAGCTCTTGTAATAGCTATTCTTCTATTTCCAATATTAAACACTTTTTTGTTTTTTTTGTCTTTAATATTTTTTAAAATTTCACTTCTTATCTTTTTTGGATTTTCGTTTCTAGGGTTATCATCTGTTACATAAATTTTTTTACAATATTTGTCTGCTATTTTAGCCATAAGGGCTCTTTTTTTTTTATCTCTATCTCCCCCACACCCAAAAACTAAAGAAATGTTTTTTCCATAATTAGACCTGAGAGACTCTAATGTTTTTGATAAAGCATCTGGTGTATGTGCATAATCGATAAAGACTCTTGTGCCATTAGAATATTTTTGGACTAACTCCAATCTTCCACTAACATCTCGTATTTTTTTTAAAGATTTATAAATCACATTCTCGCGCAACCCTGCTAGTTTAGCTGCTTTTATTGCCATAGCTAAATTTTTCATTTTAAAATTATCTTTAAATCCTAATTTTTTAATTTTAATTTTTTTAAGCTCTTTGCTTATATCTAAAATTCTTAAATTCTTTTTATTCGCAATTTTTTTTAATAAATAAAATGGACCAATTTTCTTATCAGAGATAACAGTTGATTTTCTCTTCAAAATTTCTCTGAATAATATTAATTTTGCATTTAGGTAAGATTTCATATTTTTATGATAATCAAGATGGTCCTGGCTAAAGTTTGTAAAAACTGCTCCTTTAAATTTAATGTGATGTAATCTTTTTTGATCTAAGCCATGACTTGACGATTCTATTATTACATTATCAATTTTTTTTTTTTTCAACATTTGCAAATTTTTATGTAATGAGAGTGTATCGGGAGAGGTAAGATTAGTTTTTATAGTCTTTCCATCAAATTTAATACCCAAAGTACCAATTGAAGCAACCGATATGTTGTTAATGCTTAAAATTTGATAAAATAAGTCGGCTACTGATGTTTTTCCATTTGTGCCTGTAACTGCAATGATATTTTTAGGCTTTAACTTGTAAAATTTAGAAGATAACTCACTTAAAAGATGTCTTATATTACTTGTCTTAATAATTGGTATATCTTTACTTACGAATTTACATTTTTTAGAAGCAATAATAACGGATGCACCTTTGTTAATTGCTTCTTTAATAAAATTTTCACCATTTAATTTATTGCCTTTAATAGCAAAGAAAATATAATTTTTTTTTATATATTTGCTATTAGTTGAAAGTCCAGAGATGAAAATATTTTCATCATCACTTGAAACATTTTTAATTAAATTTTTCAGCAACATACTGATCGGTAAACTCATTGTTATTTATGGCTAAAATTGGTCCAATTTTTTCTATTATTTTGCCTGCTACATAAACAGAATTCCAACCAGATGTATTATAAGGAGCTTTAGTCTTTACACCTCGATAACTATAAATTAAATTTTTATTAATTTTGGGATTCTCTAGCATTACAAAAAGTGTGTAATTTGGTTTATGAGAAGGGAAGATTGAAATAAAAGTATTAATTCTCCTATTTTTTTTTCCATAACTTTCAGCTGTTCCTGTTTTTCCTCCTACGTAATAACCATTTTTATTTGCTAGATATGCTGTTCCATTTTTACTAGTAACAACTTTTCTTAAAATTCTAATTAATTTATCACTGGTTTCACTTTCAATTATTTTTTTGGGTTTTTCAATTTTTCTATCTTTAATTAAACTAGGTGTAATTAATTTACCTCCATTACTAATTGCTCCATATAAAGCTGTAGCTTGTAAAGGTGTAGTGGTAATACCATGACCAAAAGATATGGTTTCTAATTTACATTTATCCCACTTTAGTTGGTGAGGTGTTCCAACCTCCTCTAGCTCAATTGTTGGATTATTTGTAAGTCGAGTTTTTTTTATAAATTCTTTATAATTGTCTTCACCAACTTTTTTTGCAAGGAATACGGAACCAACATTTGAGGATCTAATTAAAATTTCCTCAACAGAAAGATTGTTTGGATGTTCTTTCATGTCAGTAATTTGGTGGATTGAACATTTGATTTTATTTGGTATATCTTTAATAATTGTATCAGTGTCTACTAATTTATGATCTAAAGCTAATGCAACAGTAAAGGTTTTGAATATAGATCCCAGCTCATAGACCCCTTTGGTTATTTTATTTATAAATTTTTCATCTTTTATAGTTACTCTCTTGTTTATATTGAAATTAGGCAATGATACTAAAGATATTATATCTCCATTATTTACGTCCATTAATAGAGCTCCTCCTCCAGTGGCATCAAAAGTTTTTATCGCTTCATCTAATTCTTTATTAACAATATATTGAATATTGCTGTCTAAAGTTAACTTTAAAGGTTGATTAAGTAGTTTTTTATTTTTTAATTCTTTATCAAAATATTTTTCCAAACCAGATATTCCGTAATTGTCATAATCGACCTGTCCAATAATGTGGCTAAATAAATTTCCGTGGGTGTACATTCTCGCTTGAAAGGGTTCAAACTTGATCCCTTTTTCACCTAATCCCCAAAGCTTTTCTTTTTCGTTATGATCAATCCTCTTTTTTATTCTAAAATATTTTTTTTCATTTAATTTTTTATTAATTTCATCTATCTGAAGTTCAGGAAAATTTATTCTTAAATTAATAAGTAATTTTTTTTTATCTTTTACTAATTTTGGGTCTATTGCTGCATGAAAAGTGTTTATATTTCTTGAAATTATCACTCCATTTCTATCAACTATATCTCTCCTTATTACAGAAAATTTGGAAGATTGTTTTTCATAATAAAAAATATTTTTTTTATTTAATGAAATATGGGTAATTTTAATTGAGAAAATTAAAATTAAAGAAAAGAAGAAAAAAAATAATAGATAAATCCTATCTTGAAAGTTACTTGTTTTTTTTAAAATCTTATTTTTTTTATTTATTTCAAAATAATCCTCAAAATAAAAACTTGTTTGATTGAAATTTTTATTTATTTTTGATTTTTTTTTCATTGAAAGTTTTAATATTAGAAATTTTACTGTTCATATTTGTAAAATCAGTGATGTCAAAAAATATGTTTGAATATTTAATTGGATGGTAATCATTAAATCCAATTAAATTTAGTTTTTTTTCGATTTCTGCAGGTGATGTTAAGTAATAAAAATCAAGCTGGGCCTCATTAATATCTTTTTTTTTCTCTAATATTTCAATATTTAGATTTAACATTTGTTTTTCTATAATATGTGTTTTGTTTTTAATAATTGAGGTGATTACTAAGAAAGTAATAAAAATAGCAATAGAAATTATAAATTTTTTTTTAAACATTAATTGATTCTAAATCTAAGTACTTTTTAAATTTTTTTATAAAATCGTATGGATACTCAAATTTATTTTTGCTTCTTACGGCGAATCTTAATTTTGCTGATCTAGACCTATTGTTTTTTTCAATTTCTAGTTTTGATGGAGTAAAAACTTTATTTTTATATGTACTAAATAAAGTATTATCTAAACCTCTGCTGTCTGGAAAATATCTTGATGGTTTAGATTTATTTTTAGAAAAATTGGAAAAGAAATATTTTATAATTCTATCTTCTAAAGAATGGAAACTTATTACTAAAATTTTACCACCTGGTTTTAATTTTTTAGTAGCGCTTATAACACCATGTATTAATTCTGTGATTTCTTTATTAACAAATATTCTTAAAGCCTGAAAAGTTTTAGTACAAGGATTTATCTTGCTGGAATAATCTTTTTTTTTACTTTTTTCAATTATTCTCACAAGATCTGATGTATTCAAAATTTTTTCTGTATTTCTAAATTTTATTATATTTTTAGCAATTCTTGATGCTTCCTGTTCGTTGCCTAAAATTTTAATTATTAGTTTAAGATCTGTTTCTCCTAAATTATTTATTGCCTCTAAAGCTGTTATTTCATTAAGACCCATAGTCATATTCAATTTTTTCTTAGATTTAAAAGAAAAACCTCTGTCATAATCATCTAATTGAATAGATGATAGACCTAAATCAAAAATCACTACATCTACAAATTCATCGGATATGGTATCTAATTGACTAAATTTTATTTGATCAAATTTAAATCTTTTTGGAAATTCTTTTTCAAATTTTTTAGCTATTGGGGATACTTTTTTATCTCTATCAATGGCTTGAACTGTTGCGCCAGAAAGGTTGAGAATGGCTTTCGAATAACCACCGCCGCCAAAAGTACAATCTATAATTTTTTTTTTTGAGGATGGTAAAGAAATTTTTAAAACCTCATTCAGCATCACTGGAAAATGGGAGAATTCCAGTGATGTGTTTTGATTGTTCATGAGTCCAAAATTGAGTCATTAAAACTTTTGTTTTCTTAAAAACGCAGGAATTTCAAAATCTTCTTCCTCACTAGTTTCTTGGTCAAATAATTCCTGACTATCTTTACTTCTATCCTCATGAGTCTCTAGAGCCTCGTCTGATTGATAACTTTGACTTTCAGAGAATAATCCTGGCGTATATTCATCTTCATTTTCTTTAACGAGGTCTTTTGCCTCTTCTAAATTATTGTTCTCTATATAAGATGCACTTTCAATCGAAATACCTGGTGATACGTTGTCTATCCCCGGGTTATTGTCGTTTGTTACCTCCTCCGAAATTTGATTGTTCGAATGGTTTTCGTAATTATTAAAAGAGTCATTTGCTTCCTCTAATTCATAGCTGTCATCGAGTTTTAAAGCGTTTGCACCGTCAATTGAATTTAGTGTATTACTCTCAATTCTTGAGTTACGAGAAAATAAATTTTCAGAGTAACCTGTATTTCTATTTTGAATACGGGAAACCATATTTAAAACTGTATTACTTTCAGTCTTATGACCATCTAATGCGGTTGCAACTATTGATACTCTTATTTTGCCGTTCATGCTCTCATCTTTAATTGCTCCAAAAATTAATTCAGCTTCTGGATCAACTTCGGCCCTAATTTTGTTCACTGATTGATCTACCTCAAATAATGTAAGATCGTTACCTCCAGTAATATTAATTAATAAACCCTTGGCTCCTTGGAGAGAATACTCATCAATCAAAGGATTATTAAGAGCCATTTCTGTAGCTGTCATAGCTCTATTTTCACCTTCTGCTTCACCAGTCCCCATCATTGCTTTACCCATAGAGCTCATTACCGTTTCAACATCAGCAAAATCAAGGTTTATCATTCCTGGTCTAACCATTAAATCTGTTACGCTTTGCACTCCATGTTTTAAAACATTATTTGATAAATTAAATGACTCCTCAAAAGTGGTTGTTTCACTCGCAATCTTAAAAAGATTTTGATTTGGTACTACTATGACAGTATCTAAATGTTTTTTAAATTGTTCTAACCCTTCAATTGCTCTTCTCATTCTTTTAGGTCCCTCGTAAGAAAAAGGTAAAGTTGTTACACCTACAGTTAAAATATTCAATTCTCTAGCTGCTTTTGCTATGACATGTGAGGCTCCAGTTCCTGTTCCCCCACCCATTCCTGAAGTAATGAAAACCATGTTTGCGCCCTGCATAAAGTTTGCAATTTCATTTAAAGACTCATCCGCTGCAGCCTGACCAATATCATGTTTTGCTCCAGCGCCTAAACCTTTTGTAAGGTTCATGCCAATTTGAATTTTTGCGTGGGCTTTGCTCATTTTTAAATCTTGCGCATCTGTATTTACTGCAACGAATTCCACTCCTTCCATACCAGCTTCAATCATCGCATTAATAGCGTTTCCACCAGCACCTCCCACACCTAAAACTAATATTCTAGGTTTTAATTCTTTTACTTCTCCTCCGCCAATATTTATGCTCATGATAACTCTCCCCTGTTTTTATTTTCCCATTTTAAACTCGATCTATTTTGATAAGCTTTTTTTCTAGCTACTGTTTTAAATTTACTAAAATTATTCGGCTCCCATATTTGAAAAGTTTTTCCTAACCCAACGAACAAAACACTGTTTCTTATTTTTGCGTGATCAAGTAATTTTTTAGATAAAGAAACTCTTCCTTCCGTATCAAACTGTAAGTTCTCGCTTTCAGATAAAATAGAAGTAGCAAAAAAATCTCTTTTTTCCTCAAAGGGATTAAGTGAGTCTATGGTATTTGAAAGTTTTTCTATTCTATCTTGTGAACAAGCTTCTAACGCAGGATGATTAAAAGACGGGTAGCTTATAAAACCATTGTACCCAATAGAGTTTAGGTGAGATCTAAATGTTGCTGGCACTGAAACACGTCCCTTCTTGTCTATTTTGTTCTCGTAACTTGATAAAAACATTTTTAGTAAAAAACCTGTTAATATTTAAATTTTCCAATCTACCCTCCTTTATGGGATTTATTGGGATAGTATGGGTTTTTAAAAATTAGTCAATAATTTTATATTTTATTTAAAGTACAAAAGAAGAACATTTTTGCTATGATTTTGCCAGATAATCTGTAAGCCGGGTTCTGTCATTGAAGATGTCATTTATCTAGGCTCAAATTCACATTTAAGCTCAAGCGGTTAACCCGGAAAACTAACGAAAGACTGTTTTTAGTGCTTACGCACATTGTTTTCCCTATTTAACCTTGCTCCCAGTGGGGTTTGCCTTGCGTTTTTTGTTACCAAAAAACCGGTGAGCTCTTACCTCGCCGTTTCACCCTTGCCTTGATAAGGCGGTTTATTTTCTGTGGCACTATCCCTGAAGTCACCTTCGCCAGTTATTAACTGGCACTGTGTCTTTCTGGAGCCCGGACTTTCCTCTACTATAAGTATAACTATAATAGCGACAATCCAATTATCTGGCAAAAGTCTTTTAATTAATTAATTGCATATAATCAAGATATTAAAGCCTAATGAGCTAAAAAATGGCTAATTATAAAGGTTTTTTGATCTATTCTTCCAGTAACGTTACTTGGAAGGTAATGTCTTTGAAAAGATTTAATTATCTTTTTATCCTTAGAGTTCCTTTTATTGATGCTAAAATAACCATAACCAATTTTATGAAGATTTTTAAAAAAATGAATTTCAATTTTTTTTTTTATTACGGCAAAATCATAATTGCCTCTTTTTTTATACCACATACCAATATTGTGAGTGCTTAAACTTTCCCAAGGGAATTTTTCTCCTGGATCATTTTTTCTTAGCGGGGCAATGTCAGAGTGGCCAAGAAAATTTTCTCTCTTAATTAAGTATTTTTTTTTTAATTTTTTGCATAATTGAATTAAACTTATAATCTGTTTATTGCTAAAACTTTGGTAGCCATATTTGTGCCCTCTATTAACTAATTCAATGCCTAAAGAATTTTTATTTAGATTAGTAAATTTTTTCCACTTAGATTTACCAGCATGCCAAGCTACTCGAGTATCTTTAACCATCTGAATAATTTTTCCATTTCTACTGATTAAATAGTGACAACTTACTTTAGACTTGGGATTTAACAGCCTTTTGATTGATTCAATTTCTGATTGCATTCCGGTATAATGAATTATTATAAACTTTATGTCTCTAAAAGACCTCAGATTCTTTGATTGATTTGGAGATAATCTTTGAACTATTTTCATAATATTAACTGTAAGCGTAATATTGGTATTTTTTATCAATTTTAGGCTAAATTTCTTCTAGAATATAGATTAAAATTATATATATAGCGATTATGAATTCTTTTAAAAATATTAAGGTTATATTGTCTTTTTTGACACTCCTATTTATAGCATCTCCGTCTGTTCAATCTGCTGAAGAGTGTTTTGAAGGAACAAGCAGAGCAATTTTTAAATTTAACATGGCATTAGACGATATTATCTTAGAACCATTAGCAAAGGGTTATAATAAATTACCCTCACCAATAAGGACTGGCACAAGTAATTTCACTTCGAACATTGGAACTTTATTATCAATTCCAAACAATATTTTACAGGGCGAGTTTAAGCAATTAGGGCATTCAGTAGGAAGTTTTGCCATAAACACTACGGTTGGTATTTTGGGTATTTTCAATCCTGCTGAAAAAATTGGCCTTAAACCCCACAAAGAAGATGTTGGTCAAACTTTAGGGTCATATGGAATAGGCCCAGGATGTTATTTTGTTCTTCCAATTTTGGGTCCTACAACAGCAAGAGACTCTATTGGTCTTCTTGCTGATACTTTTATAGATCCATTTGCACATGTGACACTTAGAGAAAAAGAGCTTTTCGGTGCATCTGGAAATACTCTTGATTATTACTCTGTTAAAGCAACAGGTGTAGTTGATTTCAGAGCCGATAATGACAAAAATTTCCAATCCTTAGAAAAAAATTCTATAGATTTATATTCCTCGCTTAAAAGTATTTATCTTCAAGATAGAGAAAATAAAATAAAAAACTCTATCGAAGATGAAGATGAGTGGGGAGATTTAAATAATTAAAATCAAAATGAAAAAAGTAAGTATTTATTTTATTTCTTTTTTTTTATTTCTTCAAACTACTCAACTTCATGCATATAGCGCTAACCCTAAAGATTTCATCAGTGAACTCGTAAACGAAGCTATAAGTAAATTATCTAATAAAGACCTAGACAAAAATCAAAAAGCAGATTTTATTGAACAGCTAGCTTTAGAATACGTAGATATAAACGCACTTGGGCTTTATACTTTGGGAGAATTAAGAAAATCCTCTGATGAAAACGATATAAATAATTATCAAGAATCTTTTGAAAAATATTTTTTAAAAAGTCTTACATCAAGGTTATCGGACTACTCCTCAAGTAAATTTGAAGTGGTAGATCAGGAAAAAAAAAGTTCCAAATATACAATCGTAAGTTCAAAGGTAACCCCTATTGATGGCAGTCCTGAAATAAAGATTGACTGGAGAGTTTATACAAAAAACCCTGAGAAACCTCTAATAAGAGATTTAATTGTAGAAGGTTTAAGTTTAGCAAGAACACAAAAAGAAGAGTTTGCATCAATTCTTAGCTCTAATGATAACGATATTAAGGTATTAATTAGTAAGCTGGATGAATTTGTAAAAAATTAAATTTTCTTAATATAAAGAATTTAAATGGTGGGCCCGCCAGGACTCGAACCTGGGACCAATACATTATGAGTGTACTGCTCTAACCAACTGAGCTACAGGCCCAAATATTATTCTTATATCACAATTAATTATTTTTCTAAGAAACTTTTTAGCTGTTTTGATCTACTAGGATGTTTAAGCTTTCTTAAAGCTTTTGCTTCGATTTGTCTTATTCTTTCCCGTGTTACGGAAAATTGTAATCCTACTTCTTCCAAAGTGTGGTCAGTATTCATGCCTATTCCAAAACGCATTCTTAATACTCTCTCTTCTCTTGGAGTTAATGATGCCAAAATTTTTGTTGTTGACTCACTCAAGTTAGATTGAATGGCAGTATCTAATGGCTGTAAAGCATTTTTATCCTCAATAAAATCTCCTAAGCTACTATCTTCTTCATCTCCAACTGGTGTTTCAAGTGAAACTGGTTCTTTAGCGATTTTTAAAACTTTTCGCACTTTCTCAAGTGGCATTGCTAACTTTTTTGCTAGTTCTTCAGGAGTAGGTTCTCTTCCAAACTCACTCATAATTTGACGTTGTGTTCTAACTATTTTGTTTATTGTTTCGATCATGTGAACTGGAATTCTAATGGTTCTGGCTTGATCCGCTATTGATCTTGTGATTGCTTGTCTAATCCACCAAGTCGCATAAGTTGAAAATTTATATCCTCTTCTATATTCAAATTTATCTACTGCTTTCATTAACCCTATATTTCCCTCTTGAATTAAATCTAAAAATTGAAGACCTCTGTTAGTATATTTTTTAGCAATAGATATTACTAACCTCAAATTGGCCTCTACCATTTCTTTTTTAGCTATTCTTGACTCTCTTTCACCTTTCTGAATTCTGCTAACCAATTTTTTAAATTCACCTACAGATAAACCAATTTTTTTACTAAATTCTACTAGTCTATCTTTTATTTCAGTAAAATCTTTCTTATATTTTTTAAAAAAAGCTTTCCAAGTTGGATTTTCTTTTAAAAAAGATTCAAATTTCGGATTTATCTCATTGCCGATATAATATTTTAAAAATTCTTCACGTGATATTTTGTTATCCATAGCTAATCTTAAAAGGACACCCTCAAGGGAAACAATTTTTTTATTTTCTCTATAATGTGATTGGACTAATTCTTCAACGACGTGAGGGGCTAACTGTAAATTTTTAAAATTATCTACCAAAATTTCTTGGATTTTCTTAAAGTTTTTGTTTTTTGAAACGGAAAGTTCTTTTGAAGCTAATAAACAATCAAGTTTTTCTAATTGATACTTTTGTAATTTTGAATAATTTTTGTTTAAGGAGTCTAAGATGTTAATAATTTTTGGCTTAATTTCTTCCTCCATTTTTGCGAGTGAAACATTAAATTCATCGTCTTCACTGTTAGTATTTTCATCGGCTTTTTGAGTTTCGCTTGTATTATCTTTTTCTTTTTTTGTTTTGGATTTTTTATTTATTTTTAAATCATCATCATTATCTAATGCTTCGAAATCTTCATAAGTAGAGTCTATGTCAATAATATCTCTTACCAGCATTTGTTGACTTTCAATTTGCCCTTTCCAGTCAAAAATTTTTTTTCCTACAATAGGGCTTTGTGTAAGCGCATTAATCATTACATCTTTTCCAGCTTCAATTCTTTTTGCGATTGCAATTTCACCCTCTCTCGATAAAAGTTCTACTCCACCCATTTCTCTTAAGTACATCCTAATTGGATCGTCGCTCTTATCAGATGTTTTTTCCTCAACTTGTGATGATGTTTCTTTTTTCTTATTAGACTGATATTGAGATTTTTTTTCTACTAAAGTGACTTTTTCATCTACAAGAATCATCAAAGCACGTTCTATATTTTCGTTTGTGCTATTTCTCTTGCCTAATGATTTTCCTAGCTCCTCGTAGGTTATAAAACCTCTATGCTTTCCTTTATCAAGAAGTCTTTCGAATGATTTTGTTATGATTTTTTCTGCCATAGTCGAGATGTGTATATATAGTGTCTTAGTCTGAAAAATCTATACTTTTTTTAATCACTATTTAGTTGATTTTTAAGCTTAACAAGCTCTGAATATGAGTTTTCATCTAAGTTATTAATTAATTTTTGCTCCAGAGATTCTATTTTTCTTAAATTACTTTGCTCCTCGTGATCTTCGATTAATTCTTCAAGTAAATTTATTACATCCTCATTTTTCTTATTTTCAATAATTAATTGGATATTAGAATTTTCATTTACTTCTTTGATAATTTTATCGTACTCAGTATTTAGATGTGATCGAATAATTTCTTTGTCATAACCCTCGGTTAAAGAGTTAATTATAGCATTTTTTAAACCCTCATTTTTTTCAGTTAAGAACTCAATCTTAGATAATTCTTCAATTTTTTTTGAAGCTATTTCTAAATTATTAAGTATTAAAAACAAAATTGAAAATTCAATTATTTGAATTCTCGACAAGTTTTTCTTTTTTTGGTGTAAAATTTTCGTCTCTTTAAGAATTTGACGATTTTTTTTCTTATAATATGGTTCGTGCTTAAAATTTCTTCTCGAAGATTGAATTGGAGTTAAACTTTTAATTTTTTCTAAAAAATCCTCTAAAACATACTTTTTAAGAGTTTCGTCCTGAATAGAATATGACAAACTTTTAATTTCTTTTTCAAATTTTGAAATTTCGTAAGGATTATTCTGGTCTATTTTGTTTAGATGATAATTCCAGATAAAAGACTGGATTATTTGTTTTTCTTTTAACAAATTTATTAATCCATCTTTACCTTTCTGCTTTATATAATCATCTGGGTCTGTTCCATCTGGCAAAATAGAGAAATAAATTTTGTTTTTTTCATTTATATATGGAAATAATTTTTCTGCAATTCTTAATGCAGCTTTTTGTCCGCTTTCATCACCATCTAAGCAAACAACTGGGTTTGAAAAAAATTTCCATATTAAACTTATCTGTCTATCTGTCAGAGCAGTACCTGAATTTGCAATAACGTTTTTAATTCCAGATGAGTAAACGCTAACAACATCCATATAACCTTCTACAACTAAAACTTCGTCTGTTTCAGATCTTGTATTCTTTGCTTTATCTAAATTAAAAATCGTATTACCTTTTTTATAAAATTCAGTCTCAGGGGAATTTATATATTTAGCTAATTTACTCTCGCGTATGATTCTCCCCCCAAAGGCAATTGTATCTCCAGTAATATTGTTTACAGGAAATATTATTCTTGAATTAAACCTGTCTATAAATTTGCCAGTTTTATCATTTTTATAATATAGGCCCGTTAAGTTTATTTCTTCTTCAGAATATTTTTTTAATAGTTCCTCATAGAAGTTATTTTTCCAAGGCACGTAACCTAATTGAAATTCTTCAATAATTTTTTTATCTAAACCTCTTTTTAAAAAGTACTCTCTTGCTTCTTTATTGTCTGAATTAAATAATTGCTGGTGAAAATAATATGAATAATCTTTAAAAATACTTTTATACGTTTGAAATCTTAAATCTTTTTTTTGATCAAAATTTGAAAACCTATAGGGTTGCATTCCTGCTTCAGCAGCTAAAGATCTTACGGCCTCTCCAAATCCAATTGATTTTGTTTTCATTAAAAAATCAAAAATATTTCCATGTTCACCGCTGCTAAAACAGTGATAAAATTCTTTTTCATCATTAACAGTAAATGAAGGACTTTTTTCATTTTTAAAAGGTGAAAGTCCAATAAATTCCTTTCCTCTTTTTTTTAATTGAACTGTTTTTCCTACAACTTGAGAAACTTTCAATCTTAATTTTATTTCATCAAGATATTCTTTTGGATATTTCATTTAATTCAAAAGTTCTTTAATAATTGAGCTGACTTTTGAAAAATCAAGAGTGTCCGCATTTTTTGATTTTAATATTCCCATGACTTTTCCCATGTCTTTCATGGAAGATGCTCCAGAAGATTTTACTGCTTCCTGACATAACTTTTTAGTCTCTTCTTCACTTAGTTGTTTGGGTAAAAAATTACTTATTACTTCAATTTCTTTTGTTTCATTTTCTAGAAGCTCGTTACGACCAGCTTTTTTGTATACCTCGCAAGACTCATTTCTCTGTTTAATCATTTTTTTTAAAATTGCCATTATATCGCTATCGGCCATTTCTTTTTGACCTTTGGTTCTAAAGGCAATCTCAGCATCTTTTATCGCTGACACTACAAGCCTAAGGGTTGGGTACGTGCTCTTGTCCTTAGCTTTAAGTGCTTGATTAAGTTTTTCGTTAATTTGCTTTTTTAAAGACATGTTTAAAAATTATTTTAATCACAATTCTTATCTAAAATAAAAAGAACTTTCTTGACGATTTTATTACTATTTCATATGTTGCGCAAAATCATGTTTATAAGTATTTTACTTTAACTCATGAGTTGTATTTGAAACCTTTTATTCAAAATATAAACTCAATTAAAAATCTTAACAAGATCGATACCACTGCTATTTTAATTCTACAAAACGGTAAATTTTTTAGAGGCCTAGGATTAGGTTATCAAGGCACCGCTACAGGTGAAGTATGCTTTAATACCTCTATTACTGGATACCAAGAAATTATATCAGACCCATCTTACGCTGAACAAATTATAAATTTCACATTCCCACACGTTGGAAATGTAGGGACTAATCTCGAAGATCATGAGTCTGATAAAATCTGGACGAAGGGAGTTATTATAAACTCTGAGATTACAAGTCCTTCTAACTACAGAGCACTTAAACACCTGGATGATTGGTTAAAGAAAAATAAAATTGTTGGCATTACTGGCATCGACACAAGAAATCTTACAAGTATTATAAGAGATAAAGGAGCCCCTAAAGGAACCATATCATTCTCAAAAAATAATAAACTAAATATTAAAAAACTTCTTAGACAAACACAAAAATGGAGTGGACTTAAAAATTTAGATTTAGCCCAAAAAGTTTCTACAAAAAAAAATTATATTTGGAAAGGTTTTAAAACATGGAAAAAAGAAGCTGGTTTTGTGAAAAATGATAAAAAAAACTTCCACGTTGTTGCAATAGATTATGGAGTAAAAAAAAATATTTTAAGATATTTTTCAGATTTTAATTGTAAAGTTACGGTGGTTTCATGCAAAACATTAGCTTCTGATATAATTAAGTTAAAACCAAACGGAATTTTTCTATCCAATGGACCAGGTGACCCAGCTGCAACAGGTAAATATGCAATACCAATAGTAAAAGAATTAATCAAAAACAATTTGCCTATATTCGGTATTTGTCTAGGTCATCAAATTCTTGCTTTAGCATTGGGCGCAAAAACAAAAAAAATGAGTCTTGGTCACAGAGGTGCGAATCATCCAGTCAAAAATTTAATTAATGGGAATGTAGAAATTACTAGTCAAAACCATGGGTTTGAAGTTGTGAAAAGTAGTTTAAAAAGCAACATACAAATTACTCATCAATCTCTTTTTGATAATAGTATTGAGGGAATAAAATTGAAAAATAAACCTGTTTATTCTGTGCAATATCATCCTGAGTCTAACCCAGGTCCACAGGATAGTGTTTATTTATTTGAAGAATTTATAAATAGTATGAAAAGATATGCCAAAAAGAAAAGACATTAAAAAGATTTTAGTTGTTGGAGCTGGACCAATCATCATTGGTCAAGCCTGTGAATTTGATTACTCGGGAACTCAAGCGTGTAAAGCATTAAAAGATGAGGGATTTAAAGTAATTTTAGTAAACTCTAATCCAGCAACTATAATGACTGACCCAAATGTTGCAGATAAAACTTACATAGAACCTATTACGATAGAAGTTCTTGAGAAAATTCTTATTAAAGAAAAACCCGATGCAATATTACCGACCATGGGAGGCCAAACTGCATTAAATTTAGCAATGGAGGCTGAGAAAAAAGGAATTCTTAAAAAATATAAAATTGAACTTATAGGCGCCAATTCAAAAGCAATATCTAATGCTGAGGATAGAAAAAAGTTTAGAAAAAACATGATTGAGATTGGTTTAGATCTTCCTAAATCAAAAATTGTAAATAACTTTAATCAGTCTACCCAAGCATTAAAGCAGATCGGATTACCTGCAATCATTAGACCAGCGTTCACTCTTGGTGGGTTAGGCGGTGGTATTGCTAAAAATAAAAAAGAGTTTTTTAAAATAATAAAGAATGGACTACATGAGTCGCCTGTAAATCAAGTTTTAGTAGAGGAGTGTCTAGAAGGTTGGAAGGAATTTGAAATGGAAGTAGTAAGAGATAAAAATGATAATTGTATTATTATCTGTTCAATAGAAAATGTAGATCCTATGGGCATACATACTGGTGACTCCGTAACTATTGCACCTGCGCTTACTTTAACTGACAAAGAGTACCAAGTTATGAGAAATGCTTCTATAGCTTGCTTAAGAAAAATTGGAGTAGAAACAGGTGGATCTAATGTTCAATTTGCGATCAATCCAAAAAATGGAAGGATGGTAATCATTGAGATGAACCCAAGAGTTTCAAGGTCATCTGCTCTAGCTTCTAAAGCAACTGGTTTTCCAATAGCAAAAGTAGCCGCAAAGCTAGCGGTTGGATATACTTTAGATGAATTAAAAAATGAAATCACAAAAGTAACTCCTGCATCCTTTGAGCCTACAATAGATTATGTAGTGACAAAAATTCCAAGATTTACCTTTGAAAAATTCTCAACTTCAGCCGCAGTTTTGGGAACGTCAATGAAATCTGTAGGTGAGGCTATGGCGATAGGCAGAAACTTTAAAGAGTCCTTGCAAAAAGCTTTGGTTTCTTTGGAGACAGGTTTCTCAGGTTTAGATCAAATATTTAATCTTAGTAAAGAAAAAATAGAAAAGAAGCTAAAGGAAAATATTCCCAATAAGATACTACTCATTGCAGAAGCTATTAGAAAAAAAATCAATTTAAATAAAATATATAATCTTTCAAAAATAGACCCTTGGTTTTTAAGTCAAATTAAAGAGATCATAGATAGTGAAATCAAAATGAAGAAAAAAGGTCTTCCAAAAACTTTCAATGAATTCAATTATATTAAATCAATAGGATTTTCTGATAAAAAATTATCGGAACTCACTAACACTTCGGAGTCATTAATTAGAAAAAAAAGAACTGCGTTAAAAGTTTTACCAGTTTATAAAAAAGTAGATACTTGTGCTGCAGAATTTAGATCTTTTACTCCATACATGTATTCTACTTATCAAAGACATTTCTCATCTTATGTAGAATGTGAGTCTGACCCTTCTAGTAAAAATAAAATTATTATACTGGGTGGAGGTCCAAATAGAATTGGTCAAGGAATTGAGTTTGATTATTGCTGTTGCCAAGCTAGTTTTGCTCTTAAAGAAGCTAAGTATGAAACTATTATGGTCAATTGTAATCCGGAAACTGTATCAACAGATTACGATACAAGTGATAGATTGTATTTTGAACCCTTAATTGATGAATATGTTTTTAACATTATAAAAAAAGAGAAATCAAAAGGTAATGTAAAAGGAGTAATTACGCAGTTTGGGGGTCAAACACCTATAAAACTTGCAAAATTTTTGCACGACAACAAACTTCCGATTTTAGGTACACAGTATACATCGATTGATCTTGCCGAAGATAGGAACAGATTTAGAAATCTTTTAAAAAAGTTAAATTTAAATCAAGCCGAAAGTGGTATAGCAAAAACTTTTCCTCAAGCAATTAAGATAGCTGATAAAATAGGTTTGCCTTTAATGGTAAGACCTTCTTATGTACTAGGTGGAAGAGCTATGGAAATAGTTTATGAAAAAAGCCAGCTTAAGAACTTTGTAAAAGAAGCGTTTAAAGTAGCAGAAAAAAATCCAATCTTAATTGATAAGTTTATTGATAATGCAATGGAAGTTGATGTTGACGCTATATCAGACGGAAAAAATGTTTTCGTAGCTGGTATTATGCAACATATAGAAGAAGCTGGAATTCACTCAGGTGACTCTGCTTGTAGTCTACCGCCGGTATCAATTAAATCTTTTTTAATAAAAGAAATTGAAAATCAAACAAAAAAATTAGCTCTAGCACTTAAGGTTAAAGGTTTCATGAATGTCCAATATGCAATTAAAAACGATAAAATTTATGTGATCGAGGTAAATCCAAGAGCTAGTAGAACTGTTCCATTTGTTTCAAAAGCAAAAAGTTTACCACTTGCTAAGATAGCCTCAAGAGTGATGGCTGGAGAAAAATTAACTAAGTTTAACTTAAAAAGAAAAACGAAAGAAATGTTTGCAGTTAAAGAGGCGGTATTCCCATTCAATAAATTTCCAAACAGCGATCTTTTACTTGGACCAGAAATGAAATCTACGGGTGAAGTGATGGGTTTTGATAAAAATTTTGGAATGGCATTTGCTAAAAGTCAAATCGCAGCATCAAATTCTCTGCCTAAAAAAGGCTTAGCTTTTATCTCTTTAAAAAATAGTCATAAAAAAGAAGGGGTGCAATTAGCAAAACAGTTAGTTGAATTAAATTTCAAACTTTGCGGAACTGGTGGCACTGCTGATTATATAAGCAAACACGGAATTAAATGTAAAAAGATAAATAAAGTTAATCAGGGGTCCCCGCATATTGTTGATGTTCTTAATTCAAAAAAAATAGCTTTGGTGATCAATACAGGCGGTGGGAATAGTGAGTCGCAATTAAGTGATGCAGTTGCTTTGAGAAGAGCTACTTTAGCTAATAAAGTTCCGTATTGCACAAACATGTCAACAGCTAAGGTTTGTTTGGAGGGTATTAAATCTCTAAAATTGAGAGATATTAGTGTTACTTCTTTACAAGATATTTAACTTTTAACCTTCCAATCTGTTTCAAAAGTAACATAGTTTATTTGAATACATCTTCTCTCTTTCTTAATCTCTT
Organism: uncultured Pelagibacteraceae bacterium; assembly: GCA_902538445.1. Classification (GTDB taxonomy): domain Bacteria; phylum Pseudomonadota; class Alphaproteobacteria; order Pelagibacterales; family Pelagibacteraceae; genus Pelagilacustribacter. The sequence goes on along the minus strand of CACBFE010000005.1, from coordinate 4,037 downwards.
TTTTTTCCATCCCATGCCAAGTATTTGGTCCACTAGTAAAGAAGTATCCGTAATTATGTTTGTAAGGAACAGTTTTAACTTTATTTAATTTTTCATCATAGAAATCAGTTCCTAAATTTTCTGACTCGTTATGTAAATTAACAAAAACTATTGAAGACATTAGTTTCTCTTTTATATCGCAATGGGGTTTAAGCCAAAAACCTTCTCGATCGCTAATTACTTCAAGTCTTACATAAGAATTTCTTAAATCTTTTCCAATTAGAGAACCTATCTTTTTATAAACTTCGGGTGATCTCAATTCCTCAATAAATTTTGTAAGATAAGGAAATTGACCAGAGTTCTCTTTTGTAACGTAACATCTAAGTTTTTTTGCTTTACCTCCATCTTTTATTCCTTCTCGAAAAGTTCCTTCACCACCGTCAAGAGCTCTTGTTCCATCATAATTTAAATTTTGTTTTCTAGGATCAGCTATCTCAGCGCTACAAATCTCATCTATTGCATTTTGAGTTAATGGCTCATTAATTTCAAAGTGTTTAAAAGGATCGTTAAATAATTTCGTTTTTTTTTCTAAAGATTTAAATAATTCCATTTTTTTTCATTTTTGCTTTCACTATCGGCGCTATTCTAGTAACTTCATTTAATTTGTTATAACTCCAACTTTCAACACTATTTTCTAACTCTCTTGTTATACCTAAATCTCTTAATTGTGAATAAAATTTTTTAAATCTTCCCGTAGGTTTAATAGATTTCATCATTGCAATGTAAACTGGTTTACCGGTCATGGCCGCTTCTGAAATCATTGACGTAGAGTCACATGTAACAACTATGTAATTTGAAATTGCTAATGCTGAAAGATAAGCTTTCTTGTCAATAGTTTTTACTACATGATGGTCAATATTAAAAGTGTTAAATGCCATTTTTAAAATATTTTCAGGAGTACGATAAGAGGGTATAACAATAATCTTAAATTTATCTGGAGTGAATAAAGTTTTTATTTTATTAAAAAGTTCATGAATTTGTTTTTCAGAGTACTTGTAATATTTATTTGGTCCGCCAATAATAAAGGCAACTAATTCTCTTCTTTTATCTCTCTCTATTCCCAAGTATTGAGAGTTATCCATTATTTCTTTTTTGGTTAAATAATGAATAGCTCCAGTTGTGCTAATGACATTTTCACCTTTTAAATTATCATGTTCTGGACTTACAATTAAGTCAAAATATTTAAAGGATATTTTTGGATCTTGTACGTGAATATTGAAAATTTGATCACCTAATCTTTTTTTTAAAGCTATTGATGGTATTACACTTTTTCTTCCACATGATATTATAACCTTACAATCACACACGAATTTGTTTTTTACCAAATTTTCTGAAATTGGACTGATTTTTGGAGGAACTAAATTCCAAAAAGATTTTAATTCAATTTTTTGGTGTTTATAACTTAGGCCCAATGCTTTAGCTAATCCCTCTACTTGGCTAACCATGCCGTGCATACCTTGAGTTAAAAGAAGTGCTTTTAATTCTAACATTAGTTACTATATACCTTTACATAATGAATAATAAATCAACAAAACATACAAAAGTGTTAATTCTTGGATCCGGTCCCGCTGGTTATACAGCGGCTATTTATGCGGCTAGAGCAATGTTAAAACCAATACTTGTCCACGGTTCTCAACCAGGAGGACAATTAACTACAACTACTGATGTTGAAAATTACCCTGGATATTCAAAAGTAATTCAAGGTCCTTGGCTTATGGATGAAATGAAAGGCCAAGCTGAAGCTGTTGGAACAGAAATGATACAAGATCACATAAGTAAAGTTGATTTAACTAAAAAACCTTTCACAGCAACTGGTGATAGCGGACAAATTTACACTGCAGATAGTTTCATAATTTCAACAGGCGCACAAGCTAGATGGTTAAATTTGAAGTCTGAGCAAGAATTCAGGGGTTTTGGAGTTTCAGCTTGCGCTACATGCGATGGATTTTTCTTTAAAGAAAAAGAAGTAGCTGTAGTTGGCGGAGGAAACGCAGCTGTTGAAGAAGCAATGTTTCTAACTAAGTTTGCTTCAAAAGTTTATCTAATCCATAGAAGGAATGAATTAAGAGCAGAAAAAATGCTTCAAGCAAAATTAAAAGCAAACAAAAAAATAGAAATTATTTGGGACAGCGTTGTTGAAGACGTATTAGGTACAAAAGAGCCTAAAACTGTGAATGCATTAAAAATTAAAAATGTAAAAGATAATAAAGTTAAAGATCTTAAAGTTGACGGTTTATTTATTGCTATAGGTCATGATCCAGCGACATCTTTGTTCAAAGATCAATTAAAAATGGATAAAGAAGGATACCTTATAACTCAACCTGACTCGACGGCTACAAATATTCCAGGAGTATTTGCGGCGGGTGATGTAAAAGACAAAATTTTTAGACAAGCTGTTACAGCAGCTGGTATGGGCTGTATGTCTGCACTTGAAGCTGAAAAATATTTATCTGAGTCTAATTAAGGCTATTACAAAAAGATTTAATTCTATCCATTGCTTTCTTTAAATTATCCATTGATGTGGCATAAGATATTCTAAAGTAACCTTCTAAACCAAAAGCAGAACCTTGAACCACAGCTACCTCGGCTTTTTCCAATAACTTTTCTACAAAGTCTTTGTCAGTTTTAAGTTTAGTTTTGTTGTTCAGTAATTTTTTGCAATTAGGAAAAACGTAAAAAGCTCCTTCAGGACTTAAACAACTTATACCTTTTATGTTATTTAAACTATCAACAACAAAATTTCTTCTTTCTTTAAAAGAATTTGATCTCTCTAAAATAAAGTCTTGTGTTCCGTTCAAAGCTTCTACCGCAGCTGCTTGGCTTATAGATGTGGGATTACTTGTTGATTGAGATTGAATTTTAGCCATCGCTTTGATGATTTCTTTTGGGCCCGCAGCATAACCTATCCTCCAACCAGTCATTGAGTAGGATTTACTCACTCCATTCATGGTTAAAGTTCTGCTTTTTAATTTTTCAATTTGGGCAATTGTAAAAAATTTAAAACCGTCATATGTAATATGTTCATAAATATCATCGCTTAAAATATATAAATTTTTATATTTTATTAAAATCTTTGATAAAGCTATTATCTCATCTTTAGTATAACCAGAGCCTGTAGGGTTAGATGGAGAGTTTATAATTATCCACTTTGTTTTCTTTGAAACTGCCTTTTTTAATTTTTCTGGTGTTAATTTAAAATTATTTTTTTCATCACATTTAATTATTTTGGGTTTTCCCCCAGCTAACAAAACAATGTCTGGATAAGAAACCCAATAAGGAGCTGGAATAATTACCTCGTCACCTTTATTTATGGTTGCCATAAAAGCGTTATATAAAACTTGCTTTCCACCAGTTCCAACTGAAATTTGATCAAGCTCATATGATAAATCATTTTCTCTAGAAAATTTTGCTTGGATAGCTTTTTTTAACGCTGGGGTTCCATCCACTGCAGTATATTTCGTATCGCCTTTTCTAATCGCTTCTATTGCTGCTTCTTTAATATTATCTGGAGTATCAAAATCAGGCTCACCAGCACCTAAACCTATTACATCCTTCCCAGCAGCTTTCATTTCTCTAGCTTTTGAGGTAACTGCTATTGTAGGCGACGGTTTTATACGTTTTAAACTATTGGAAACTATGCTCATTGAAATTTATAATATAATTAATTTATTATTAACACAAAATGCAAAATACTTATCAAGAAAAATTAGCTAATCTAGAAGTAGATAACTCGAAAAAAATTAAGAAGTTAGAGGGAGGTATTAACTTTAAAATCAAAAGTGATTTTCAACCTAGCGGTGACCAACCGGAGGCTATAGAGCAAATATTAAAAAACTTAAAAGATAATAAACAAGAACAAGTGCTTTTGGGGGTTACTGGATCGGGTAAAACTTTTACAATGGCAAAAGTTATCGAAAAGGCTAATAGGCCAGCTCTTATTCTAGCGCCAAATAAAACTTTAGCTGCTCAATTGTACGGAGAGTTTAAAAGTTTTTTCC